>DAOVDI010000089.1 GCA_030669585.1 Acidobacteriota bacterium
GTGATGTCGCAAAGATGATCGTCATTCCCGTGTAAACGGGAATCCAGATAAACCAGACAACGAACCCAATAAACTGGATTCCCACTTTCGTGGGAATGACGAGCGCCCGATACGATACTTCACGCATGACACGATACTAGTATTAATGATTTTATAAAGCAAACCGGTATCCAATTCCCAGCATAAAACGCATTCCGCTTAAATCCATTTCTATATCAAATGGTTTGACCTTAAGCGGGATATATTTGACTTCAGTATTCAAGAAAAAGCTGTTATTCAGGAAAATAGTTATACCTCCTCCCATAATATATGTGATTTTATGGTTATCCACCTTGAAACGCACAAATTCACTGGCTATATCCTGGCGATAATCATAATATCCCACTCCAAATTTAATAAAAGGCACAAAATTGTGGATATGGTAATATAAGATCCCGGATAGTTCCCAGCCTGTTATGCTTAAGGTGCTTTCCTCCTGAAAAAGACCAATACGTCCGTCTCTTTTATAACCACCCTCATAGGCAGCTTCAATGGCCAACAGGTTGGTGTAATTATACCGTAGAAATGGCTGGAAGACATACCCATGGCCATAAACATCCTGTATAAAAGGATCATCAATCAAACGCTTCCCTAAATTCAGGCCGGCGACAATATCAAATGCCTGCAGCACCGGGTTAAAAAGTAGGACCAGTGCCAACAGAGCTAAAAGTTTTCTTGAAGCCCGGGTTGTCATTGTTTCACTTTTAATTCCTCACATAATCGGGGTAACTCTCTTCCCCCGCAGCATTGACTGAAGTAACCTTATAAAGAAAGGTTTCATTTGCCAGGAGTCCTCTTCGTTCATAACTCAAAATTCCCCCATCCAATTCTACAATCAGACTAAAGGACTGATTCGAACCATTCAAGAGCTGGGCATATATGCGATAGTTTGCAACCGGGGAGATATTTCTGGGATTATTTTGCCAGGAAAGACGGTCGACATACTGCACGAAAAAACCATAATTATTTTCCTTTCTTTCCAAAGAAAAAAAGTTAGGCGGATAAATTGATTTTAAAGTAAAAAATGCGGCCTCAAAGGCACTTGCAATTCCCCATCCCATAAGATTATCAGGAGCATCGGCATTGCTGGCCGTAGCTTTAAGCGCAGCCATGATATCTTGATTCGACCAGGTGGGATTGACCTCCAAAACAAGTGCGGCCACTCCCGCCAGTAGCGGACATGAAAAGGAGGTGCCGGCAAGATACACATATTCATCCACAAGATGAATACCCGCTGTAAACACATCGAGTCCCTGAGCCATGACATCCGGCTTGATGCGGCCGTCAGATGTAGGCCCGGTTGAGCTGAAACCTACCTTTTGTCCAGAGGAATTTACGGCTCCGGCAGTCAAAACATAGGGACTGTCTGCCGGTCCGATAATGGAGTTCTCAGGCGGAACAGACGTCCCTTCATTCCCGGCCGAGTTGACGATCAATATCCCCTTGCCGGCTGCAATATTAGCTCCCTGAGTTACGGCCGTTGTTTGACCGTCCATGTCTTTCCAGGAATAATCTGTTTCTCCATGGGTAAATCGATCCCGATAGCCTAAGGAACTGCTGATAATATCCGCGCCCAAACCATCCGCCCATTCAGCGCCAGCTACCCAATGGTCCTCTTCAATATGCCGCTCCCAAGTTGTATTCTCTGTCTTTCCCAGAATAAAGCTGGCACTATAAGCCGGTCCAATCAATCTTCCGGGGTGGTAACCGGCAATGGTTCCTAATGTTTTAGTGCCGTGTTCACCCACGCCCATCTGTCCCGGCTCGTCAAAAACATTGGGATCTCCATTTACAAAATCCCAAGTAGTAATGATATGCAAATGATCAAGTGCTTGATGATTCAAGTTTTTGAATCCGGCGTCCAGTATGCAGATCAAGACACCACTACCGCTGTAGCCCATATCGTGAAGAGCCGGAACATTCAATTGTGTGACCTGGGAATAGGAGGGGCCATAGTCCAGGGTGTATTTCTTTAAGACCGGAATTGATTTCTCTGATCGAATCTTACTTATCACATGCGGCTCACGAAACCTGTAACTGGCCACTTTTTCTATTCGTCTCACAAAATCCAGTTCAGATACTTTTATCAAACTCTGTCCGGATGCTTCTACGGAAACCGCATTCAGCCAGCGGGAACGATGGCGAATCCGGTAAACAAGCTTTCCCACTAAATCGACATACTCTTCCTTGACCGGCACATCATAGGCATCTGTAAGCGCTGTATTTCCCCGATGACGCAGCCTTCTTTGCAGAGCTCGTGGATTCAAGGAGAGATATGCGGTTTCAATCTGCTGGGCCAGGTCCGTTCCCTTATCCGAAAAAAAGACCCAAGCAGTAAACCTTTGGTTTTCTCCTTTTTGAGCAATCAGATTCAGCAACCGGGGAGAGATTTTTTCTTGTGTAGATAAAATGCCGGCGAAGGGAAACAACCGCAAAACAAGAATAAAGAACACACAAATTTTTAGGGCGTTCTTCATGTTCATTCAGACACTATTCTCATGGTTACTTTTTTTTTGAGATTCAGTCCACAGCCCAATTTCCCCAATATCATAACAAAACAAGAAAAGGTCAACAAGGACAACAAAAGGAAATGCTGCAATGCATCCCCAAATGTGATATTGAAATACGTTCATGTTTCGGATAAAATCCTTTGGTGATAGGTTTTGAATTTCCACTCTGTAACATGGGGAGTTTTGCATGCTAACCAGAAAGCCTCGCCCAGCGGTCAAACCAGAAGTCCCTGCCCTGAACGCAACATCCGCAAGAAAATCACTAAAAATCCCGATTTATCTTATCATTCTCGTATGTGCTATTGGAATCTGGACGTTTAAATGCCGCTCCTCAGGCGGGGGAAAAGTTAAGTTCAAAACGGTTCGGGTCATTAAGCAATCGTTTTCCCCGACAGTTACTGCCCTCGGGACAGTCAAGCCACAGGTGGGTGCAGAGGTGCGCCTGGGGGCTCGTATACCTGGCAAGGTAGAGCATCTTCGAGCCAATATTGGCGATTATGTAAAAAAAGGGCAGATCATTGCTGAGCTGGAAAAAGATGAATTGAAAGCGGTCGTTAATAAACAAAAAGCCGAGCTGAATAAAGCTCAAATCAATCTTGCCGCCCTTAAGACTCTCGGCCCTATTGAAATTGAGAGAGCTGAAGCTGAGAGGAGTCGTTTGCAGGCTACTCTTGATCTGGAAACGATAGAGTATGAGAGGCAATCCGTTCTCCTAAAGGAAAATCTTACATCTAAGCAGAATGTTGACCAGGCAAAGGAAGAACTTTTAGTAGCTAGGGAGGAATTAGCGGCAAGTACAAAGACCCTGGAATTAGCCAGAAAAAAGCTCATACAAGACACACAATGGTTGAAGGCGGAAATCGAAAGTGCCAGAGCTTCCCTGAGAGTCGCTGAGGTGGAATTGTCATACGCAATCTTACGAGCTCCCATTTCAGGAATCATTGCCTCGGTCTCAACCCAAGAGGGAGAAACTGTCGCTGTGGGTTTGAGCGCCCCCACTTTTGTGACGATTATTGATCTTGACCGCCTTCAAGTTGAGACTTTTGTGGATGAGGTCGATATCGGTAAAATCGAACTCGGTCAGAAAGCCGTCTTTAAGGTTGAGACTTTTCCGTCCATTGAGATCGAAGGAAAGGTAGTGGGGATTTATCCCAAAGCGATACTCAAAGAAAATGTTGTTTTCTATAGTGTCTTAGTTGAAAGCCTGAATTCTCCTGAGGTCATTCTCAAGCCGGAAATGACAGCCAATGTTTCCATATTTCTCGGGTCCGATGATGATGTTCTCCTGATACCGGCGAGATCTGTAAAAAAGTCCGAAGGTGCCGACATTGTTTATGTGCTTGAGAAGGGAAAACCGGTGAGGCAAGAGGTCCGGGTTGGCTGGAAACAAGGTCGCTTCATTGAAATTTTAGAGGGCCTGAAAGAAGGGGATGAGGTGCTTGAGGATCATAGCGACTGGCAGGAGGAGAAGTAATGAACAGAATGGTGCGGGTTGCGAAAGAATCGATCCGCATGATGAAGGGCAACCGGCTTCGTGTCTTAATTATGGCGCTGGGTGTAGCCGTAGGAGTTGCCTCTCTTACCATGATGATCTGTGTGAGTAAGGGCGCATACCTAGAAGTAATGGATATTGTCAACCGCCAGGGGCAGGATTTGCTGCAGGTCAGGCCGGGAACAGACAAGCATACAGGACTTCCCTCAGGTAGCCGCGAGGTCGTATCTCTGGTCGAAGAGGATGTCGAAGCCATTCTTCTGCATGTGGGTAATATTCGTGCTGCTAGTCCTGTTAAAGACCGCAAGGAAGTCGAGGTTAAATATGGGGATAAGTTCACTCTATCCAGAATATTCGGAATCACACCCGTTTGGGCTGAAATCCGTGATTTTGGTCCCAGCAAGGGAGAATTCATCTCAAGTGAGGATTTGAATTTTGCGGCCAGGGTTTGCCTGATTGGACAGACGGTTAAGAAAAACCTTTTTGGCGACACAGATCCTATTGGCCAAACAATTCGAATCAAGGATGTTCCTTTTAATGTTAAAGGTGAACTTGAGTGGAAGGGGATATCTTCCGCGGGCAGGGACCGGGACGACAGGATTGTTATCCCCATCAGCACTTATTCCAAAAGGCTTTTCAGAGAAATAAAGTTGAATCAGATTGTAATTACCATAGGGGATACCAGCCATTTAGACAAGACTGTGGAAGATGTGCGTGCTGTCCTGCGTAAAAGGCATAAGCTGGCAGAGGGCGAACCGGATGATTTTGCCATGAGAACTCCTCAGGATCTTATTGATTTAGCCTATGGCACAACGAGATCCCTGATTAATCTGCTTACCGGAATAGCTGCGGTTTCTTTGTTGGTTGCGGGTGTAGTGATTGTAAATATAATGCTCGCCTCGGTTTCGGCACGGAGGGCTGAAATAGGAATCCGGAGGGCGCTGGGAGCCAGGAAAAGTGATATCCTCAGACAATTTTTGATGGAATCTCTTGTCATCTCTATGTTAGGTGGTGTATTGGGAACAATTTTGGGATACGGCGGTTCTATTCTCCTTTCGAGTCTGCAGGTTACTGCGAGCGTGGTCACACCCCTGGCCCTGGTTGCGGCCATTATAACCTGCAGTCTTATTGCCCTTGTCTTCGGCATATTTCCCGCCAGGAAAGCTGCAAACCAAAATCCTGTGGATGCTTTAAGAGCATAGAGAAAATGAGCGAGATTGATAGCATGATCAAGGTTAAAAACATCACAAAATCATATATAAAAGGTTCTATGATAACTCATGTGCTGTGCGGCATAACCCTTTTCATTGAGAAGGGGGAATATGTAGCCATTATGGGAACTTCAGGGACCGGGAAGTCTACACTGATGAACATTATCGGCTGCCTGGACAAGCCCACGAGCGGGCAGCTTGAGTTGGGAGGTGTTGATGCTTACCAACTGGATGATGATGCCATTTCTGCGTTGAGGAACAAGAGCATCGGGTTTGTCTTTCAGCAGTTTTTCTTCTTGGAACGAACGACTGCGCTTGACAATGTGCTCTTACCGCTCCTTTATGCAGACACATATCCAGCCGATGCGATACCACGTGCCAAGCAGGTTCTTGTGAATGTGGGGCTCGAAGATCGCACAAAATACCTGGCCAATGAACTGTCAGGAGGACAGCAGCAGAGAGTGGCTATTGCTCGCGCCTTGATCAATGATCCTGATGTCATTCTGGCGGATGAACCGACTGGCAATCTCGATTCCGAGAGTACTGCTGAAGTTTTAAAAATTTTCCATCGTCTGCATAAGGAGGGCAGAACCATAGTTGTTGTTACCCATGACAGGGAAGTTGCCGGGCACGCGCAACGGATTCTGGAGCTCAAAGACGGTCAGATTAAAGAATTAGACTTTAGCTCTAAGCCTAAAGATTCAAGCGATCATTAGCCGTCTGGGAGATGGGACGAATTTGAAAGTCACGAAAATAGTTGTCTTATCATGTAAAATTCTCACCGCACATAGATTGCGCACTTCCTTATGTATATCCAGCATGGCCATCGGAGTTGCGGCGGTAGTCGTCATGGTGTCCATGGGACGGGGAGCCCAAAAACGCGTACTCGACATGATCCATGAAATGGGTACCAACTTGATTGTTGTCAATGCGGGCAAAGTAACTCTGGTAGGAGGTCGAGAAAGGCAATCATCGATCGTGACGACTCTACGGCCTGCGGATGCTGATGCCATACTGGATAAATGTCCCTCCGTTGTCGAAGCAGCCCCTGAGATCAATCGCAAGATGAATATCCGGTGGGGATCGGAAAACATGATGACGGATATTGTTGGGATCACACCGGCTGCTTTTGAGATACGCAATATTGAAATTGAAACGGGCCGACACTTTGATGCAGTTGAGAATAATACAGCCCAGAGGGTCGCGATCGTGGGCGCTGTGATCGTAGAGAAGCTCTTTAACCATGAGGATCCTATAGGTCATCAGATTCGAATTGGTCTGGCCCCATTTGATGTAGTAGGAGTAATGAAAGAAAAAGGTGTGGATGCTAACGGAGTGGACCGGGATGATAGAATTCTCATCCCCATAAATACCGCGATGCGCCGGCTGGTGCGCACGATTTATATACAGAAAATACACATTCAGGTTGCCAACTCTGGACAATTGCGGCAAGCGGAAATGGAAATCAGAGACCTGTTACGTGAGAGACACAGATTGCGGGACAAACCTGACGACTTCACCATTCAAAACCAGATCACTCTGATCCAAACAGAAAGAGAATCAGCCAGATCCTTGACTCTGCTGGTAGGGAGTGTGGCAGCCATATCGCTGCTTGTGGGAGGTATCGGGATTCTTGCGGTGATGCTAACGGCCTGCCGAGAGAGAAGGCGCGAAATTGGATTGCGCCGGGCTATAGGCGCGCGTCGCCGTGACATTAGGACTCAGTTTCTGCTTGAATCTTTGATTATCGCTGGGCTTGGTGGTTTTTTTGGTGTTGTTGTGGGAATGCTGGTAACTGTCTTTGCCTCGCGGCTTGGTGGCTGGGCTGCTATCGAATCATGGGATGCCACTAGTGTAGGCCTGATTCTGTCTGTACTGGTGGGCTTGATTTTTGGGATATATCCGGCCTTGAAAGCTTCAACCTTAGAGCCTATTGAGGCCCTCAGATCTGAGTAAAAGTTCGGGCAGTATAATTCGGGGGGCACTATTGGGACACTATACTTAATTCAGAATGGCGTTGTCGGGGAGGACCAAGCCGGTTAAATCGATTTCAGCGCCCCTGACCTTGTGATAAAAAAAATCACCGCCTATAAACAGATCAATATAGACAGGTATACATCTTTAAATCCAGAGGCGGCAGGATCGAAAGTTGGTATGTTTTTTTCTTACTCTTTATAATGGTAAAATATGACTATGAAATGGGAAGATATACTTAATATCCTCAAAAACCAATTGATTCAGGTAAACAAATGTAGGCTTCTTCCAAAAGAAAGTTATCTTGCCGGAGGAACTGCAGTTTGCCTTTTTTTAAACCATAGAATATCTGTTGACCTTGATTTTTTCACCCCAAAAAAATTCAATTCAGAGCATTTCGTTTATGCAATGAAGAAATGTTTTAAAAATGTTGTGGTTGAGATAATGGAAGAGAATACGGTCATATTATATGTTTCAAATAAAATTGTTAAATTTTCATTATTTTTTCTCCCTTATGGTCTTCTTTCCCCGATTGAATTCATAAAACTTGACAAAAATATCAGTTGTCCCGTAGCTTCTTTTAAGGACATCGAGACAATGAAAGCACTCGCTATAACTCAACGCGGCTCTGCAAAAGATTTTGTTGACTTGTTTTTTCTGTTAAAGAACAGCAATCATAATTTTGAAAATATCTTAAAATTCGTTATAAAAAAATATGGTGTTGAGAACAGGTATGAATATCATCTGAAGACATCTTTTGCATATTTTGATGATGCGGAAAAAGAAATAGACAATATAATGTTAATAAAAAAGGCGGGTAAAATTATTAGGATGTCCAATAAGGAATGGAATGACATTAAGCAGTTTTTTTATGAGTTCATAAAATGAGAGAAGAATTGTTTTGGGATAGGGATCCTGATTCCGTATCTATTGAAATTGAAATTGCGAGGGCAATTAATTTTGGTGGTTTTGATTATATTGAACGGATTCAGAAAAAAAACGGCATGAAAAAATTCATAGATGTATTGATGAAAAGCAGAAATCTAAGTCGAAAAGCAGTCAACTACTGGTGCCTAATATTGAATCTTGACAGGGAAAAAACAACAACTTTTAAAACTGAACCTATCTGGACTCCTATCAGATAAAAATTAAGGCCGCATAGAAAACCACCAAAGGAATTTCTTGAAAATCCTTGGCAGTAATTGGACTCCATTATCATTGGTCTGGATCGAAAAGTATGTTAAAATAATTGTAATTTGCCCGGGATGGCATAATATATAACCGGAAAAGGATGGAGATTTCCAGCCGGTAGAGGAGCGGTCACATGGCTAAAAGCAGAGACAAAAAAAAAGTGCAGGACAAGAAGAAACCGAAAAAGACCTTAAAAGAAAAGAGGAAAGCGAAAAAGGAAAAAGCTCAGGCATTAGACCAATAATTGCCTGCTTTGGATTTAATGGAACCTGTTTCCAGCTTCCAATCTCCAAATGTGGAGGCTTTAGCCGGAAGAGAAAAGAAAAGGTGTAATAATGGAAACGACGCGAAAAAGAAGAGAGAAAAAAGAGAAATTTTGGAAAAAGACCAAATCTAACAAGAACAAGAACAGGGACCAAAAGAAACCAACTCCGGTCAAAAAGGGCAAGAATAAAAAACCCAAAGTGAAGTT
>DAOVDI010000016.1 GCA_030669585.1 Acidobacteriota bacterium
TTTTATAGGAAATTGAAGTTATTAAAAAGTATTTATTCGGTCTGGCAGAAGTAATTGAATATTTTGCGTTCATATGTTAGCTTAATTCTTCTGATCTTATATGTTTTGGAGGCTAAAATTATGAGATTATCCCCTAAAAAATTCGTCTTAGGTCGAATATTGTTTTTATTTGCTCTTATGGGCCTTTTTTTGGCACATGGTATGCTGTTTGCAGACGAGAAGCGTCCGCTTATGCGCTTTCCGGATAATTACGGTGATACCATCGTTTTTGTGCATGGAGAGGATATCTGGACCGTTCCTGCACAGGGCGGTGTAGCCACCCGGCTGACCATCCATGATGGACAGGAGCGGTTTCCCAAGTTTTCATCTGACGGTTCTCAAATCGCATTCACAGGAGAATATGACGGTAACGCCGATGTCTATGTGATGGATATCTACGGCGGAAATATTACCCGTGTGACCTTTCATCCCGGAAGTGATCAGGTTGTAGGTTGGCACCCCCAAACAAACAAGATCATTTTCTCCTCAGGCCGACACAGTTACAGCCGGTTCAGCAAGCTCTTTCTCATTTCCCATGATGGCAGCGGCCTGGAGGAACTGATCCTTAATGAAGCCGCGGCCGGCAGTTTCTCGCCGGATGGCAACAAGATCGCCTTCAATAAACTGGGGAGGGAGCGCCGTACCTGGAAGCGGTACACCGGAGGAATGGCCCAGGACATCTACCTCTATGATTTCAAGTCAGATGAGATTAAGACCCTGACCAAGTTCGAAGGAACAGACCGCACTCCCATGTGGATCGGGGATAAAATCTATTTCAGCTCAGACCGGAAAGGGGTACTGAATATATTTGTCTATGATACACAGTCAAACACGATCGGTCAGATCACACACCACACAGAGTATGATGTCCGCCGCCCGAGCGAAGGGATGGATAAGATCGTGTATGAATTGGGAGGCACGCTCTGGACACTGGATGTAAATACAGGTGAAAGCCGGAAAGTTCCTATAGACATCAAGGCCGATGCTGCCGAGGCACGGCCCTATCTTAAACAGGTTTCCGGATTCATCACGGATTATAATATTTCACCAAAGGGCAAGCGGGCTCTGGTCGTTTCCAGAGGCGAGATTTTTTCTGTCCCCAAAAACGATGGTCCCACTCGAAACCTGTCTTCTGACTGCGGCGCAAGAGATAAAGATGCAGCTTGGAGCCCGGATGGTAAGAAGATCGCTTATCTGTCGGACAGCAGCGGAGAATATGAGATCCATATTGTGGATCCTCTGGGAAAAAACAGAACCGTCCCCCTTACGCAGCATAAGAACGGCTACCGGCACACGCTCCGCTGGTCTCCGGACAGCAAAAAAATCGCTTTTGCCGATCAGACCCTGCGCTGTTACTTCCTGGATGTAGAGACAAAAAAGATCACCGAGGTGGACAAGGCCCACTTTGAAAATGTGGATGTATCCCTGGATGTCAAAGCCATTTACGACTTCAACTGGTCTCCGGACAGCCGGTATCTGGCATACAGCAAGATGGACGAAGATCTGGTCAACAAGATCTATGTCTATGAGCTGGATTCCGGAAAGATCCACTGTGTCAGCGAGGGGATCTTTAATGATTTTAATCCTGTGTTCTCCAAGGACGGGGAGCACCTCTTTTTTGTCTCCAACCGGCGGTTTGATCCCACCTACTGTGATTTTGAATGGGAACTGGTCTATAAAAATGCAGCCGGTATTTACTGCCTAACCCTCAAAAAGGAGGGACAACCGCTTTTTGTTTTTAAGAATGACGAAGAAGGAGTGGATAAGAAACCCAAAAAAGAGAACAGCGAAAAAAACAAAGAAGAAGTCAACGTCCGCATTGATTTCGCCGGAATTACTAAGCGGATCGAACCTCTGCCTCTTCCTGCAGCCAATTACCGCAATCTGGCTGTCAATGATACGTCCCTCTTTTATATGAATGGCGATGAAGGGGACTACAACCGCTTTGAATTCAGAGGGCCTGGTTCCCAGACTATTTATTCTTTTTCGTTTAAAGGGCGGAAGACCAGTCCGGTTATTGCGGACGTTTCAGGATACAAGCTCTCGGCGGACGGTGAGCATATTGTCTACAGAAAGGGCCGGTCAGTAGGGATCATAAGTTCGGATGCAAAAGACTCCAAGGGACATGCACTGGATCTTTCCGGGATGAAGATATGGTTGAATCCAAAGGCCGAGTGGAAGCAGATGTTTAATGAAGCTTGGCGCATGGAGCGGGACCTTTATTACGAACCTGACATGCACGGCGTTAACTGGGTTGCCATGAAGACAAAGTATGAGCGGCTCCTTCCCTATGTCTCCTGCCGCCAGGATATCCAGTATCTCATCGGTGAGTTGATCGGGGAATTGAACACTTCCCACACCTATGTGTACGGCGGAGATGTCCGGAGAAAGGCCTCACGGGTCAATATGGGAATGCTCGGTGTGGATTGGGAGATCGATACGGCAGCTAAACGTTACAAGTTTAAAAAGATTTACGACGTACCGGATTGGTCGCGCGGAATCGTACCTCCGCTTATGCGCCCGGGAGTCCATGTTAAAGCCGGAGACTATCTCCTGAAGATCAACGGCCGGGATGTTTCGATTGAAAAAAATATATACAGCTATTTTCTCGATCTTGCCGGAAGACAGGTCACTTTGTTGGTCAACAACAAGCCGGTTGCCGAGGGAGCCAGAGAGATCGTGGTCTTGCCCATTCGAAGCGAAAGCCAACTCCGTTATCTCTCATGGGTCGAGCACAATCGCAAGGTGTGCAAAGAGGCTTCCAACGGTCAGATAGGATACATCCATCTTCCAGACACCTATCTTGGGTCCTCAGTCGAATTTCCAAAATACTGGTATGCGCAGATGCGGAAAAAGGGCCTGATAATCGACGGCAGGTTTAACGGCGGGGGACTGGATCCGGATATTTTTCTCCGGCGCCTGCAGAAACCCGTGCATGCTTACTGGACTCGGCGTTATTCCCATGATCAGACCATCCCTGAATTTGCAACACGGGCTCACATGGTCTGCCTGACCAATCGGCAGGCTGGCTCAGGCGGGGACATGCTTCCCATGGAATTCCGTATGCGCAGGATGGGGCAGATCGTCGGAACCCGGACCTGGGGAGGACTTGTGGGTGTATCCTATTTCTACAGCCTGATCGACGGCGGAGGGCTCTCCACGCCGGATTACAGGATATATGATCCCAGCGGAAAATGGATTGTGGAAAATGAAGGGATCACACCGGATTTTATCGTTGACCTTCACCCCAAAGAAGTCGCAGACGGGATCGACGCCCAGCTCCAGAAGGGGATCGAACTGCTCCTTGATAAGATCAAGAGGGATCCCAGACCCTGGCCCAAGCACGGCCCGTATAAAGTGGATAAAAACGCAAAAAAACGCTGATTAAAGGTTTAATTTGACGGGAGACCGGTAAATTCAGCTAACATCTCTACTGTTCCTTTTGTCAAGTAAGCAGCGCCTCGATAATAATCGGTCGCAGCGTTTTCTGCGATGTGCTGAATAAAAGGATCGATCCATTTCAGCATATTCTCCTGGAGGAATTGTTTGATGGCTGCTTTTAAACGTTCTTCCTCCTGCGGTTTGTCGACATCCACGGCTTCGGCCGCTTCCCCGCACAGGTTTGAGAGCAGCAGCAATTTTTCACCGTCGGCAAAAAGTTGAGTGAAATCCAGTCTGACCTCTTTATACTGGGAGGGCTGCCAATAGGCGCAGAAGGCCTGCATGAGCCTCAGCCCTTCAGACATGGCTTCTCTTCCAGGAAGCGGCCATTCTGAAAACAGGTCTTTTTTGACCAGTTGCTCGATGAATTCAACTCGTGGAGTTTCCAGGAAAACTTTACTGAGAAATTCCAGGCAGATCTTAAAGGATCGATAAACCTCAATAATGTCTTTTCGTGTTGTTTTTATTTCCATCTGAGTCTTTTATCCTGCTTTATTCATAAAAACTGCCGATAGCCTAACATAACTTCTTATATAGTATCCAGTAGTTGATGCAAAGGGTCCCTCGTTACTCTCGTTTGTCTCGTTATCTCGTTACTCTCGTCATTCCCGTGTAAACGGGAATCCAGCTCTTTGAGTTCATGGAGTTTCTTGACTTCTTCGACTTCGATAGACTTCTATGGACCTCAATAAACTTCTATAGACTTTTGGCCTTTGGCCCTCGAATCCTTGACTACTATTTTTATTATCGGCATTTGATATGCGTCCCTTTTTTATTCTTTAAAAATATGATACATTTATAAACAGAGTAATTGATAATATTGAATTTGCAGGGTTAATACAGTTCTGACGGAATTCTTCGACTGCTTATCCAGGTGAGATGATTTCTTTTCCACAGGGGAAGAATAGGAAGCATGAATAAAAAAATAGTAAAGGAAAAAATATCGAATAGGATTCGTAGAATACTGGATCTGGACCCTGAGTTAAAAAAAATATTAATTTTTCCGGATTCGTTAGCCACAAAAAGAAAGAGAATAAGAAGAGCGCTTTCCCTTCGTCTGGATGCAATATTCGACGGCGACTCTGAAATTCCTCATCTCAAATGGATCCTGGTTAAGGATGCGATCAAGGTGATGAGAAGTATCCTTTCCTCCAGGAATGAACAGCTAGCAGGCTTCAGCTTTCTCGGATACCTGAACGATCTTTTATATGCCGATGATTCCCGTGATATTCCGATCCCGGCGCCTGGATTTCTGGCAGAATTGGAGCATCTTCTAAAAGGAATTGCCGGGAAGGCAAAGATATACGAAGAAAAAATGCCGGCTTTTGCACGGTACAAGGGACTAAAGGCAGCAAAACTGAGGTCGTCGGATCTTTCCAGGATGTCCAGCAGGGCGCAGAACTTTCTGAATCTTTATCCTTCCGGACTGAACAAGGAGATTGGGCGCAGGAGAGTTGCCAACAAGCAGAGAATATTAAAATATTTCAAAGCTACGGATGTTGAGTGGAGCGACTGGAAATGGCAAACAAGAAACATCATCCGGGATGCGGATACACTCTCCAACCTTATTAATCTTTCTCCCGCTGAATATAAAGCCGTGAAACTTGCCGCCAAATATAGGGTGCCCTTTGGGATCACTCCTTATTATCTATCTCTGTTGGATTACGAAGCTGGGAGAAAGCGGGACTATGCTGTGAGAGCACAGGTTATCCCGTCCCTCCACTATGTAAATAAATTGTGCGAGCTGAGGGATAATCCGGAGGATTTGATGGACTTTATGCGGGAGAAGGACACTTCCCCCATTGAAGGCATAACAAGACGCTACCCTATGATCTGTATCCTGAAACCGGTCCTCACATGTCCTCAGATATGTGTATACTGTCAGCGCAACTGGGAGATCAAGGATGTTTATTCCAAGCATGCTGTCCTGCCCAAGAAAAAATTGGAGAAGGCCATACAATGGATTGCTGACACGCCTGAGATCAATGAGGTGCTGGTAACAGGCGGAGATCCATTTATTCTGTCCAACCAGAAAATTGAAAACCTGCTTTTCCGCCTCTCGAGCATAGATCATGTGGAAAGGATCCGGCTTGGTACTCGTACTCCTGTCACACTGCCCCAGCGGATCACAGAATCCTTAGTCCGTGACATTATCCATTTTCACATCCCCGGCAAGAGGGAGATCACAATTGTCACCCATTATGAGCATCCGTACGAGATCACATCCCAATCCATGAAGGCTGTCCAGAGGTTCAGACGCTACGGCCTGGAGGTCTATAACCAACTCGTTTATACGTTCTATAATTCACGCAGGTTCGAGGTAGCGGCCCTGCGCCATAAACTGCGTATGATCGGAGTCGCTCCCTACTATACATTCAATACCAAGGGTAAAGAAGAAACAGACGAATACCGCGTTCCGATTCCGAGACTGCTTCAAGAACGGGAGGAAGAAGCGCGCCTCATGACGGGCACAGTGCGAACGGATGAAACAGTGTTCAACGTTCCGGGACTCGGGAAGAACTACCTCAGCTTTGCGCAGCACCACGACATTATCTCTATCCTGCCTAATGGACGCAGGGTGTACGAATTCCATCCTTGGGAAAAGAAACTTGCTCTGGCCGAAACGTACGTTTATATAGATGTCTCTGTTTACGATTATTTAAAAAGATTAAAAGCGGTGGGCGAAGATACATCACAATATAAATCCATCTGGTATTATTACTGAGTTAATCAGAGGTCACGATAAATTGCGGCTTCTGGTGAAAGCTTTTGTATTTTGGCCGCAATCTCTCAGTATGATAATACTTATCCACGTCCACGACTTTCTTTTTACTGGTGATGATATCTACGGGTATATTGTCATACTGCCCATTTCTGAGGCAGACCATTCGTCCTGATTTGCCATCCAGGACCAGATCCAGAGCCAGATTGCCATAAGCCATAGGAACGATAGAATCGATCGCATCCGGATTTCCACACCGAACCAGATAGCTTAAGCGCTGGTTGATCACGTTGATAACCTGGCCGTTGTTGAACTTAGGAGATAATTCTTTTAACAGCAAGGAAATATGGTCTCCTACTCCACCGAGTTTTTTATGGCCGAACATATCTTTTTCCTTGTCTTGAAAGACCATGTCTTTGCCATCGAACATGGCTCCTTCTGAGACGAGGACAACGGAATAGTTGCTGGGATTGGTCTTGCGATCCGAAGTGAGAAGCTCGCACAGCTGCTCGATATTAAATTTGTGCTCTGGAATGACGCACCGGTTGGCAGCGCCGGCCATAGTTGGCAGCAGGGCCGTAAAACCTGTGTATCTCCCAAAGACCTCGATCACCAGAAACCGCTCGTGCGATCCTGCAGCTGTTCTGAGAGCATGGGTCATGGAAATGGTCCTGGTTACGCATGTGCTGAAACCAATGCAGTAATCTGTGCCCGGCACATCATTGTCCATAGTTTTTGGAACGCATATGACCTTAACTCCTTCTTTATGGAGCCTGGTGGCATAGCTGAGTGTGTCATCACCTCCAATGGGAATGAGGTAATCAATGCCCAGATAATCCAGGTTTTTCAGAACTTCGGGGGTCAGATCATTGATGTCTTCTTTATATCGGTCTTTTAAATGAGGCGGAAGATTCAAATGGGGCATATAACTGGGCCGTGTGCGGGATGTATGAAGAAAGGTCCCTCCTGTCCGCCCGATCTTGTTGACTGTTTCTTCAAAAAGGATCTGATAGAACGGGCTGTTGTCTGCATCTTTTTCTCGTATCATCCCGACGAGGCCGCTCCATCCTTTCCGAATTCCTATGACCTGATATCCTTCGCGGTTTGCGCGTATGGTAATCGCGCGTATGACCGGGTTCAATCCTGGCACATCTCCGCCGCCTGTTAAAATGCCGAGAACGCCTTTATTCCTTTTAATTTGGCTCATTATATTAAACTATGGATTCATACACAAAAAGTCAATTGATGTGATATACTTTTTATTATGATATTCAAACAGAGGGCTGTATGACGGGAAAGAGGCTGTTTCTCATCTGCAATGCACACCTTGATCCGGTCTGGCTCTGGACATGGGAAGAAGGCGCTGCTGAGGCAATTTCCACATTCCGGGCAGCAGCTGGTATGTGTGAGGAATATGACGGCTTTGTATTCTGTCATAATGAGGCGGTTCTTTATCAATGGATCCAGGAGTATGAACCGGATCTTTTCACCCGCATCCAGGCGCTGGTAAAAGAGAAAAAGTGGTACATCATGGGAGGCTGGTATCTTCAACCTGACATTAATATGCCTGCCGGGGAATCGATCGTCAGGCAGATCCTGACAGGGAGGCGCTACTTTAAAAAACATTTTGGGATAGAGCCAAAGACTGCAGTCAATTTTGACTCCTTCGGCCACACAAGGGGATTGGTGCAGATATTGAAAAAATCCGGATATTCCTCTTATCTGTTCTGCCGCCCAGGTCAGAATGATCTGTCTCTTCCGTCAGATGATTTTATTTGGGTCGGGTATGACGGGTCAAAAATTCTAGCCCATAGGGCAGCGGACCACTACAATTCTGAGAGGGGAAAAGCTGTTGAAAAGGTAAAACTCTGGATTTCCCGAAATAGTGAAAAGCAGACAGGGCTTCTTCTCTGGGGAATCGGCAATCATGGGGGAGGGCCTTCCAGGGAGGATCTGGAAAAGCTTGGTCGATATATGTCGGAGCAAAAAGAGTGGAAGATATCACATTCTATTCCTGAAGATTATTTCAATGCCTTGGAATCGGTTAAGAAGCTGTACTCCCGGGTCGAGCAGGATCTGAATCCCTGGGCTGTGGGTTGTTACACGTCTATGTCCCGGATTAAATCGGGCTACAGGGCACTGGAAAATGCCTATTACCTGACGGAAAAAATGGCATCCCATGCTTCTCTGGCTGGTGTAATGGTCTATCCATTTGCTGCGCTTCAGGAAGCGCTGGAAGATCTGCTATTTTGTGGATTTCATGACATTTTGCCCGGATCCGCCATTCCTGAGGTCGAGATCCAGGCGCTCCGAAAAATGGAACATGGGATGGAGATCCTTTCTAGGGTCAGAGCCAGAGCTTTTTTTGCGCTGCTCAAAGGCCAGCCCCGGGCCAGTGAAGATGAATTTCCGATCTTTGTCTATAACCCGCATCCTTATCCTGTTGAAAAACAGATTGTTGTGGAATTCCAGCCGGCCGAGCCTGTCCATGACCGGAATATACGGAGAATACCTGTCATCACCTCCGAAGAAGACCATGTGATTCCCTCTCAATTGGAAAAGGAAAGCAGTAATATTGCCATAGATTGGAGAAAAAAAGTGGTTTTTTCTGCGTCTCTTCTGCCCAGCAGTATGCATTGCTACAGTTGTTACCTGAAGACAGAGCAAGTCAAGGCTTCACAAAGTCTTAAGGGCAGGAAAGAGTATTGTTTTCAATCTGATATTGCCGAGTTTGTCATCCATCCGGAAACCGGGTGGCTTTCCTCCTTTAAGGTTAAAGGTGAAAGCTATTTAAATAATAACGGTTTGAAAGTTCTTGTTTTGGAGGACTATGCCGATCCCTGGGGAATGCAGGTAAAGGGTTTCCGAAAGGTCAAAGGAAAATTTAAGTTGACCTCTCCTCAAGAGAGCGCTCGGATGGCCGGAGTTTTTGCAGACAATCTTTCTCCTATCAGGATCATTGAGGATGGACCGCTCCGCACTGTTGTGGAGGCGCTTTTTTCCTATAACCGGTCATCGCTCTGCCTGCACTATATATTCCCGAAAAAGGGAAGTGAATTTGAAATCCGGCTGAGGATTTTTTGGCAGGAAAAAAACACCATGCTAAAACTTTCCTTCCCGACTCCTTTTTCTTCCGGCACATGTCTTGGTCAGGTCGCATATGGTGTTGAAGAGTTTTATTCCTGTGAGAGTGAACAGGTAGCCCAGAAATGGGAAGCTGTAGTTTCCACAGGTAAAATCCACGCCATGACTGTCATCAATCAGGGAACTTACGGGTTTGATTTTTATCAGGGAGAGATACGATTGTCCATGCTGCGATCAGCCGCCTATGCGGCCCATCCTGTCGGGGAAAATGTTCCCATTGTGCCTCAAGACCGGTTCATTCCCCGTATCGACCAGGGAGAGCGAGTATTCCGTTTCTGGGTCAATGGCGGCCCTGCTTCAGAGAGGTTGGAAAAGATCGACCGGGAAGCCCTGGTAAAAAATGAGGAACCTCTGGCTTTCTGCTGTTTTCCAGAAGGAGAGGGGGGAAAACCCATGCCTGGTCTGTCCCTCAGCGATGATGTTGTCCAGGTTACTGCTGTGAAGCTGGATGAAGAGAACAACCGGCTGATCATCCGGTTGTTCGAACCGACCGGAAAAATACGGCATACCAAACTATCCATTCCTGTGCTGGACTTATTGTATTCAGTCCGTTTAGAGGGATTTGAGATCAAGACTCTGACAGTGGACCTGGATAGTAAAAAAATTCATGAAACGGATTTGATGGAGAAATGAAAAGAACCCCTGTTTCTGTGATTATGGTTGGGATCGGCGGTATGGGGTATCATTATGTCAAAGCCCTGCTTGAAGATTTTCCTGAAGGAGCTGTTCAGTTGGTTGCAGCTGTGGATCCTTTTCCAGAGGGTTCAGCGATCTATTCAGAATTGAAAAATAGAGATATCCCTGTTTACCATGATTTGGAGAACTGTTTTGCAGAAGGAGAACGAGCAGATCTGACTGTGGTATCCTCACCTATTCAGCACCATGTTTCCCAGAGCTGCATAGCTCTTGAGCATGGAAGCCATGTTCTGTGTGAAAAACCGGTCAGCGCTGCAGTTCAGGATGTGGACAGGTTGATTCGGATAAAAGATTTTTCCAAACGCCATGTAAGGGTAGGTTATCAATGGTCCTTTTCGTCGGCCATTCAAGATTTAAAACAGGATATTCAGGCCGGCAGATTTGGTGGTCCAATCCGAATGAGATGCTTGTGTCTCTGGCCGAGAAAGTTGAGCTATTTTAAGCGTAATGACTGGGCAGGAAGAATAAAAGACAGGGAAGGGCGGTGGGTCCTGGACAGCCCGGCCAACAATGCTGCGGCACACTATCTACATAATATGTTTTACTGTCTTGGGAATAGCATCAATACCAGTGCAGAACCGTCATCCATTAAGGCGGAAGTGTACAGGGCCTATCATATAGAAAATTATGATTCGATCGCCTGCCGCATTAATACATCAACAGGTGTGGAACTGCTCTTTTACGCGTCACATGCAGTGCAGCATTCCTTTGGGCCTGTTTTTGTATTTGAGTTCGATGACGCGGTCATTAAATATGATGGGATGGGACAAAAGATCCTGGCCATCCATAAAAACGGATCACAAAAGATATATGGAGATCCGGATATTCAACCTTTCAGGAAATTGCACCAGGCTGTCCATGCCGTGCAAAAAAAAACACCTGTTTTGTGCGGTCCTGAAGCCGCCCGTTCCCAAACCGTTTGCATCAACGGCATACAGGAATCCGTTAAAGATGTCGGCGTATTTCCAGATGAAGACATACATAAAAACAACCAGGGGCAGTACTGGGTCCGGGATTTGGCTGAGACCTTTCATCAGTGTTATTCAACAGGCATGCTGCCTTCGGAACAGGGAAAAAATTGGGGAGGAAAAGGTTTGCCCGTGAAACTGGATGGATATTCCTTCTTCCCGGATGGAAAATTTTCAGAGGGAAGTAATTCGTGATGAATTCCGGATCATGGGAATTGGTCATAAAAACGCTGAACTTTGAATTGCCTTCGCGTATTCCCCGTCATGCATGGATCCTTCCTTGGGCTGAGAAGAAACACCCGGAATGGATCAAAGTTCTAAAGTCAAAATATCCTGACGATATTGTTCAGGCCCCTGCATTCTATTCCATCCCCCTTGCTATTTCTGGAGACAAGTACAAGGCCGGCACCTATATCGATGAATGGGGTTGCAGGTTTTCAAACCCACAGGACGGGGTCATGGGCATTGTCCGTGAGCCGCTCATCCTTGATTGGAGTAAGCTTGGCGAATTTCGACCGCCGGAAAATATCCTGTCCCTGGACAAGGAAATAATAAACGCATTCTGCCGGAGTTCTGACAAATTTGTGCTGGCCGGAACCTGTCAGCGCCCCCTTGAGCGTCTGCAGTTCATCCGGACTATGGAGCAGTCAATGATCGACCTCATTGAACAGCCGCCTGAACTGTTCGAACTTTTGGGCAGGATACACGGCTTGTATCTCAAGGAAGTTGAACTCTGGGCCGGGACGGATGTGGATGCGATCACCCTGATGGACGATTGGGGGACACAATCCGGTTTGATGATCTCCCCGGATGTGTTCCGAAAGATATTTAAGCCCATGTACAAAGAATATGTTGAAGCGGCGCATCATCGTGGAAAATATGTTTTTATGCACTCGGACGGCCATATCATGGAGATCTATCCGGATCTGATCGAGATCGGGATCGATGCGATCAATTCCCAGATCTTTTGCATGGGGGTCGATAAGTTAGGGGAAAGGTTCCGCGGACAGGTCACTTTCTGGGGAGAAGTTGACCGGCAGAATCTGTTGCCCCATGGGTCAGTGAAGGAAATAAAGAGAGCTGTCGATCAAATGTACGCTGGCCTCTATAACAAGGGAGGTGTTATCGCCCAATGTGAGTTCGGTCTTGAAGCTAGACCTGAAAATATTGCAGCTTTTTTTGAAGCATGGAATAGCATTTCCAAAACTCTGGAGAAGTGATCTGAACTATTCACGGAATGAACGAGACAAAAGGGATGAACGAAACAACTAAAACCTATGTGGTGGGGGTGGATCTGGGAGGTACAAAGATCGAAGCCTGCCTTCTTGATTCAGACCGGAACTGCCTGGACCGCTATCGGGTTTTTTCAGAAGCATACAGAGGGGTGGAACATGTTCTGGAAAATATCGAGAAGGTCATCCGTACTGTAGCTAAAGGCCGCTCTTTTAAAGCTGTCGGGATGGGAACTCCAGCAACATATCTTAAAGACGAAGACAGGCTTTATGGCGCTCCCCATACTCCTGTTTACGAGGAGCGCGGATTTATCAGCCGGTTGCGGGATCGATTGTCCGTTCCCCTCCTTGTAGAAAATGATGCCAATTGTCTAGCTCTGGCGGAATTTTTTGCAGGATGCGAAGGAAAGTATACACATATTATGGCCGTCATTCTGGGAACAGGTATGGGCTCTGGCCTGATCTTGAACAATATGCTTTACCGTGGGAAAAGGGGTGCTGCCGGAGAGATTGGTCATACAAGCATCGACATCAACGGCCGATTATGTGAATGCAGCCGCAGGGGATGTGCTGAAGCCTATCTGTCCGGTCCCAGCCTCTCCCGACGATTTTTTGATCTAAGTGGAAAAAAGCTGAATGTAAGAGAGACCTTTCAACTCTTCCAGGACGGAGATTCTCAGGCAGAAGATTTCTTTGTTGAAAGCTGCCGTATCATGGGAGAGGTATTTGCCAATGTGATAAACACACTGGATCTTCAAGCCGTCATCCTGGGAGGAGGAGTCTCCAATCTGTCCGTATGGTACGAAAAAGTTCCTGCCTTTATTGAAAAGTCCCTTTTCGGGATTCCAAGAGGCTCATTTCCCCTTCTTAAGGCTAAAATGGGAGACTCTGCCGGAGTATTCGGGGCTGCATATCTTGCTTTGAGAGAGCTGGGATTTATGACTTTTTAAAGACTTGGCGCCGAACCGTAAATCACTTCAGGTGAGGGCAATTTCACCCCTGAGGGTTATTTACAAGATATTGATATTTCTATATCTTTACTTTGATATAAAGCGGAAATTGTTCGGATAAAAAGCCTAAAAAGTCGGCTCAAAAAATCCGGCTTGGGACCGAATAAAACAGTGAGCATCTTATAAAAAGAAAAAATGGAATGAGTATTAAAGCCAAGTTATCTGTCATCATCATTCTGATTGGCTTAATGTTTTTCCTTATCACAGGGTTTATTGCCTGGACTCAGCTTGATGAAAAAGGACAGGCAGCGTCTCTGGATGTTTCTAAAATGAATAAAAAGCTGGAGCAGGGAGTAAAAGTTCTGGCTATTATCTGCCTGTTGATCCTATTTGTTTCACACCGGCTCCTTTCAGATGTTGTCAAATCCATCAATGTGTTGAAAAAAGGTGCTGAAACCATCGGGAAAGGAAAATATGACCACCGGATCGATCTGAGTACTGCGGATGAGCTGGGAAAGCTGGCTGTCTCGTTCAACAAAATGACGGAAAACCTGCAGAAAACAACCATATCCAGGGATTATGTGGATAACATCGTCCGCTCCATGCATGGTGGTCTGATCGTCACTTCCCCGGAACGATACATTCAAACTGTTAATTCTTCGGCCTGCGATATGCTGGGGTACAGCAAGAAGGAATTTCATGGAATGCCCCTGGAAAATATTTTTGCTAATGAGTCTGCTATTTTTAAAAAAAGCTTTGATGAGCTTCTGAACAAAGGATTTATCCGCTACGTCGAAACCAGCTTTAAGACCAAGGATGGACACCGTATCCCTGTTCTGTTTTCTGCTTCGGTCATGAGGGGAGCGGATGAGCAGGAGCAGGGCATTGTCCTGGTCTCTGCGGATATAACAGAAAGAAAGGAATCAGAACTGAAGCAGAACCGCCTTCTTGAGGAATTGGATAGTGTCAATAAAGAATTGAACGATTTTGCCTATATCGTTTCTCATGACCTGAAGGCGCCTCTTAGAGGTATAAGCTCTATTGCGACGTGGATTCAGGAAGATTACAAGGACCGGTTGGATAAAGATGGCAAAGAACAACTGGGACTGCTCGTAAACCGCGTCAATAGATTGCAGAACCTTATTGATGGGATCCTGCATTACTCCCGTGTGGGGAGAGTAAATGAGGAGAAAGAAGAGGTCGACTTGAATGAGGTAGTCATTGAGCTTATCGATTCCCTTTCTCTACCTTCTCATATAATGATTTCGATCGACGGCCGCCTGCCTACCGTGTTCTGTGAGCCGACACGTATGAGTCAGCTCTTTCAGAATCTGATAAGCAATGCCGTTAAATATATGGACAAAGAGCAGGGCTTGGTCAGGATTGGATGTATTGAGAAAGATGACTGTTGGCAGTTTTTCATCTCTGATAATGGACCAGGGATCGATGAAAAATATTTCAAGAAGATATTTCAGATCTTCCAGACGCTCAAAGCCAGGGATGAAGTGGAAAGCACTGGAATTGGCCTAGCTGTTGTTAAAAAGATCGTGGAAATGAATGGAGGCCGCATATGGGTGGAATCCGAACTTGGAAAAGGGAGTACTTTCTTTTTTACAATTGCAAAGAGTATTGAAGGTGAAAAGGGTGGAAACAAATGAACCCAAACAAACCAATCCTTCTTGTTGAAGATGATCTTGTGGACCAGATGACCGTGAAAAGGTCTCTTAAGGAGCTAAACGTCAGTAACAGGTTGGTAATTGCCAATAATGGAGAAGAAGCCCTGTTTTATCTGAATGATGAAAAATATCAGAAACCGGCGATCATCCTGCTGGACATAAATATGCCGAGGATGAACGGCCTTGAATTTCTTGAGATCGTCAAAAATGATGATGAATTAAAAAAAGTACCAGTTATCGTCCTTTCAACATCAAAGGCTGACAGTGACCGGATCGATTCTTTTAATCTGGGTGTAGCCGGTTATATGGTTAAACCTGTGGATTATAAAAAATTTGTAGATGTGATAAAGACGATTCATATGTATTGGAAATTAAGTGAACTGCCGGAGTGATCGGTTTGATAAAAAAGGAAGGAAAAAATCCATGAAAGCTAAGATATTATTTATCGAGGATGACAAGATCGATCAAAAAGCTTTTAAACGTTTGGTGGAAAATCAACAGCTTCCGTATGAATATGTCATGGTTGAGTCGGTGGAGAATGCTAAAAAACACTTGAAGACAGACAATTTTGACATCGTTCTCATGGATTACATGCTGACAGACGGAACAGCCTTTGATATTTTTGATTCTTTAGTTGAGACACCCTTTGTCATGTTGACTGGCTCAGGGGATGAAGAAGTGGCTGTTAAGGCTATGAAATCAGGAGCCCTTGACTATTTGATCAAAGATCCGGAAAGAAATTATTTAAAAGTCCTTCCAGTGGTCATCGAGAATGCATTAAAGCATCATAAAGATGAAAAAATGTTTCAGATGCTCTCCCATGCTGTAATGGATATCAAGGACAGTATTTATTTTACAGACATAGAAGACACGATTATTTATGTCAATGATGCGTTCTGCAGAACATACGGGTATAGGGAAGAAGAGATCGTCGGGAAAAACGCATCGATCCTATGGAACAAGGATACGGAAAATGAATACCGTCTGAGCATTTTTCCAAAAGCACTTCGCGGTGGATTAAAAGGAGAATTCCTGCATAGAAAACAGGATGGAAGCATGTTTCCGGTCTTACTTTCAAGGGCCTTGATCAAGGATGAGAGGAAAAACGATATTGCTCTGGCGGGTATTGTGCGAGATATTACTGAAAGAAAAATGATCGAGCAGCAGTTTCAATCTTTAGCTCATTATGACTCGTTGACCAGTTTACCAAACCGGGCGCATATGATCGAACGGCTCAGTCAATCGCTGGTCCAAGCGCGTTGGAATAATTACACATTGGCGTTGCTTTTTATCGATCTGGATAATTTCAAGAAGATCAATGATACTCTGGGTCATGAAGCGGGAGATAACATGTTGAAGGAGGTCGCGCTGCGTCTGATCGAATGTGTGCGTGATTCAGATACAGTCGCCCGGGTGGGAGGAGATGAGTTTATGATCATATTGCCCAGGATCACCAGGGCGCAGGATGCGGCCATAATAGCGCAGAGGATCATCGATTCATTGATTTCTCCCTTTAATCTGGACAGACAGGAGTGTTCTATCGGAGCGAGTATCGGGATCAGTC
The DNA here is from genome assembly GCA_030669585.1 of Acidobacteriota bacterium. Taxonomy (GTDB): domain Bacteria; phylum Acidobacteriota; class Aminicenantia; order Aminicenantales; family Aminicenantaceae; genus DAOVDI01. The sequence continues at coordinate 16,433 of DAOVDI010000016.1, forward strand.
AATTTCCGGTAGATGGTGATGATTATGAAACGCTTGTCAAAAACGCAGATATTGCCATGTACAAGGCAAAAGATATCGGCAAAAATAATTATCAGTTTTATAATCCAGCAATGAATATTGCAGCCTTTGAACATCTGGTCCTGGAAAACAAGTTGAGGAAAGCAGTTGAAAAAAACGAATTTCTCCTTCATTACCAACCACAGATCGATCTCAAGACGAACAAGATTGTCGGGGTTGAGGCGCTGATCCGTTGGAAGGATCCAGACTCTGAAGAGTTGATATACCCTGGGCAGTTTATCCCGCTTGCAGAGGAAACAGGGTTGATAATGTCCATTGGAGAATGGCTGCTCCAAACAGCATGTAAGCAGAACAAAGCCTGGCAGGATGCCGGTTATTCTCCAATGAATATGGCTATCAATATGTCAGGACGGCAGTTTAAACAGCAAAAAATTGTAAAAATGATTTCTGATGAATTGGGAAAAACAGGGCTTAATCCAAAATATCTTGAACTGGAGTTGAACGAGAGCATATTGCTTCAGACAGAGGTCACATCCAGGATTCTGGAAGGTTTTGCCGATCTGGGAATTAAGCTTTCCATAGATGATTTCGGCACAGGTTATTCATCATTGAGTTATCTGAAAAAGCTGCCGATCGACAAGCTGAAAATCGACCAGTCTTTTATCAGGGGGATATCGAAAAATGCCAGTGACCGCGAGATCATAAAAGCCATTATCACCATGTCCCATAGTCTTAATATCAAGGTTATTGCTGAAGGCGTGGAATACGAAAGTCAACTGAAATTTTTACGCGAATTGGGATGTGATATGGCGCAGGGCTATCTTTTTTGTTATCCGGTGCCTGCGGAAAAATTATCAGAATCGTTGTCAAAGGAGCAGCCGGCAATTTTTGTTCCCCAGGCTAACTGAATTCCACTTGCCCAAACCGGTCCCATCCAAGCCTGCTTTATTCATAAAAACTGCCGATAGCCTAACATAATTTCTTGTGAATAATCCAGGCTAGTTTAATTTCATTGATAATTCAGGTTTCCTGTTCTACTATTCCAGTTTGAAAGAGGAAAATCAGTATTGGAGGCTGGAATGAGACTGAGAGACATTTTACAGCAGGCTGAAAAGATCCGGATTCAGGAAGCCGGGAGTCTGGTTGAAAAGACGATTGCAAGGGAAATTTCGGGGTACTGCAGTAACAATATCAATATCCGGCCGTCAGACTTGGAGAATTTTCAATCGAAAAAAGGGGCGATCAATGTGGCTGCCCATGGAGATCGGTTTTCTCATATCCTGGATGAAGCCGGGGTTTCTCCAACAGAAAAGGAATGGGTCCTGTTTTTTTTAGATAAGAATCAGTGTACATGGATTCTTAGTTCAAGAGCTTGTTTTCTCTATACTGCCTTTTGCCATATTTTTGAAAATTTGCTGGATGAGAATATTAGGGAGAAATTTGTATGGTTTCGCAAGATCAGCTTTTCCCGGGAAAAATCAACTTTCGATCTTTTTCTTACCCAATATGCCCGGATGATGAGGGGATTCCGCAGAGAGGAATACATCCGTGAGTATGCCCGCCTCGGATTTACCCACATCGAGGTCAATGCCCTTGCTGCTCTGTTCCCTTATGAGAAAGGTGTGTCCGGAGAATTTTACCCGGATTTTTATACCTATTGCCCTGCTCTGGACCAGTTTGTGTCAAGCCGGCTGAACAAAGGGATCTATCCGGAAGAGTACCTTCAGGCCAATCTTTTACGGTTAAAGGAGAATGCAGCCCTGGCATTGAAATATGGATTGATCCCTGGACTTCTCTGTTTTGAGCCCCGTTCGGTTCCGGAGGAGCTTTTACAGAAGTATCCCACACTGCGAGGGGCTCGCGTTGATCATCCGTTCCGAAGTTTTAAACCTCGTTACTCGCTTGCGCTTGCTCATCCTGTTGTGCAAAAGCATTATGCTGAACTGATGACTAATCTGATGATCGAGGTCCCGGAAATGGAGTTTATAACCATTTGGACAAATGATAGCGGAGCCGGTTTTGAGCACACAAAATCTCTGTATGTGGGAAGAAACGGGGGAGCCTATCTGATAAGGGAATGGAAGGATGATAGGGAGATCGCAAGGACCGCCTCCCGGAATGTGCTGAAATTCTTTCGCCTTGTGCGTGATACTGCCTTAAAGGTGAATCCGGATTTTCGAGTCATTACGCGGCTGGAATCATTCTACGGAGAGCGAGAATTTCTTTGGCCTGGATTGGAGGAAAGAATTGATGTTGAGGCCAATTCTCTGCTGACCGAAGGCTGGGAAGCCAATTTCCATCATCCCGAATACCCGGATATTAAAGTTATCGGCTCTGCTCTTCACAGCGGTCTTGAGGCAGAGGAGAAAACCAGCTTGGACGAACTGCATAAACAGAACAGCGAAGGGTTCTTTTATCACTCTTTCGGCTCACATACCAACCATGAGCCATTGCTGGGCATTCCTTTCCCCTGGCTCACATATGATAAACTTTTCTCTGCTTACAAACTTGGGGTTGAGTCACTGGCTCATCTTGGCGGGATACAACCTCCTGGAAAGGTTCCTTTTTCGGTGAACCATGAAGTGTTCCGGCGGTTCCAGCTGGATGCAAAGATGAACATCGAAAAGGCGGTGTCTGACATCGCAAAAGATTATGCAGGTGAAATAAATGCAGTTCTATTGGTTAAAATCTGGCGTCTGATCGATACGGCCGTGCGTGCCTCTGTCCCGCTTTCCATTTATTCCCATTATGGAGTCGTCTGGCAGAGACTGTTTGTCCGTCCCCTTGTCCCGGACATCGACCGGATCCCTGAGATCGATCGTGCCTATTACGAGCATTTTATGTGTACATCCATCCACAATCCCAACCGTGTTGATCTTTCGCAGGATGTGCTCTTTGAACTGATTACAAAAGATCATGCAAAAAAGGCTTATAAAAGAATAGATGAAAATGTCAGAGGCACACTGGATTCAGCTCTTAAGATGTTAAAAAAAGTGATAGCCGGTAATGAAGAGGAAGAAGACGGAAAAACCCGCAGGGTTTTCTACGATCTTTATGACCGGTGCCGTGCTTTAAAATCCCTTTATGAGACACTGCGCAATACGGCGGCCTGGATATATGCTGTGCATGAATTTCTTGAAACATCAGAACCGGAGGTCCGGAAATCCTGCCGGGAGATCCTGGATGATTTGATCGAACGGGAGATCCATAATACACTGGAATTACTGGATCTTTGGGAAAGCTCCCCGGTCGAATGGATGATCGTATCGGAAAGCGGAGAGACGCCCTTTATTTATGGAGATAATTTTGGAACACTTCTGAAAAAGAAAATAAATTTGATGCGGAAGCACAAGAATGATGATCCATGGATCGATCCGGATTATATGTTCCGGGTCTCCAACGATCCTTATGCGGATTAGGTGTGTATTTATGAAAACTGCAGCTCTGCTGGATAAAAAAACACTTGGAGTTTACAGGAGCTGGTTTAATGGTTTTGTAAAATCCTTCTATTCATCCGATAAAGAAATCCACCGCAATATTGTTTTAAAGGAAAAACACACACAAAATGTTTGCAGTGAGATAAAGGACATAGGCGCCAGCCTTGATTTGAATACCGAAAAGCTTGTCCTGGCTGAGATTATAGCCCTGTTCCACGATATCGGACGGTTTGAACAGTATAAAAAGTACAGAACATTTTCCGATCAGAGATCAGAGGATCATGCTCTTCTCGGGATTAAAGTGCTGGAAAAAGAGTCAATACTGGAAGGCCTGGATCAGTCTCATAAGGATTTGATCTATTGGGTGATATCCTGTCACAATATGGTGAAAATTCCTGAAACTGCGGATCCTGAGTATATGTTTTTTTCAAGGCTTTTACGAGATGCGGACAAGCTGGATATATTGAACATTGTAACCCATTATTATAAAAATAGAGAGGCAGTCAATAACAATGCCCTGGTCCATAATTTACCGGATACACCGGTAATATCTGATTCGGTCAAGGCCTGTGTTTTAGCCAGGGAATATGTCCGTTTTGATGACTTGAAAACCCTGAATGATTATAAATTGCTTCAGATGAGCTGGGTCTTTGACATCAATTTTCCCCGTACTTTTGAGGTAATCAAAGAAAGACATTATCTGGAAAAGATACGCGATGTCTTGAATCTTGGCTCTGAACAGGAAGAGGCGTATGCTGTTGTCCGAGCCTTTTTAGAGGAAAGGTTAAAATGCATTAATTCTTAATGATCAGAATGTAATATACAAGAGGAAAAATAATGGATTTAAAGGCATTGTTTACTGTTTTTTCCGTAGTATTTGTTGCAGAGCTGGGCGATAAAACACAGATTGCCACACTGCTTTTTGCAGCAGATAAAGAAGTCAATAGGCTAAGCGTGTTCCTTGGAGCATCATTGGCCCTGATTTTAGCATCGGCAATAGGTGTCCTGGCCGGAGCTGCCATTTCTCAATATGTGAGTGAAAAGCATATTCACTATATTGCTGGGATTGGATTTATTGGAATCGGAGTCTGGGTACTGTTGAAAGCATAAGATATCCATTCCTGCCTTTATCTCTTTTTCAGAAAGTGAGGTTGTGTGTGGAAATCTTTGATTTCCTGTGTTAGCCTGAATATATTTCCGCATGAAAAGCAAAGGAGAATGTCATGAGAAGATCGGTTGTTTTGTTTTTTGGTCTATTGGTTTTATTGGGGATATTTCTCAGTCCGGGTTTTGCAGGACAGAGGTTAGTGGGAGCCCGTTTTCCCGCCCTGTCTCCTGATGGCGCAAGAATTGCTTTCTCGTACATGGGGGACCTGTGGATCGTGCCTGCCACCGGAGGAAAAGCGGTCAAACTGACCGACCATGTGGCCTATGACAGGGAGCCATTTTGGTCGTCTGACGGTCAATGGATAGTATTTACGTCCAACCGCATGGGAAACAATGACATATACATCGTCATGGCGGAAGGGGGAATTCCCAGGCAGTTGACCTTTCATTCGGGTGACGATACAGCCTCGGATTTCACTCCGGATGGACAGTGGATTCTGTTTAAATCGAGCCGGTCCTCCATGTCCTCCATATTTAAGATCCCGGTTGAAGGAGGAAATCCCATGCCTATCCTGGATACATACTGGAGCTGGCCCCATCATGCCAGGGTGAGTCCGGACGGGAAAAGCTTCCTGTTTGCCTTGGGCATGGAGCATGGTTCCTGGTGGCGCAGGGGATACAGAGGGAGCAATACCTCAACGATCTGGATGAAGGGATTTGCGGAAAATACTGCACAAAAAATCTTTGGGGAAAACAGCAACTGTTTCTGGCCTGGCTGGAGCCAGGATGCCGAGAAGATCTATTTTATCAGCGACCGGGAGTATGGAACAAAAAATATATGGTGTGTATCAAAAGATGGTTCCTCTTTGACCGCTGTTACACAATTTTCAGAGAAAGACATCACATGGTTTTCCGTAGCGAGCAGGACTCCTTTAGCAGTTTATGAAAGGGATTTTGGTATATGGCTTACAGATTTGCAGACGGGACAATCCCGCACTGTTAATATTGATGCTCCCATTGAGACCAAGTCCAACCAGAGCTTTTTTGTCGATAACGCGCCTGTTTCGGAATTCCGTCTGTCTCCGGACGGGAAAAAGATCGCGGCAGTGGTGCGGGGAGATATCTTTGTTTTGTCCACGGACGGAGGATATGCTCGGAACATCACGCAAACGCCCTGGCGCGAGCGTGATGTCGAATGGGACAGGGAAAGCCGGAATCTAGTCTATGTCTCGGATATCGAGGCCAATCCGGATCTCTATAAAGTGGCCGCACTTGGTAGTAAGAAACCGGAAAGATTGACTCAGAACGAGGAAGACGAATTAAAACCCAGGTTTTCTCCGGACGGGAAATGGATCGCCTATTACAGGAGCAAACGGCAGCTTCGCCTCATCGAAACAGCTACTCAAAAAGACACACTGGTTTTTGAGGGCGATGTTTATGGCCTGCGGGCGTCACCTCCGGTCTGGTCTGCGGACAGCCGGTATGTGGCAGTAGAAGTGCGGCGCAACGCCAACACGGATCTGTATGCTGTGGACATCCTCAGCAGAGATCCCATCCTGCTCACCAATACAGCTTATGATGAAAGCAGTCCGTTATGGTCTCCGGATGGGAAATTCCTCCTGTTCCGCTCCAACAGATTCGGTCACAGTTTCCCGGAATTCACAGGAAAATGGGACATTTATCAACTTAATCTAGAACCGCAGAAAACAAAATTCGATGAAGATACATTTGAAAAACTCTTTAAAGAAAAGAAAAAAGAGGACAAAGGGAAAAAGAACAATACGGAAAAGAAGATTGAGATTAAGGTCCGGTTAAACCTGGAAGATATTGACCGTCAGACGCTCCGTGTGACCAATACTCTGGGCAATGACGGGGGATTTATTTTATCTCCCAAAGATAAAGAAACTGTTTATTTTGTCTCCAATATTGATGGAAAGAGCCATCTCTGGACCACAAGTCTGGAGAAGAAAAAACGTGGAAAATACGAACCGTTTATGCCGGTGGTCCTCTCTCCAAGACAGCTTCAGACCGACAGCAAAGGTAAATATCTATATTATCTCAGCCAGGGGAAGGTCGGCCGCATCGACCTGGCCGGCAAAAGAAACAAATCCATTTCCTTTAATACCAAGATTGAGGTGGACAAGACAGCTGATTACGAGCAGATGTTGGCGGAGTTGTATTACACGCTACAGTATTATTTTTATGATAAGAACTTACATGATGTTGACTGGTCCAAACTCTATGAGCAGTACAGGCCTGTTCTGCAGCAAGTGCGCGAGGATACGGATTTTTATGACTATGCCAATATGCTGATAGGATATCTGAATTCTTCTCACACCGGGATCAGAGGGCCTAGTGAATACAGAACAGATAAACCGAGCGCTCACATTGGAGCGGAATGGGAGATTGAAGACGGTAAGATTCTGATTACTCATCTATTTAAAAAAGGGCCGCTTCACGATAAGCGGAATAAAGTGGAAAAGGGAGACCAGCTTCTGGCCATTAACGATAAAATGGTAAATGCCGACACAAACCTCTGGACGTATCTCAATGGAAAACTGGAGAAGCGTATCAAGCTTACATTCATTCGAAAGGCCGGTAAAAAGCAGTTTGATGTTTTTATAAAGCCTATTTCAGCCAGAGCAGAGAACAGCTTGAGGCTTGAGGAGTGGATAATAAGCCGCCGGGATATGGTCAAGGAAAAGACTGATAATCAGGCCGCATATCTCTATATGCGGGCCATGGGACAGGGCGATCTCAGGCGTTTCCTCCTGGAACTGGAGAGGGATGTGTTTCCGCGCAAAGGAGCGATCCTTGACCTTCGCAACAATTTCGGCGGCAACGTCCATGACCGGGTGCTTCAGGCGTTGATGAAGCCTGTATATGCCAAATGGCAGGTCCGGGGTTTGGCGGATACGCCGCAGTCTACTTTTGGCGTAACTAACAAACCGGTCGTTCTTTTGATAAATGAAGTGACCTTGAGTGATGGAGAGATGACAGCCAGTGGGTTCAAAGCTTTAAAGCGAGGTCCCATAGTCGGAAACACAAGTTATGGGTGGCTGATCTTTACGACCGGAGTCAGGCTGATGAATGGCGGATCGTTCCGGTTACCGTTTTGGGGATGTTACACTCTTGAGGGCAAAGACCTGGAGACCAGCGGAGGGGTTAAACCGGATATTGTGGTTATCAATAATCTGAACCACGACCTTTCCGGGCAGGACCCCCAACTGGAGAAAGCGATCGAGGTGTTGCTCGATCTAATCAGGAAATAAAGCGTGTTTCCTTTGCAGAGTATTCAACAGGAACTCAGAAAGTTGGGAAATAAAGAAATCGCGGTGCACTCACAGAAATTCTTCAAAACAGGAAAGGGAGAGTATGGAGAAGGGGATATTTTTTTAGGAGTTCGTGTTCCCGTCCTGAGAAAGATGGCAAAAAAATATAGGGACATCTCCAGTAGAGATGCCTTTCACTTGCTCCATTCTGCCTTTCATGAGGAAAGATTGTTATCCCTCTTTCTTCTGGTGGAAATTTTCCGGAAAGCAAATGAGGAAGAAAGAAAGCGCATATTTTTAACCTATCTGGGGAGCGCAAAGTTTATAAATAATTGGGACCTTGTTGATTCTTCAGCTGAATATATTGTCGGAGCCTATCTTCGAAAGATTGATAAAATACCGATCTACAAACTTGCCCGTTCTAAAAGCCTTTGGGAACGAAGGATCTCTATCATATCGACCTGTCATTTCATTAAACACAACGAGTTTTTTGATACATTAAAGATCGCTGAGATCTTATTGCAGGATAAAGAAGATCTTATCCACAAGGCTGTTGGTTGGATGCTCAGAGAAGTCGGGAAGCGCAGTATTGAAGTTGAGGAACGATTTCTAAATAAATATTATAAAAATATGCCCCGCACTATGCTGCGGTATGCAATAGAAAAATTCCCGGAACCCCATAGAAAAAGGTATCTAAAAGGAATTATTTAACATTCTTTAATTCGACCTTTTTCAATTCAAAACAACTGATCCGGCTTTTATTGCCGTCGGGCCAAAAGGCTGCAGCTTTCAATTCAACGCTTTTTGTGATCTTGAATGGTTCTTTATAAAGAAGGGATTTTTTGTCGGGCTTGCTGCCGTCAATGGTGTAGCGGATTTCTGCATCAGGTTTGAAACACTCAAGCTTCACACTGAAATCCTTGATGAAAATAAAAGTGTCACTGACAAGTTGGGGAGGCAAGTATCCTGCATTGGCCAGGGCTACGGTATCTGCGCCCATCTTGTTGACTGCACGATCATAGGTCAGAAGGCCGTTGTTTTCAGTCTCGATATCAGTGATCTGGGTGTATACGGCGGCACTGAGCCCTGGGCTTTGGACCATGGGAAGGAGATTCGCCATAAGATTTTCATAGCGCCTGACAAGGCCTTCAGGGTTTTGAAGCAGGTCGTATCCCCATCCTTCCTCCTTCCAGGTGTGGTCCGTGACATTGAACCCGAGCCCGCCGAATTCGCCCAGTACAGCCGCCCTTGTTTCCTCTGGATACGGGCATTTCGGGTCAGGATAGGAGTGGACATCATGTATATCGCTCACGCCCTGGTCGTGCCATCCGCTGGCGTGATTGACCAGTCTTGTGGGATCCATGTCTTTGATTTTTTCTGTGATCCTTGCTGAATCGTACTGTCCCCATCCTTCGTTAAAAGGAACCCACATAATGATACTTGGATGGTTGAACCGGCCAAGGATAAGCCGTTCCAGCTCAAGTTCGAATTGGGCCTTTTCCTCGGCTGTACTGTTTTTTGCATTGGGCATGTCCTGCCAGACCAGAAGCCCAAGCCTGTCACACCAATAATACCAACGGTCAGGTTCGATCTTGACATGCTTGCGGACCATGTTGAACCCCATTTCCTTCATAACTTCTATATCGTACCGCAGCGCAGTGTCAGTAGGGGCTGTGTACAGTCCGTCCGGCCAGAATCCCTGGTCAAGCGGACCGAGCTGGAAGATAAATTTATTGTTCAGAAGCAGCCGTGTGATTCCCTTCTCATCTTTCCCAAGAGAGGTCTTCCGCATTGCGAAATAAGAATCGATCATGTCCAGAATTTTTCCCTCCTCATCCAGAAGAGAGAGTTTAAAGTCATAAAGATAGGGGTCTTCGGGAGACCATAGTCTCGCGTCGGGGATGGAGAGGATTGTTTCCTCTCCGGGCAGGCCGGTGAAATCGGCTATAGAAGCGCCATCGGAAAAAGCTTCGCATTTAATGCGTTTCCCGTCTTTATGGCCTTCTATTTCCGCTTTCAGTCTGAGCCGGCCGCCATCTACATCAGGAAAAATCTTGATATCTTTAATATAAACATCTGAAACTGGCTCCAGCCAGACCGTCTGCCAGACCCCGCTAGTCGGGGTGTAAAATATTCTCCGAGGATTTTTCTTCTGCTTTCCATGGGCCTGGCTGCCCTGATCGCTGGGGTCCCAGACTCCAACAATGATCTCGTGGTCTTTTTTGCCGGAAAGAGCGTCAGTGATATCGTAGCAGAACGCATCATATCCACCGCGATGGAGTCCCAGTTTATGGCCGTCAATAAAAACCTCGCTCTCCCAATCGATGGCTCCAAAGTGAAGAAGGATACGTTTCTTGTTCCATTTTGAGGGAATTTTAAATATGCGGCGGTACCAGATGCGTTCAGTTTCATCCACCCTTTTTCCTATACCGGACAGGGCCGATTCAACCGGGTAGGGGACAAGGATCTTTGAAGAGAAATTCTCTGGAAGGCCGTTTTTCACGGGTGTTATTTCCAGTTCCCAGAGGCCGTTAAGGTTTTTCCAGTCGCGGCGTACCATCTGCGGTCTGGGGTACTCTGGAAGAGCGTTTTCAGGTGAAACATCTTTGGCCCAGCATGTCTTTAAAGGACTTTCTGCCATCCTCCAATCCAATGATCTTTTCCCGCATCCAAGGATTAAAAAGATAAGACACGTAATAAGTCCTACTGAAAGGCTGGATCTTACAGATGGGAATGGGATGTTGTTCATAAACATTTTTATCCTCCTAAAAACTTGACTCGTGAATGATCCAGGGTAGGATCATAATGAAAAATATACCAGAGGCAGCAGGGCAGGTCAATCTAAGCCATGTAGTGAAGTGTTTCCCATTAGAGCAAGGCGGTAGCACTATTTTTAAAATGTTGACACCGTCAGGCGTCTGTGTTATTTTTTGATTTCTTCTTTGAACTGATTTCAGCGGAAAGTTAAAAATGCACATAGCTGATGGGATCATCGCAACTGAAATAGCCATTGCTGCCGATGTGTTTTCAGCCGGGGTGCTTTTTATTTTCGGGAAAAAAATACCGACAGATGATGTCCCAAAGATGGGGCTTATGGCGGCTGCTCTGTTCGTTATATCCCTGGTCCACTTTCCTATTGCGGGAACATCCATGCATCTGGGTCTTTTCGGGCTTGCCGGCATACTTCTGGGATGGGGGGCCTTTCCTGTTATTTTTATAGCTCTTCTTTTTCAGTCTCTTATTTTTCAGCACGGAGGACTGATGTCTCTCGGATTAAACGCTGTAAACATGGGGGCAGGAGCTGTGGCAGGCTATCTGATCTGGAAAATGTGCGGATTTCCGGAAAAAGTCCGGGCTTTTCTTGCTGGTTTTTTTGGCATATTGATTGCAGCCTTTCTCATGGCGCTTGAATTTCAGCTTTCCGGATATGGAAAAGGGATATTTTATATTCTTTACGCCTATGTTCTGGTGGCAGGCATTGAGGGAGTCTTAACAGCGAGTGTTATTGGTTTTTTTCGCCGGGTCGATCCGGCTATCTTTAAGAAGTGAGTTAACTATGAAAAAAACAGTTTTATTTTATGTATTAATGGGAATGACAGTGTTGGCTTTTGCCCATGGTGTCAATGTGGATGTCAGCCAACAGTCTCCTTTTATTGTAGTCAGAGCCGCTTACAGCGGAGGAATTGTTCTTTCTGGCGCTCTTGTGAGGATAGAACGCCCCGGGGAAGATAAAAAGGAATTCCAGAGCGGCCGAATGGACATTTCAGGATGCTTCGTTTTTAAACCCGATAAACCTGGAGAGTGGGTTATTGTCATCGATGATGAAAAGGGACACAGAAAGAAAGCGATGGTCTCTTTGGATGAGGTATTTTTCAGCCCCTCTCCTAAAGAGCAGCCTGTAGTCCCGGAACCGGAAATTATTGAAAAAAAAGTCCCTTTTGTCCCTCTCTACATGAAAGTCTTGCTCGGCCTGGCGTTTATCCTGGGTATTACCGGACTTTTCTACGGCGTAAAAGCAAGAAGTGGAAAAAAGTGAGACTCCTATCCCATGGTCATTCCCATGAATATAGGAATCCAGATATAAGAAATATATTTGTAATATGAAGCATGATTACCTGGATAAATACAGCGGATTGGATTCCGTCCTCCGCCGGCTTGACCCCCGGACAAAGATCTTTGCCTTCTTTTCGGCAATAGTTATTATTGTCTCCGAGCCAAAGGGAGAGCTTTTTCCATTTATTTTTTATTCTGTGGCGCTTGGTTCGTTGATCATGGCGGGGAGGATTCCCCTGAAGTTTGTCTTGAGCCGCTGTTTGATCGCTTCCCCCTTTATCCTGATGGCTGCTTTGCTTCTCCCTCTTTCCTTGCTTTTCAGCGGTCCAATAAAGTCAGATGTCTTTTCCGTTAATATGGCTGCCCTTTCCGGATCGATCCTCCTGAAAGCTTATTCCGCGCTGATTCTTGTTGTTCTGTTGACTTCGACAGATAAATTCCACAGGCTGTTAAAGGGATTACGAAGCCTGGGAATGCCTTCTGTTTTAGGTGCGATGTCGGCCTTGATGTATCGTTATATATTTATCCTCAATGATGAAAGGCTCCGGACCAACAGGGCGAGAGAAAGCCGGACTCCAGGCCGGTTGAAGATCAGCCGGTTCAAGGTCCTAGGCCATCAGGCGGCCATGATTTTTCTGCGGAGCTGGGACCGTGCCCATACCGTGTACCAATCCATGTTATCCAGGGGATTTGACGGAAGTTTTCCAGAATTTGAAGGACTGGCTTTCCATCGGCGTGATCTTGTGTTTATAATTGGATTTTTTATTATTATGAGTGTAATCCGGATCTATGCCTGAACCAAAAAATTGCCCTTTTTCCGTAGTTTTAGAAAATGTGACATTCGCCTATGGCGAGAATTCTGCTCTTAAAAGCGTTTCCCTTGAGGTCAGAAAACAGGAACGTTTTGGTATCATCGGTCCGTCCGGGGCCGGAAAGTCCACTCTGCTTCTTCACTTGAACGGATTATTGCGGGGAGAAGGCAGGGTTATAATTGAAGGCCTGGAACTGAGAAAGGAGACCCTTGCAGAGGTCCGGAAGCGGGTCGGACTTGTGTTCCAGAATCCAGATGACCAACTTTTTAATCCTACGGTCGAGGAGGATATCGCTTTCGGCCTCTTGAATATGGAAATTAATAAAGAAAAAATACGCATCATGATCAAAGATACTCTTCGCCTGATGAATCTCGAGGGATTTGAAGGCAGGACTTCTCATCATCTTTCTTTCGGCGAAAGAAAGCGCGTTGCCCTGGCTACGGTCCTGGCGATGCAGCCCGATGTGATCGCTTTTGATGAGCCCTTTTCAAACCTGGACCCGGCGACTATCAAGCAGTTTATTAAAACAATTAAAAATCTGGATGCCACGGTATTGATCGTTTCACAGCAGATCCTTCCTGTTCTGGCATGCTGTGACCGGATCGCTGTCATGAATGAAGGAACCATTCTGAAAGTGGGAAGCCCGGACGAAATAATGGCTGATAAAGCGCTGCTTGAAAAATGCAGGCTGGATGTTTCTTTTTATGCAGATATATTCAAAAACCATTTAAGCTGAATTATTTATAAAAATTTGCGATACGTTTAAACAGCAATACAACCATATGAAGATTCTTATTTATGTATCGCAACTTTTTACCCTTCGGGCGAGCCGATCTCACCGCAGTGGCTTCGTCGTGTTCTGTTCGCAGTATATAAATACAGCTTCACGAACCACTCCTTGCAGCTACGGCAATCTCGACCCGTAAATAATCCAGACTCTATGAATTATTCATAAAAAATGGCCGATTCACATATTTATTTTGGATGGTCATAGCTTTCAATAAAGGATTTTGCCAGGGATAAATTGGGTGCTGAATATCATAGATCGTTGATAAAAAATCATCGGCCTTTTTTACCCTTCGGGCGAGCCGATCTCACCGCAGTGGCTTCGTCGTGTTCCGTTCGCAGTATATGAATACGGCTTCATACGCCACGCCTCGCATATCGACCCGTGAATAAAGCATACTCTGAATTATTGATAAAAAATGCCGATACGTTGAAAAAAAGGGTTCAAGGATTCAAGTGCTTTTTTTTCTAACAACTTAGTGCTTTGAACATCCTCTCAACCCTTCCTATCTCCTCGTCATTCCCGTGGAAACGGGAATCCAGTCTATTTTCTTTATTTTCATATCTTATCCTGGTTTCCCGCTTTCGCGGGAATGACGTAAATTAAATGACTTTGGGCTAAGCTGCTTCTAGCCTTGGGCTCTTCTTTTTTGGCCTCTTATTCTTTCACTCGAACCCTAGAATCCTCGAATCCTTGAATCCTTAAATTTTGATGACTTTGGGCTAAGCTGCTTCTAGCCTTGGGCTTTCTCCGACTTCGACGACTTCAATGGACTTCAACGGACTTCGATTGACTTTTTTTCTTTGGCCTTTGGCCCTTGGCCTTCTTCGACTTCAATAGACTTCAATAGACTTCTATAGACTTTTATAGACTGTTTTTCCAGTGCTTATTTATCAGGTATTATCTAATGCTTCCAACTCGATCAGGACTTTCTCCGGGTCCACAAGATCTCCATTTTTTACCAGGATCTTTTTTACCACTGCCTCAACACCAGCCTTGATCTCGTTTTCCATCTTCATGGCTTCCACAATAGCCAGAGTCTGATTCTTCCGCACTTGCTGCCCTTTTTCAACATTGATCTGTATGATTTTTCCAGGCATGGGCGCTTTAACGATCAGCATATCCTCCAGTGAACGGTCCTCTCCTCTGGTAAATGCCTCGTCATCATCTCCTGAGGATCCCAGGAACACAAAGTGACGCCCGTTGCAGCAACTGTAGTATTTCTCTCCATCCTTCGTCAGATAGATCCTGTGTGAAACGCCCTCGATCAAAATAGAGAACACATTCGGAGAAATCGTACGGATGTCCACTTCAACGGCTTCTCCGTCTTTTTGAGTGTAATAATAAAGGCCGTCCTTTTTTTCCAGAAAGACCGTAACAGGTTTATTCTCGATCAAAAAAGTGAATTCCATCAGATCATCCTCTTCCCATACGCCATTTCCCCAGAGTCAGCCAGGGAGAAGTTTCTAATTCCTGCTCTCCATGTTTCCCGGTCCGGATGTGGACATTTTGGAGACTGTCATAGGCTGCGGCGATAGCCACAATCTTCCTGTTTTCTTCCGATCCTGACCTTTCGCTCCAATCGTCAAAATACCGGGATATAAATGCTGTTGTCGTGCTGCCGTTTTTAAACTCGGGATGGGCAAAAACATCTTTTAGAAAATCCAGAGTGGTCTTTATGCCCAGAATCACATAATCATTTAAGGCTTCGCTCATGCGGCGGATAGCCATATCCCGATCACCAGCCCAGACGATCAGTTTAGCCAGGATAGGATCATAATAAATAGGAACCTCGCATCCACTAAAAATACCGCAGTCGTGCCTTACTCCCGGCCCATGGGGTTCTTTAAGATAGAGAACCCGGCCGGATGATGGAAGGAATTGATTGTCCGGGTCTTCAGCGTATATCCGGCATTCGATCGCATGCCCTTTCTGTTTCAGATCACTCTGTTTCAGAGCCAGTTTTTCCCCTGCAGCCACATGGAGCTGTTGATGAACGAGGTCAATCCCTGTCACCAATTCGGTCACAGGATGCTCAACTTGAAGTCGTGCGTTGACCTCAAGAAAATAGAAGTTCCTGTTTTTATCAAGGAGGAACTCCACTGTTCCAGCATTGTTATACCCGGCAGCTTTAACAACCTTCAGGGCTGTCTCCCCCATTATGTAGCGCAGATCAGGGTCAAGAGCAACTGAAGGGGATTCCTCGATGATCTTCTGATGCCGTCTCTGAATTGAACATTCTCTCTCAAAAAGGTGAACCGTGTTCCCAAAATTATCCGCTAATATCTGCACTTCTACATGGCGCGGCTCCTCGATGTACTTTTCCAGATAAACAGAATCATTACCGAATGCGCTCTTGGCCTCCCGTTTGCCGGCTTCCAATCCTGGCATCAGCTCATCTGCGTTATAAGCGATACGCATACCTTTGCCTCCGCCACCTGCGGATGCTTTTATCATTACAGGATATCCGATCTTTTTGGCCTCGTTTGCATAGTCAGCGATGTTCTTATGAACTTCTTTCATCCCCGGAATAATGGGAATGTCCGCCTTTTCCATAGTCTGCCGGGACCGGATTTTGTCCCCCACCAATTCCATTGATTGGGAAGCAGGACCGATAAATACGATTTCGCTGTCCTCACAAAGACGTGCGAATTCCGGATTTTCCGCCAGAAAACCATAGCCGGGATGCACGGCCTCAGCCCCTGTTTTTTTCGCAGTCTCTATTATGCGGTCCATGGCCAGATAACTGTCCTGTGCCGGCGCAGGACCGATACAAACAGCTTCATCTGCCACCTGGACATGAAGACTATCACGGTCTGCTTCCGAATAGACTGCCACAGTGGTTATTTCCAGCTCTCTGCACGCTCTTATGATACGGACTGCTATCTCTCCCCTGTTCGCTATCAATATTTTCTGGAACATATCACTCCATCCATTTTGGCTTGCGTTTCTCCAGAAAAGCGGCCATCCCTTCCTGCCCCTCTTCACTGACACGCAGATTAGCGATCATCCTGGCTGTAAACTCCTTGACTTCGGATGTTTGCATGCGCGGCACTTTGATAAGCAGCTCTTTGCAGCAGGCAATCGCTTCCGGTCCGGATGTTACAAGCTGTTCGATCAAAGCATCTATCCTACCCCCAAGCTCAGTAAAAGGAACCGTATCATTGACGAGACCGATATCCTTTGCTGTTTGGGCTGAAATCCTTTTTCCTGTTAAAAAATATTCACGGGCTTTACTCTCTCCGATCTTCCGGACCACATATGGAGAGATCGCCGCCGGTACAAGTCCTATCTTTACTTCGCTCAGTCCGAATTTGGCGTTATCTGAAGCAATTGCTATATCAGAGGCAGACACAAATCCAGTGCCTCCTCCGATAGCTGCCCCGTTCACCATTGCTATGGCCGGCTTAGGGAGGGCATAAATTTTACGCATCAATTCAGCGATATTCATGGATTCTTCAAGATTTTGTTCAAAAGAGTATTTTATGATCTCCTTCATCCAGTTCAGGTCAGCTCCTGCACAGAAAGATTTCCCCTTGCCTGTTAATACTACGACTCTGACGTCCGGATCATCCTTGGCCAGATCAAAAACAGCGCTGAGCTCATTTATCATCACAGAATTAAACGCATTGTGGACTTCGGGTCTATTCAGTGTGACCCACATCACCTTATTTCGCTTTTCCAATAAAATGGTCTTATATCCGGTTGTCATTCCATTACATCCTGAAAATTCCGACCTGATAGTCAGGTACCGGTGCATTTAGACTCATGGCAATCCCCAGGGCCAGGGCCTCACGCGTTTCCAGGGGATCCAGTATTCCGTCATCCCAAATCCTTGCTGTACTGTAATAAGGACTTGCTTCCTGAGTATATTTCTCCAGTATTGGCTCCATCATTTTTTGCTTTTCCTCTTGCGTCAGCTTTTTCCCCTGCTGCTTAAGACGCTTGATCTTGACAGAAACAAGCACATTGGCCGCCTGTTCACCACCCATAACACTGATCCGGGAAGTCGGCCACATCCACAGCAGCCTGGGATCATAAGCCCTTCCGCACATGGCATAATTCCCCGCCCCATAGGATCCGCCGACTATAACCGTGAATTTTGGCACAAGGGCGTTAGCCACGGCATGCACGAGCTTGGCGCCATCCTTTGCAATTCCCTTATGCTCATACTGCTTTCCAACGATAAATCCGGTGATGTTCTGCAGGAAAACAATGGGGATTTTCCGCATGGAACAGAGTGTTACAAAATGGGCGCCTTTCACCGAGCTTTCGGAAAAAAGAACACCGTTGTTGGCAAGAATTCCGACAGGGAATCCCAATATCCTGGCAAATCCGCAGACCAGGGTCTGCCCGTACAACTCCTTGAATTCCTGAAAACGGCTCCCGTCAACCAGTCTGGCAATAATCTCTCTGATATCAAAGGGTTTTTTCAGATCCTGGGGGATAACGCCATAAAGCTCTTCGGGATCATAATATGGGTCTTCCGGCTGCTGAAGATTCAGCCTGAACTTTTGCGGAGGGTCCAGTGTCTCTACGATATTCCGTGCAATACTCAGCGCATGACCGTCATTCTGGGCGTAATAATCCGAGACTCCGGATATACGGCAGTGCACATCCGCTCCTCCCAGATCTTCATCACTAACTTCTTCACCAGTGGCAGCTTTGACCAGAGGAGGTCCTCCTATAAAGATCGTTCCCTGCTTCCGCACAATGACCGTTTCATCGCTCATGGCCGGCACATAAGCGCCTCCGGCCGTACACGACCCCAGGACTACTGAGATCTGAGGGATACCCATGGCCGAAAGCCTTGCCTGGTTATAAAAAATGCGGCCAAAATGTTCTTTATCAGGGAAAGTCCCGGCCTGATGAGGAAGAAATATCCCTCCGGAATCAACCAGATAGATGCATGGAAGCCGGTTTTCCATGGCCACTTCCTGAGCACGCAGATGCTTTTTAATGGTCATGGGAAAATAAGTGCCTCCCTTAACCGTGGCATCATTGGCTATGACCAGTACTTCCCGCCCATGCACTATGCCGATCCCTGTCACCATGCTTGCGCCGGGTGCGGCATTGTCATACATCTCATAGGCAGCCAGAGCATTTAATTCGATAAACGGCGTATTGCGGTCAAACAGTTTGTCCAGCCGTTCTCTTGCCAGCATCTTCCCCCTTGATTTCTGGAGCTCTCTGTATTTAGGAGGGCCACCTTCATGTATTGTATTCAGCCGGTCTTTATACTG
>DAOVDI010000164.1 GCA_030669585.1 Acidobacteriota bacterium
CTTCTGGCAGACTCTATCGGAGTCGGGGGAGCCACAGGTTTCGGAATCAAGCAGATAATAGGCACAGCCGCAGGAGCTGTCGCAGCCATTGTTGGATTGGTTTTAATCCGCAAAAAATAACCACAGCCCCTTAACTCCAGGATCATATCAGTCTGAATCTGTTTAGCTGGAAATCAGCAGTTTTTATGAAGAGTGCCAGCAGGCCTGGGTTATTCACGAATCGAGATTGCCGTAGCTGCGAGGAGTGGGTCGTGAAGCTGTATTTATATACTGCGAACGGGACACGACGAAGCCACTGCGGTGAGATCGGTTTGCCCGTAGGGGAAAAAAGGGCCGATGATTTTTTTATTAACGATCTATGATATTCAACCCCCAATTTAACCCTGGCAAAATCCTTTATTGAAAGCTATAACCATCCAAAACAAATACAGGAATCGGCCATTTTTTATGAATAATCCAGGCTAGAAAGAGGCGTGCTCTGTACGTTCGATGATCTCATTCTGCAGGTCTTTGTTCAGATCACAGAAATAATCACTGTACCCTGCCACACGTACAATGAGGTCGTGGTGAAGTTCCGGTTCCTGCTGAGCTTTGCGCAAAGTCTCCGCACTAACAACATTAAACTGAATATGGTGTCCGTCCATTTTAAAATAGGAACGGACGAGGGAGGCGAGATTGGCAATCCCTTCCTCTGTAGAGAGCAGCTGGGGGGTGAATTTCTGATTGAGCAGCGTTCCTCCTGTCCGGACATGATCCATTTTGGCAGCTGATTTGAGCACAGCAGTTGGACCAAGCCTGTCTGCCCCTTGAACCGGAGAAATGCCTTCGGAAAGAGGCTTGCAAGCCAATCGCCCATCAGGAGTTGCTCCTGTGACCCTTCCAAAATAGATATGGACGGTCGTAGGAAGAAGGTTTATGCGGTAGAATCCGCCCTTAGTATTTTTTCTTCCATTAACTGCCTCATAATATGCCTCAAAAATAGAGCGCATCACATCATCCGCATAATCATTGTCATTGCCGTATTTCGGGGTTTTATTCAGGAACCGCTGTCTCCAAGCCTCATGACCATCGAAATTTTTAGTGAGTACTTCCAAAAGCTCCTTCATGGTAAGGCTTTTTTCATCAAAAACATGGTATTTAATGGCTGTCAGTGAATCCGTAATAGTCCCCATCCCCACTCCCTGGATATATGTAGTGTTATATCGAGGTCCACCTCCATGATAATCCCTGCCGCTTGCAATACAGTCATCGATTAGAAGGGACAGAAAAGGCGCAGGTATATACTCGGCATAAAGCCGCTCGATAATATTGCTTCCTGCGATCTTTATATCCACAAAATAGTTTATCTGCTTTCGGAAGGCATTGAACAATTCTTCAAAAGTGGAAAATTTTTCCGGGTTTCCGGTCTCAAGGCCGATCTTTTTGCCGGTCTGAGGATCTATGCCGTTATAGAGGGTGATCTCCAGGATTTTGGTCATGTTGAAGTATCCGGTCAGAGTGTAGTTTTCCTTGCCAAAGGCTCCCGCTTCCACACAGCCGCTTGCGCCACCGTTTCGGGCGTCTTCTACGGACTTTCCCTGCCTGACCAGTTCCTGAACGATCACATCGGTATTGAAGATAGACGGCTGCCCGAAACCGGTCCTGACAACCTTCAAAGCCCTTTTGATAAAACTTTCCGGGGTTTTTTTGCTGAGCTGCACTGCTGAACTAGGCTGCAGGATACGCATCTCCTCGGTCACATCCAGGAGCAGAAAAGAAACTTCATTGACCGCATCCGAACCATCCGGTTTGACTCCACCAATATTGATAAGGGCAAAGTCTGTATAGGTCCCGCTTTCCTCGGCTGTGACCCCCACCTTGGGCGGGGCGGGCTGGTTGTTAAATTTGATCCAGAAGGCCTGGAGCAGTTCTCTGGCTTTCTCTTTAGTCAAAGAGCCGTCTTCCAATCCTTTTTTATAGAAAGGATAAAGGTGCTGGTCCAATCTGCCGGGATTAAAAGAATCCCATCCGTTGAGTTCAGTAATTACACCCAGATGAACGAACCAGTAGTACTGGAGAGCCTCCCAGAAATCCTGCGGCGAATTGGCCGGCACATGGGAACACACCTCAGCAATCTTCTCCAACTCTGCTTTTCTTTCAGGATCCTTTTCCTTTTGCCCCAGCTCCCTGGCTTTTTCCGCATGACGTTCCGCAAAACGGATCAGGGCAGAGGCAACGATATCCATGGCTTTGAGCTGTTCTCTTTTGTTATAGGCCTCAGGATCTTCAAGGAAATCAAGGCCGTTTATGCTTTCCGTGATCTCCTGCTTGAACTTCAGGAATCCTTTACGATAGATCTTTCCATCCAGAACCGTATGCCCGGGAGCCCGCTGTTCCATGAACTCTGTAAAGATCCCCGCTTCATAGGCATGCTTCCATTCCTCAGACACATTCGAAAATATCCTGTCCCGGATGGATCTGCCCTTCCAAAAAGGGATGATGTCTTCTCTATAGACTTTTCGTGTCTCCTTATCCACGGAATATGCAGTTTTTTCCCTGCTGTCCAATATATCAAAATCTTCCATGGAATGGACTGTTATCTCAGGATAGGTGGGCGTTGCCTTGGGAGCCGGGCCTCTTTCACCAACGATCAGCTCCCCGTCATTAAAACAAATCTCCTTGTTTTCAAGAATGTGTTTAAATCCCAGGGCCCGTTTTACAGGAATTGACACCTGCTCCGCCTGAGGACTTTTATAAAATTCAGTCAAGAGCCTGGCCCTTTCAACAGAAATGCAGGGCTGGGTTTCTACAGTCTGATTTCTTAATTTTTTTATGCGTTTATTCATCTCAATTTCCTATGGTTACATGAAGACCTGTGTCTTCCAAAATATTCTTAATAAAATTGATCTTCTCCTCAGGGAGGCA
>DAOVDI010000105.1 GCA_030669585.1 Acidobacteriota bacterium
ATGAAGCTGGCTTCCTCCTGGAGCCACAACGGACAGAGCCTTCCCTATATCAGAGGAGTTGTTACACAGGAAGATATGGCCAAATACATGAAGGGAGATATGGATTCTGTCCGGAAATTTTACGCCCTTGGGCTGGAACAAGCTGATCAGGCTACTGTTGAGCAAGCTACAATACCGGTCGATAAGATCAAGGCCCCGATCCTTCTTGTATCCGGGACAGACGACCAGACCTGGCCGTCGGCTGAATTTTCCGATGCTATCATGGAGAGGCTTAAGAAACATCAACATCCCTACGAGCACAAACATATCCGCTGCGAGGGTTCAGGGCATATGGTCTTCCTGCCCTATTTTATCACCGGCCATAACCGGTTCATGAACGGGGGAAACGCCAGGGACGATGCGCGCGGAAGTCTCGTCTCCTGGACTGAAACGATCGCTTTCCTTCACCGGTATCTGAACCGGTAAACCGATAATCAAAACTCCAACATGAGTTCAAAAAGAGAATCGCTCCTAGTTCAATCCTATTTAAGCAAAATGGTGAAAACCCAAATCCGACTCCATTTACTCCAGGCATTGTGGGTATCTCTCACCTTTACCCTCCAGTAATATTTGCCCGGTCTCAGGGTGAGGTGAGAGACGATGGAATTAGTTCTGGGAAACAATCGAAGAGTTAAGATTGAAAAATCCTTCTTATTTGATACTTCCAGCCTATAATCTCTGGCATCAGAAACTCTTTCCCATTTGAAACGGGGTCTTTTCTCTTTATTAGCACTGTTGTTAGAAGGACTCCTCAAAACAGGTGGGGATGGAGGCGCCCCGATTTGAAACCGCCAGGTCGAACTCCATTCACCCCATCCACCAAGCCCGGTAAAACCAGCCCTTGCTCTCCAGTAATACATTACACCCGTTTCCAAGGAAGTGGGAGAGGTGAATTCCGGACCCCGTGCACATGCATAGGTTTCATTAAAAACAGTCGACCGGAAATCGGATCGAGTGGAAACCTGAATTTGGTAATCTGAGCACCTTTCCGACGGTTTCCATTGGAAAGTCGGCCGACTCTCCGTTAAAAATGCCCGATTCGCTGGACTCCGAAGCCTGAGCTGGGCGGGAGGTCCGCTCGGTGACACGGAAATACTCCATATTTCACTCCAGCGACCCCAGCCCCCTCTGTTTTTCAAGCGGACTCGCCAGAAATATGTCCCTGAACGGCTCCACCTCCAATCTCTATCAAGGATAAACAATTCGGATCGATGACTTCTTGCGGTAATCGTCTTATCTAGCTCGTTCGATGAAAAGCGCCTCAGTGAAGAAACTTGGAGCTGGGATTCCGTCACATTGTATCCTCCCGGAAAAGACCATGAGAAGCCGGCTCCAAGGAATGTCGTCCCGTAACTTCCAGTATCATATTTATTTCCGTACGATCCTTCAGCAGGCGGTGGAGGAGGAGCCTCCATTTCGACTCTGAAACTTTCCACTGTCCACGGTCCCCAGCCTCCATCTCCCCGTTTGGCTCTCATCCGCCAGTAGTAAACCGTCCTACTTTCCAGATCGCCTGGACAAATAAACCTGAAATCGCCTACATGCGGTTGAACATCGACCAAAATAGGTGAAAATTTCCGTACCTTAGAGATCTGCAGTTGCAACTGAGAAATTCCGGGATAAACCTCCCACCGGAATTCAGGCCTCAATTCATCCACGAAAACTCCGGATACAGGCATGACCAGAGTTAGAGGGGGAGAGGTGAGGTCGATTTGGAACCTGAAAGGAAAATCCTTCCATGGTCCCCAGCCGTCGTTGTTCCCGGCACGGGCCTGGCAATAATAAGTTCTATCTTCTCTAAGATCCGATTCTACTTGCATACGGATACCTGTCACAATTTTTTCAGATACACCCCTTTTGAAATTTGGGTCGTCAGAAATTTTGATATGATATTTTGTCGCCGAAGTCACAGGATTCCACCTAAAATATGGACGTCGGGTGAAAGCATTCTTATTATTATGGTCAGGGCCACTAAAATGAATAGAAACTTTTCCTGTGGGAGGAGCCGCGAATAAATTTTGCATATCCACAAAACAAACACCGATAAGAAAGATAAATCCGATAATAAGTAATTTTTTCATAAGCAAGCTCCTTCTTTTTGTTCTTTACTGTAGATATCATATATATGTGGCAGTTTTTATATGACAGTGCCACTAATCCAATTATTAAACCCAATATTATTTCTTTTTCTTCACCTTTGTTAGGATATCACTTCTGCCGTCAGTGAAACGGGCCTTAATCGCATATTCTTTTCTTTTATCATCAAGGACGAACTCAACCCTCACATCGGACCAACCATCAAGAATAAAATAAGTCTCGCTTAGAGGAATCATCTTGAATTTTTGAGGTCCCGACTTAAAAAACAACTGCCCGTCCTCTAAAGTAACGATACTGCGTATATACTGCCCCACATATTTTTTTAAGATTTCCTCTTGCACCTTTTGGGGCTCTAATCGTGCTTTGATACCGTCCAATGCCCACTGCAGTCTCTGTTTTTTTCCCTTGTCTTCAGTCTTTTCTGCAAGTTTTTCAAGAGCCGTGTATAGGGCTTTGTCCAGGGCTTTATCCCGCGGAATAGAAATATGCGGCTCGATACCTTTTCCTTCCCAGTTTGTTTTAGTGATGGGATTGATGGCTCTTCCGCTCGGAACCCAGACGAGAAAATAATCATCCACGATACGGCTTCCGCCAGGATGGGCTCCTCCACCTGTCGTTTCACCAACAATGGTGGCCCTCTTAAGGGTTTTTAGGTTATAGGTGAATTCTTCGGCTGCGGAGAATGTACGGGAACTTGTCAGGATGTAGAGATCAGTATCATACATCTTTTTTCCGGGCACATAACGAAGAGTCCAAAACTGCTTTATAGTATCGTCGCCGCGCCATTCAAAACTGTTCAAATATGTATAATCCTTAAGAAAATAGCTGCTTATTATCTGAATTGTAAATGGACTGCCGCCGCCGTTATTGCGGAGGTCGATGATGACTGCATTGGAATTAGCTAAAAAATTCATGGCTGCAATGATTGTCTCGGCTGCTTGATCTAAGCCGGAAAAGCCTGTCAGGTCGAGATAACCAATGTTTCCTTCCAGGATTTCCAGTCTTCGAAATCCAAAATTTCGCTGTCGCTCCCGCTCGATTCGTGCCTTTCGCGCCTTCTCCCGGTCTTCTTTGCTTCTGCTGTTGCCGGCCCTGATCCTTTTGACGGCTTCGGGGTCGTAGATGACTCGGATGTGTTTGTCCTTGCTTATTTTGCGTAAATCACTTGTGAGTGCCTGTGCAAATACATTCTTATTATTAATTTTGTCATATTTCCCTTCTTTAAGCTGTGTGTTCAGATGATCTTCCATTTTTTTGGCTGTCTCGGGGAAAATATAATTGATCGTAAGCAGCTTACAGACACGTTTGACGACTTCAGATTTCAGTTTAGCTGTAAAGGTAATGTCCTCTGCTGCTCTATTTCCTTGAGAAAAAGCCGGCATGCTCGCTAGAGTGAAAAAGAGTATAAAAAGCAGAATAATCAAACCCGGTTTTTTTGCATTAATTTCAGACATTGCAGTACTTCCTCCTATTATCTATACGTAATACATTATATCTTACATATTCGTTGCAGGGAATAATTTCATTTAAAATCCGCAAGAAAATGGGGGGGGGACGGTTCTATTTTAGAAAAAACAGCTCGAAAGAAAAAAAAGAAATCGAAAAAATGTTGAAAGGACAAGCGCTATTTTTCCTCTGTAAATACCTGGTTTTACGCAGATTCTCACTTTCACATCTGATAATGGTTTACTATATCCTGCCCGGTGAGTAATCCTGAATTTCTTAGTGCTTGACTTCGCTTTCAACGGTAAAAAACTTATAATCATCATAAAGAGCTACTGTTTTTGATCTCTGGAATCTTCTTCGCCCTATCTTGATGATATAAGCCTCATCGAGCGAATATTTGCTGAGAAATCGGATCTTGTTTTTCTCTATCCCATATTCTGCTGTGAGGGTAATATGCGGTTCTGCCCCGAGCTTTTTGGCCATTTCCTCCACGTACTCAAATCCCCCGATGGATTCCTGAGCCCACTCGATTTTTAAAATGCTGAAATCACTTTTTCTCACCCAGATTTTCCCGTACATGTGGTCGATTGCGCTCTCCGGCTTTGGTAAAGCTTCTATGATGATTGTTTTATCCCCCTTGAATTTGACTTCCTTGAGGATTTTATAATCATGGTGAGGCTGCCAAAAAGAGCTGAGTAATCCTATGGGTCCAAAAATGATGTTTTCATGAGTGAAAAATCTTGTTTTTAACCGGGCATTCTCCTCATGCTTTTTTTCCCCGTTTTGTTCGATAAGTATTCTTTGTTCTTTAACCTGATCTCTTTTCCGGAATAATTGATAATCATAGACATAAACATTTTTTGTGCTGCTGCTGTATGCCCGGGGAAATACCAGTGGCGTTTTGGATGATACCACCACTCTGCTATATCTATATTGTATTTTTTCTGTAATTTTTTCTTTGCAAACAAAAAACAGGACAGAATTAGCCAATCTTTCACAATATTCGGCGCAATTCTTCAAGATAATCCCCAGTTCCGCTTGTTTTTCCTTTTGCTGGTTCGGATAAAGATTCAGGACAAGAAAAACAACGGAGAACATGGAGCAGATTATCAAAAGACTCTTGGTCAACGGTTTCATTTTATCTTTTGATGAAGGACCTCCGGACAGAGAAACTAGCGGATGTATTCTTCTCAATGGCCTCGATTTCAAGTTCGTACTCACCCGGCTCCAAATCCGGAAGCCTCATTTCAATCATCAGGATATCTTTACTGTTGCGTATTGTTTGAACATCGATGATCTGTATCAGTAGCACGATAGCCTTACCTTCCGGTTTGGGGTGGAGTCGGGCAATGAACTCAACCTCGGGAACTGGGCCTCCTGCAAAAGTCACGGGTAGCACGGCAAGAAGATTCTTTATTTCCGGCCCAATTTCTCTAACAAAAAGGCAGTGATTTTCGGGCAGGTATTGGTAGATATCACCGAGAGAAAGATCTTTATCTTTTCCCTTTTGGCTCTTTTTCTTTGAAAATTTAAAGATTTGAGATTCAGGGCCCGCAGCAAATAGAAGGGGAGAAGTCAGAACGATTTCAGCGTTGCTCATATCCGGAATATTAAAGGCTGTTTTTCCCACAGAGGCTTGCCCTGTTTCCATGTCCCTGGTCACGATACAGCATTCGTATTTACCGGCAGGGAGATTGGCCAGGAAGTAAGGAACAAGAACTTCATTATCGAACGGAGATAAATCGATTTCTCCATTCATTTCCTTTACCATCTTTTGGTTTTCGTTGAAAAGGAATGCAAAAATTTCGACATTGGAAGGAGGAACTCCTGTTTTTTCCCCGACTGTAATCTGGGAGAGTAAAACACAATTCATTTTTTCCTCGCCCGAGACAAAAAGCGGCTCAATCGGAATATCTAACAGTCCGGAAGAGGAATACTTGTCGGTAAACACCAGGTCGAACAGATGGAGCTGCTTTTGAAAATCCGAAAGTTCAGCGAATGATCTGGGATTAAAATAGCCGTGCTGGGCCAGGACCTGAAGACCCGGCTTTTTAACCTCCACTTTGATCTGACGATACTTGCCGTCCCAGCTTTCGTCGATGTAATAGCCGAGAACGTAGAAATTCCCCGTCAAAGATTGAACTTCCCTGGATATCGTCTCTACATCCTTGATGTCGGCAAAATATTTCCCCCCGGATTCAAGGGCCAGGTCCTGTAAGGGATGATCTTTCCAGATATGTTTTTTCTTGATTGACAATCTCCAGACGCTTTTTCGGATCCAGTTCTTGGTGTTGACCGTGTATACGGGTGTGCTGGCGCTGGCAAATTCCTTTCCAAGTTTCGAGGCGTTGGGCCCGAGATTACGGGCGGTGAAAATTATCAGGCTCTTGTTCCCAGGAATATATTTCAGGGCCTGGGATAAATCAAACATTCGAGAGACGAAATCCCAGCGATGCCACTTGCTAGATCCTGGGACACTAACCGAGGCTCCCTCAGAGACGAAAACGTTTGATCTCTCAATCAGCAGGGACTCTGACCTGTTTCTTACGCTGTCATCTCCTCCTGCCCCTGAAACAAAACCCGGACTCGGCTTAACCTCGATGTCTTTTGTCTTCTCGATTGCCTTGCGGATCTTCTCATGATCTGTTGTCAGATACTCCTGGATGAGGAATCCTCTTGTTGGCGAAAAGCCTAAAATACCGACCTCATCTCCAGGCCGCAATTGTGTATCCACAAAATGGAGTGCAGCCTCTTTGGCATTGGCCATTCCGGTGATATCGCTCCCCTGGATGTCGAGAAAAATGAGCAGCCTCCGGTTCATTCCCTTCACTGATTTGGTCAAGTCGGTCGCCTCGCCCGACGGGAGGACTTTCATCCCTTCTTCGCTCAGGGTGTGCACTTCGAACTCTGTTATGACTTTCTTTTTTCCATTGTCGTACAAAACGAAATCTTCCTTCTTAAGGTCAGTCACAGGTCGACCCTCTTGATCCAGGATCCGGACCGTCACAAGTTTGATGATGGCGGCTGCATCGTGTTGAGGGACATTTTTGCTTTGGGAGTTCTTCTCTGATTGAGCAAATATGGGGGAAACGGACAAAATGACAACAAAACATGTTGCAATAACACAGATTCCCCTTTTAAATCTCATGCCTTTCACATTATAACAGATCACAATAGAAATTTATTTTTTCATTAACAAATATATCCATTCAACAAGAAGTCCCCAGGAAATAAAAAATATCATAGAATTGGGGGGAGGGTAGCCGAGGCTGAGCTTTGGGAGGAGAGGGTTGCTTGGACTATTTGATGACACCATAATACTACTAGAGAACAGGATATTGGAAAAAACAGTTGACTTATAAGTTATATATATCTAACATATATTAGAAATAATTAACACTTTAAAAGGAGAAAAAATGAAAAAGTTAATCGTTGGAATAGTTTTGATACTTGTCCTTATCGTTGGATTATGGATTTTCAAGACAACAGAAATTTTCAACAAAATTGATTTATTACAATCAT
>DAOVDI010000103.1 GCA_030669585.1 Acidobacteriota bacterium
GTGATTGGTGGAGGGCCAAGCGGGTTGAATACTGCCCGGACTCTGGCAGAAAACGGTCTGGATGTTATTGTGCTGGAAAGGAAAAGCCGAATAGGGCAAAATGTTCTCTGTACGGGCATTGTCGGCAACAATATTTTCAATGAATTCGAGCTGCCCGACTCATCAATCATCTCAAAGATCCAGAAAGTTAATATGATTTCTCCCTACAGGACATCGATCCTATATGATCATCCTCAGCCGTTTGCCTGCGTGGTAGACAGGGAAAAGTTTGATCGTAATATCGCCGGTCTTGCAGTTCAGGCTGGAAGCCGGATCGATTGTGAAAAACATGTCAAGAATATCCAGATAAACGGAAAAGGTGTTGAGGTATCCGCTTCTAATAATGGAAACGGGAGCCTAACATACAAGGCCCGAATGGTGGTTATCGCCACAGGCGTGAACAATCAATTGAGCAGAGAGATCGGACTGGGCTGTTCTAAGAAATTTATCAACGGTGCTCAGCTTGAAGTGAAAGCCAATAATCTTCCGGACACACACATCTTTTTTGGAAATAAGATTGCCCCCGGGGCTTTTGCATGGGCTGTTCCTGCTCGTGATCGGATCCGGATCGGGCTGATCACGGAGAAGGATCCCAAACCGTATTTTAAAAACTTGTTGAAAAGTGTCCTGCCGAAAACTGGAGCCGGAGTTAAAAAACAGTTCCATTTGAAGGCGATCGTGCAGGGCGTCCTGTCAAGGACCTATGCGAACCGCGTCCTGGTTGTTGGAGAAGCGGCCGGACAGGTCAAAACAACAACCGGCGGCGGGATCTATTTTGGTCTTCAGGGATCCAGGGACGCTTCTGATGTTATTTTGAGAAATATTAGCCTTGACCGGCTTTCTGCAAAAGCCCTTTCGGAATACGAAAAACAGTGGAAAAAAAACATACATAAAGAGATCCTGATCGGTTATTATGCCAGGAAGATATGCAGCAGACTGAGCGATTCTAAAATTGAAAAACTGTTCAGTATTGCCCGGAATAATGGGATCCTTCCATTTATCAAACAAAATGGAAATTTCGACTGGCATGGGCAACTGATCCTAGGGCTTGCAAGGAAAACACTCGTCTTTCAAAATCTACTAAATAAATTCTAATTATTAAAAGGAAAAGGCCTAAGAGAAAGGGTTCGAGGATTCAAGGGGTCAAGGATTCGAGTGAAAGAAGAAGTGCCCAAGGCCCAAATCAGCTTAGGCCAAAGTAAGACGTCATTCCCGTGAAAACGGGAATCCAGTATAAATTGTATTCTGGATTCCCACTTCCGTGGGAATGACGAGACAAACGAGATAAACTGGATTCCCACTTCCGTGGGAATGACGAGATGACGAGATAAACGAGATAAACCAGATTCCCGCTGGAGTTTATCCCGCACTAGATGCGGGGCGGGAATGACAAGGAAAATACAATGAACAAAACAATCGAAAAAAAGGAAATCGATTTACTGGACATCGGGCGTATCGCTCTGAAGAGAAAGTGGATCATAATCCTGCTGGCCGCTGTTTTTGCTACGGTTGTTGCGGTCAGATCTTTTACAAAAACGCCGATGTTTCGTGCTAAAGCAAGAATTATTATAGAAGAGCCCAGTTCCGGTATAGCCAGCATTCAGGACCTGCTCGGCCCTCAAAATTATTATTCCCAGAACTTTGTAGGGACTTACTTCAATACCCAGCTCAAGCTGCTTACCAGTAGAACATTGGTAGAACGAGTTGTGGTTGTGATGGATCTTGGCAGCAGGCCGGAGCTGCAGCAGCCTATAGTTCAAAAAAGAGGTCCGATCCAAATGATCAAGGATATTGTTTTTCTCAGATGGATTAGGTCGAAACAGAAGAAACCTGAACCGGACAATACATTTGTAGATGTGCCGAGCCCTGAGTCTGAACTGGCCTATTCGGTCCTCGAGGAACTTAAGATTGTGCCTGTGATAGAAACCCGCCTGGTTGATATCAGTTACACATCGCCCCATGCGGCCTTGGCTTCGGATATCGTAAATACTTTAACCGAAGAATTCATCAATTATTCGATTGAAATGAGATATGCACCAACCCAGCAGGCCTCTGAATTCCTTGCGGAACAGATCGCTCAGGTCAGAAAGGAATTGAATGCCAAAGAACGAGAACTGCAGAAATATGGAGAAGAGAAGGGTCTTCTTGTACTGAATGACGAGAAGGATAACACCATTGTTCAAGGATTTTCATCATTGATGAAGGCGTTTTCCGAGGCACAGCTCGATCGGTTCAAAAAACAAGCCAAATATATCGAATTGAAAGATTTAAGCGCAGAAACGATTCCTATGTATATTGAAGATTCTGTGCTCCAATCATTGAGGTCCGATTATATCCGGACACGAAGCGAATACAATGAAAAAAGCAAACAGTATTTACCCGGTTATCCGGATATGATCGCGCTTAAAGGTAAATTGGACAGTCTGTATGATGATTTACAGAACGAACTTCGAAAAACCATCCGTGTAGCGCGCTCGGAATACAATGAAGCCATGAATAATGAGCGATCTCTTAAGGAAGCCCTTGAATCAAAAAAACAAGAGGTTTATGATTCCAGCAGCGATGCGACCCTCTACCAAAGCCTCAATGTTGAAGTAACAACTAGAAGGAATCTTTTAACTACTCTTGTTCAGAAAAAAAGCGAAACACAGGTATCTGCCAGGCTAAAGGGACTCAAAACAAGCAACATCAAGATCATCGATAAAGCGCTGGTTCCAAAAGCTCCGGTTCCTCTAAATACAAGCCGGAATATTATCCTGGCCATTATGCTGGGGGTTTTTCTGGGAACTGGAATTGCTTTCTTCACAGAATACCTTGATAACACCATCAGAGATCCTGAAGAGATCGAAAAATCGATGAATCTGCCTTCTCTGGGAGTCATTCCCTTTGTTTCTCCCAACGGGTCCAGAAAATCCTATCGTTCGGGTTATTCTCACTTCAATGGGGACAAAGGCAAGAAAACACCGGTTTTGCCCAATGAAACCAAGGAAATTGAATTGATCAACCACCTTTTTCCGAATCTATCCATAGCAGAGGATTATCGGACCATACGGACTTCCATTCAATTCTCACATGCCGGCACACCGCCAAAAATCATTACATTTTCCAGTTCTTTTCCCCAGGAAGGGAAGTCCTCTGTAGTGTCCAATATGGCGGTGTCCTTTGCTCAGCTCAATAAGAAGGTCCTGATCGTTGATGGGGATCTGCGCCGGCCCAGGCAGCACAAAATATTCAAGGCGCGTAATAATAAGGGGTTGAGTAATTTTTTGACAGGGAAGATCACGTTTGAGGAAGCGGTTCAAATGACGGCAATTAAAAATCTTTGGATCATTCCAAGTGGTCCCAATCCTCCGAATCCCGCCGAACTTATGGATTCAGACAGAATGAAAGAACTTTTAGAAATAGTTCGCAACAAATTTGATGTAGTGCTGATCGACTCCCCACCGGTTCTGGCTGTGATCGATCCTATTGTACTCGGTTCATTCTCCGACAGCCTGATTCTTGTTGTTCGATTCGGTAAAACCACAAAAAAGGCTCTGGCTAAAGCTGTGGAGGAAATACGCAAAGCCTCTACCCGAATCATTGGTGTCATCTATAATGAAGTTAAAGCAAAGAGCAATGGAACTCAATATTATGCCCCAAGCTATCAGAGCTTTATGGATGAATATTATGAGGTTAAGGATATAGGAAAAGAGGCCAAGGGCGGCTAACGCCCAGCGAGAAAAGATAGAAAGAAAGGGTTCGAGGATTCAAGGATTCGAGTGAAAGAATAAGAGGCCAAAGGCCAAGGGCCAAAGTAAGAAGAAAAGTTTATTGAGTTCGTCATTCCCGTGGAAACGGGAATCCAGTATAAATTGTATTCTAGATTCCCGCTTCCGCGAGAATGACGAGAGTAACGAGACAAACGAGACAGATGAAAAAGACTTATCAAATCATAATGCCCAAGAAGGGAAGTCAGAGCGACTTGTACCACCGCTTTATTGAATATGGCATTTTAGGCCTGATTATTTTATCCCCTCTGCCGGCCGCATCCGTATTTCCCTGGTCCACAACATTGATAGCCCTGGTTGCTGTTGTGCTGACAATATGTTATTACCTCTCCCGAAATAAGCCTATTTTAAATCCAGGGCTTACGCGGTCTCTCAGGAAACCGGCGATCCTGTTTACTGGCTTTTTTATTTTTTTACTGTGTCAGATCGTACCGCTTCCCAAAATTATTGTTAAATTAATCAGTCCGAATTCCATTCACCTGCGTGAGCAGTTTTCCCACAGGATCGGAGAGATCGATTTTTGCAGTATTTCGCTTGCTCCCTTTCACACATTTCGCGAAGGACTTGAACTTCTGTCCTATTTTCTCATTGGGTTTCTGATCATCAAAACTGTGACCACAAGGAAGCAGATCCGGAGGATCTATATCCTCCTGATCGGAATGGGTTTTTTTGAGGCGTTTTATGGTATTTTCCAACTTTACAGGGACAGGCCACAGATCCTGTTTTATGAAAAAATATTCAACCTGGATAAAGTGACAGGAACTTTTATCAATCAGAATCATCTTGCAGGATATTTGGAGATGATCATTCCCCTTGCTCTTGGGTTGATAATCGCGCATATCGATCTGGTTTCTTTTGCAGGGAAAAGCATTCGCGATAAGTTCATTCATATCACAGAAAAAGGATTTGTCGCGAATCTGATCCTTCTAATCGCTATTTTTGTAATGGCGATAGGAGTTTTCCTGTCCCGGTCGCGCTCTGGTTTTTTTCTTGTTATCCTGACATTCTTTCTTTTTTCTGCGCTTAGTGCGTATTATTTCGGAAGTCTCAGGCATGCCAAATCAACCATTAAAAGATTTCTTCAGATCACTTTTATTTGTGTCACTATCTTTTTTATCTATTTTGGACTGGGTTCTACCATTGATCGCTTCTCCGAAGAACACTTGGTCCAGGAAGGCCGGCCGCAGTATTGGGACAATACCTTTGAAATCATTGGGGATTTTCCCCTTTTTGGAAGCGGGATCGGGACTTTTGCTTTTGTATATCCAGCCTATGAGCAGGAAAGGATCCATGCCATCCTGATCCATGCCCACAATGACTATCTTGAATATTTTTCAGAACTCGGCATTTTTGGTTTCCTGATGCTTGCTGGAGGACTGTTTTTTCTTATAAAGAGGACTTTTTTCGTCTGGAAAAGAAGGAAGAATCCCGAATTAAAAGGATTGGCGCTGGGAGGGATGGTTTCACTGGTTGTGATCGCAGTGCACAGCATTACGGATTTTAACCTTCATATCCCGGCAAATATGCTCCTCTTTACAGTTATCCTTTCATTGAATTACGTCATTGTTCACTATAGAAGGCTGGAAAAGGTGAAAGGTGAAAGGTGAAAGCGGGAAAAGCCAGACGTCATTCCCGCGCACGCGGGAATCCAGTTCTTTGAATTCATGGAGTTTCTTGACTTCAATGACTTCTATAGACTTCGATAGACTTCAACAGACTTCTATAGACTTTATTAACCCAATGAACCCAATAAGCTCAACGAACCCAATAAACTGGATTCCCGTTTTCACGGGAATGACGAGACAAACGAGATAACGAGACAAACGAGATAACGAGACAAACGAGATAACGAGACAAACGAGATAGGTGGGAGAGGAGGTCATGAAAATCGTCAAGAACATATTAATTATCTTTGGCCTGATCCTGGCCGGGATCACCACTGGACTCATTTATTGGAACGGGCACCTCTATTCGCATGCAAAAAACGATGTGGGAAATCTTGGAAAAAGGATCCGGATACTTGAAAAGGCAAACCGGTTAATGCCTTTCAATGAGGATGTCTATCAAGAGTTGGGATACGCCCATTTTCATTTAGCGGAGCAGCAGCTTGGAAATGCGGAAATACGTGACAGGCACTTTAAGGAATCCTTATGGCACTTCATACGCAGCATCAGGTTAAATCCAGGGAAGTACCAGACCCATTTTTTATTTGGCCAGGCGCTTTCACATATGAATTATTTCATGGATTTGGACGTTGATTATGTTGAGGAATTCAGAAAAGCTTCCCTCTTGACCTATTCTGATCAAAAGGTTTCCTATGAAGTGGGACTCTTCCTCTTGGTCCGGTGGCCGGAGCTTTCCGAGGAAAAAAGGGAATACACGATCCGGATGCTCAAGGATAAAAAACATTACGAAGATCCGGAAAAACTGGAGAACATTCTTCAGGTTTGGGCTTCCATTGCCGGCGATTATGAATTGATCAACCGGATACTTCCCAGAAACCAAAAAGTCTATCGTAGATATGCAGAATTTTTAGGAGAAAAATCTTTGTCGCTGAAAGAGCGCCAGCAAAAACTCACTCAAGCAGAATTAATGGATTATGAAGAAGCTCGAAAAGAATACAATCTTGGCCGCCAGGATTTGCAGTCATTTCGGCTGCCAAAGGCCATGACTCATTTTAGGTCAGCGTTCGATCTCACATATAAAATTTCGTTCTATCAGAATCTGACATCACAAAATCTGATAAAAATCCCAGAATTTAATGGATTACGAAAATCCATTTTTTTGGGGATGATCCAGTGTCTGGTGAATTTAAAAGGAAATATTCAGAAAATCAAAGAATTTACATGTGCATATATTGCATTGGAGTCCGATGCTGTAAAAATATGGGATCTGGAAACGTATTTAAAACGTAAAAAAATCATTACAGAGGATAAAAAATCATACGGTTGGGATATGGACAAACTTTTTTGCAGGATGGCGCTTGATTTTACTCAACACCGTTACAGTAATATCATCGATACCGGGGAATTTTTAAAGAGGTCTTTACGAGACATGGAAAATGACAGGAAAACTGATTGTATAAAAATCTATCGGATGATCGGGGATTCTTATCACAAACAAGATTTCATATATGATGCTATTGAGTTTTATAAAAAAGCCCTGAATATTGATCCCTGGGATGTAAAAACTTTAATTAGTATCCTGGACAATTATCAGAGGCTGAACGATGAAGAAAACATAAAGGATATACAGGAGAAAATAAACGAGGCCGTCAATCCGCGAGAGATTCCGGATGAAGATATTGTTATAATGAAAGGCCAGTCGTTTGACCGGATTCTTAATATGACCGGAGACAAAATTGATTTGACTTTGGATTTCCAGCCCGGGAATTCCGATTTTAACCCGTTGATCACCCTTTTTCTGAATGGCAAAGTAATTTGGGAAGATTATCTGACTCAGGGCAGTGTGTCCCTG
>DAOVDI010000090.1 GCA_030669585.1 Acidobacteriota bacterium
AAGCTCTGCTGAAATATGAAGGGCATCGCTCATACTCCCCCCGTTTCCGGCAATATAGAGTTTATTCCCTTTTTCAAAAGCGCTGCAAATAAGATCTATAGCTTCCTTGATCTTTTTCTCTGCGATCTGGTTTTCATTCATCGTTTTCATGAAAATTGTCCTTATCAACTGAAGTTAGGCCTATCCCTATTCTACTTCTCATTCCTTTTGAACATTAAGCTCAACGGGTTTATAGCCTCCCTTGGCTCTGAAGTAAAATATCAAGATGAGATAGCAGGCTAACATAATGGCAGGAAAGATGGCTACCGTCATGAGCGCGTTTTTCTTGGCGGAATTGACGACCGTATCGACAACCTGTTTTTCGTCCTGATTGAGAGCTGCCAGTTTTTCCTGGTCGACCGTCTGGTATTTGCCAAAGATGCTGACCTTCTCCACTGCAGCCACTCTGCTGTGAATAGCCGGGTTTTGAGCGAGCAGCTCGCGATCGATCTGCCGGTCCTGAATATTACCAAGAAATACAGCCCCGATCACTCCCACGCTCAACATTCCCATCCCAGCGATCACATTGATAGTCAGTGCGCCACCTTTAGGAAATCGTTCGGCTGTAACTCCCAGCATGGTCGGCCAAAAAAATGCCTTTCCAAAAGCGTAGATCGTCGCTGCGAAAAAGATCATAATGCCTGCTGCCATGGACATAAAAACAAGGCCCACTACAGCGATAGCGCTGCAAACAGCTAATAATCCCAAAGGAGATAGCTTGCGAACGATCGGCCCGGACAGGAACCGCAGAACCATCATGATGAATGCGGTATAGATCAAGACCCAGGCGGGCTGCAGTCCCATTTTCCCCATTATAGGAGTGACAAGTTCGGTGATCCAGCTGTCAGTTCCCAATTCGGTCGTGGCCAGCGGCAGCATGATCAACAAAAGGAAAATAAACATGGGATGTCCCAGGGATCGCACATAAATCGCATAGCCGATAATAAGAACAGCAGCAACAACGACCATGATCAGAAGCGACCAGTGAAAGATGCGGCCGATCTCTGCGATCATAATGCTTACAACCAGCACAGCGCCGATTATCCCTGTCTCCTGGAGCATGGCCTTATAGGAGATGCCTGCTTTGACACGTTCATGAACCGGGAATTTGGCCCGAATCATCATCAATCCGTAAATAACCGCTGGTACCAGGACCAATCCTACCTTCCATCTCCAATCCAATCCAGGCATCAGGATTAAGATCAGCAGTCCTCCTAAAACCATTCCTCCGGGCCAGCCGGCATGAAGAATATTCAGCCATTTGGTTTTTTCCTTGGAATATACAGTAGCTACGACAGGGTTGATCACTGCCTCTACAGTGCCGTTCCCTAGAGCGAGGATAAAAGTTCCCCAATAGAGCATTTGGTAGCCGGTTGCAAAGATTGTAATAATGGCTGATGCAACATGACATACGAATCCAAAGGTTAACGCCCTTCCATAGCCGATCTTGTCAACGACCAGGCTGAATAAAATGATGCTGAGAGCAAAAGGCCACAGGCCTACTCCCAGGATCTCGCCTTTCTGTGTCTCGCTCAGGTTGAAGTGAATACCAAGATCACCGATGATGCTTGCTCTGATGATGAACCCGAAAGAGGTTGCAACCAGGGCAATAAAGCAAGTCAGGAAGAGCCACTTGGAGATATCTCCCTTTGTTCCTGCAACATTTGGTTTAATAACCGCTTCCTCCATGCTTTCCTCCTTCTCAGATTGCGATGCGTTGAAAAAAAATCAATGTTTTTTCTTTTAGCGTCATGGCTGGTTGTTATTGTTCTCGACTTTTTTTACGTGGAATGTTCTCTGGAGTGCTGTGATATTAGAGATCAGTGCAATAAGCCCGAGGGCAATGATAATAGCGGGATCGAATACGTCAAAAATAACTCCGATAAATGAGGCCAGAGCAATGATAACCATTCTTTCCGCTCTCTGCATAATACCGATCTTACATTCTATGCCCAGGCCCTCAGCACGGGCCCTGGTGTAACTGACCATGGTAGACCCCAGAAAGGCGAAAAAAACAAGCCAAACAGCCCAGTGGCCCCGAAAATACAGGCCGATACCCAGATAGATGAAAAACTCAGAATACCGGTCCACTGTGGAGTCAAAGATAGCACCGAACAGAGTTGTTGTATTGGTTTTTTTTGCCACCTTGCCGTCCAACACATCAAACATTCCGCATAGGATGAGGGCGATCATTGCCCAAAGGGGCTCTTCCAGATAATAGAGTAAACCCGCCGCAATACCGATCAG
Organism: Acidobacteriota bacterium; assembly: GCA_030669585.1. Lineage (GTDB taxonomy): Bacteria > Acidobacteriota > Aminicenantia > Aminicenantales > Aminicenantaceae > DAOVDI01. Next base: position 2,287 of record DAOVDI010000090.1, read on the forward strand.
CAGTGCAATGACTGTGATGGAGTTGGGCGTGAATTTGAGTTTGATCAGGACATTTGCCAGGGGATCGAGTGAGTTTAGAACAGCGGACAGCCATTTCAGGGGCAGTATTCGTCTGTTCTTTGTTTCTATTTCAGTCAATTTCGTATCAATCGTAATATTCCAAACCCAGGTGTGTAATCAGATCTTCTCCCTTGAGATTCCGCAGTGTATTTTTCAATTTCATCAACTGGATGAATAGGTCATGTTCTGGATAAAGTTCAGGTGCGCACATCGGACTCTTAAAATAAAATGACAGCCATTCCTGGATGCCTTTCATGTTGCTCCTCTGTGCAAGGTCCATAAAAATGGCAAGATCAAGGACAAGAGGAGCGGCCAGGATGCTGTCTCTGCAGAGAAAATCGACCTTGATCTGCATGGGATAGCCGAGCCAGCCGAAGATGTCGATGTTGTCCCAACCTTCCTTGTTGTCTCTACGCGGCGGGTAATAGTTGATGCGGACCTTGTGATAGAACTTTTCATAGAGATCGGGATAGATCTCGGGTTGGAGGATGTGCTCGAGAACACTCAGCTTGCTTTCTTCTTTTGTTTTAAAAGCATCAGGGTCATCCAATACTTCGCCGTCCCTGTTGCCAAGGATGTTTGTGGAGAACCATCCGTTCAGACCCAGAAGACGGGCTTTGAAGCCGGGCGCCAGAATGGTCTTTATCAATGTCTGACCGGTCTTAAAATCTTTTCCGGCGATAGGAATACCTTTTTTACCGGCCAATTCGGATATAGCGGGAATGTCTACCGTAAGATTAGGCGCTCCATTGGCAAATGGGACTCCTGCCATAATAGACGCATATGCATAGATCATGCTGGGGGCTATGGCCGGATGATTTTCTTTCATGGCTTTTTCAAGAGATTCAACAGTGTCATGAACCGGGTCTGTAGTGATGAAGACTTCTGTGCTGGCGCACCAGACCATCACCAGCCTGTCAAGGTTGTTGTCTGCCTTGAAATTGTGAATATCTTCGATAAGCATCTGTGCATAGTCGTATTTTGTATCCGCTTTTTTGACATGGTCCCCATCGAGTTTTTTGACATAGTTCTTGTCGAATACGGCTTTCATGGGCTTGATTTCTTCGATCTCTTCGCGAACGCTGTCGAGCAGGTCTTTGTTGAGGACTCCGGCATTTAAGGCTGCCTCATAAACATTGTCGGAAAAGATATCCCAGCCGCCGAATACAAGGTCATCCAGTTTGGCGAGTTCGATAAAATCTTTTATTTTAGGGACTCTTTTGTCAGCGCGTTTTCCAAGCCTGATCGTTCCCATCTGTGTTAATGAACCGATGGGCTTAGAAAACCCTTTTTTTATGGCTGACACACCGGCGATAAAGGTTGTGGCAACAGCACCCAATCCGGGCATAAGAACTCCGAGTTTGCCTTTGGGTTTTTCAATTGATATGTTTTGTTCCATTTTTTATCTCCTTGAGTCCTTATCACAATCTCTGTTGTGAAGGTATGTATTCTAAAAGATTACTATTACCACAGCTTCTTATTGACTTCAAGGAGGGAGCCGTCATCTGCTTGTTGATAAAAAAGCATTATGGTATAATCACCTCGCTTTCTGCCGGGGTGGCGGAATTGGTAGACGCAAGGGACTTAAAATCCCTCGTGGGTTTCCCACGTGCCGGTTCGAGTCCGGCCCTCGGCATAATGTGATTTTCTCCCAAGCTCCCGCTTTGTATTACCAAGTGGCTCCCGGTTGCAGTTCTGTTGACTTTTTTCTGAAAAAACCTTAATATATTAATATAAATAAAGAGATTAGAATCAGTCCTCATTTCCTGAAAAGTTGATATTTCATTCCAATTTCTTAGAAGCAAGTATGTAGAAAAACAACAAGTTTTAATTTCATAAAGTATAAACCCTATCAGGCGCAATCGCTGTCACAGGGCTTAGAAAATATACTTGGAAGGAGGTTGATAAGAAATGGAGGTGCTTATAATAGCTGCTGGCGAAGGAAAGAGATTGAATAATCGCTTTTCTCCAAAACCCTTGATTCCAATTTATGGACTCAGTCTCATCGAACGAATAATCCTGGGAGCCAAGTCAGCCGGCTTTAACAGGTTTAAAATTGTCGTGGGTTATAAAGCCAACGAAATTATAGAAAAAGTTGGTAACGGTGATAAGTATGGTGTCCAGGTGGACTATATTTTCAATCCAGAATGGAAAAAGGGCAACGGTATCTCTGTTTACAAAGCCAAAGATTATTTTCATGAGAAATTCATTCTTTTGATGTCAGACCACCTTTTTGATGATTTGATTCTGAGGAACCTTCAGCAAATTGATCCTGAAGAAGAGGGTTGTATTTTATGTGTGGATCGCAAACTTAACAGTGATTACTTCGACATTGATGATGTAACCAGAGTATTGGTGGAAAACGAAAAAGTTAAAAGTATTAACAAGGGACTTGATCAATTCAATGCCATTGATACGGGAATTTTCCTCTATTCTCCGGTTATTTTTGAAGCATTGGAGGATAGCATATCCCGGGGACAATATTCACTTTCAGCTGCTAATCAAATACTATCCAACCGAGGGAAACTGAAGATACTTGATATTGGTGACCATTTCTGGATAGATGTGGATAACACAGAAGATCTCCATAAGGCAAAAAAAATATTGATTAAGCAATTGATAAAGCCGACAGATGGCCCTATTTCCAGAAGATTGAATCGTAAGCTTTCTGTTTGGATCTCTTCAAAACTCAGTCAATTCAACATTATTCCTAATCATTTGACCCTGATTAGTTTTTTCCTGGCTGTATTGGCAGCAGTATTATTTTTTCTGGGCGGATATCCAAGAATTGTCCTGGGAGGAGTCATGGTGCAACTTTCTTCTATCCTTGACGGATGTGATGGTGAAATTGCCCGCTTAAAGTTTAAGCAAAGTAGATTCGGCGGCTATTTGGATCGCTTTCTTGATCGATATGCTGATGGTTTTATTATTTTAGGCATAACCTTTGCTTGTTTTCGTTCAGTAGGGGCAAACTGGGTCTGGCTGCTGGGGGTATTTGCTCTTATGGGAAGCTTTATGAACAGCTATACAGCTTTGCAGTATGATGAATTTCTGATTTCAAAGGCTTTTATCAACCAGAAAACCTTCAGGATGGGGCGGGATATTCGACTATTAATCATATTCATCGGTGCTGTTCTAAACCAACTTATCGCTGTATTGTTAATTTTAGCCATAGTAACAAATGTCGAATCGTTTAGAAGATTGTTTATTTTGAGACATGAGCATCAATTGTCGTAACGCTATTGAATATGAGATTGAGCAAATTATTTCCTTCTCAGATGTGCCCGAGGACTATTCCCATGCTAAAAGCGTGAAAAAGTGGGTACTGAAATTTAAGCCAAACGCAGATTGGACTCTTCAAATCGCCGCTTTTGCTCATGATATTGAACGCGCTCTTCCCCAAAGAAAGGTCATCCGCTCTAACTTCTCTGATTACAACGATTTCAAGAATGCTCATGCAATCAACAGTGCCAAGGTTGTTCAAGAAATTCTGGATAAGTATCCTCTCAGCCGAGAGGCTAAAAATAAAATCCTAAGCCTAATCAAAAATCACGAACTCGGCCAAAATGAAGACTCAGATCTTGTTATTCTGAAAGATGCTGATAGTCTGTCATTCTTTGAAAACAATCTTCTGGCTTATGCTGAGAGAAACGATGAATCCGAAATACTTTCCAGGATGATGTGGGGTTACAAGCGGCTTTCGAGTAGAGCAAGACAAATTGTTAAAGAATTTCATTATGAGAATGAAAAATTAAATGAATTTCTTCAGCTTACAATTCTAATGAGAAGATCGGTCATACATAAGATCCATGGTGTTGGCCCTGTGCTGTTTGAACGGAGCTATAAAGCCAAACATTTAAATATTTCAATAAGGCCATTCAAAGTGGTTCGTGTCGCTGTGCCTGTCGGATTCTCTTTCAAGAAAGCCGAAAGATTTGTGAAGTCGAAAATTGAGTGGATAAAAAGGCATCAAAAGAAGATAAAACAGGCCGAATTGGAAAATGAGTCCATTTTAAAGAATTCAGACGAGATCAATCGGTCTGAAGCGAGAAAAATACTTGTCAGCAGATTGAATGAACTGGCAGAGAAAAACGGATTTGAATTTGGCAGAGTTTTCATACGCTGTCAGAAAACACTGTGGGGAAGCTGCTCAAGAAAAAACAATATCAGTCTGAATGTTCAAATCGTCAGGCTGCCTGATGATTTAAGGGATTATGTGATTTTGCATGAACTTGTCCATACCAGGATAAAAAACCACAGCCGGGAATTCTGGTTTGAACTGGATAGGTATGTCGGAAATGCAAAAAAGATGAGAAACAAATTGAAGGGATTTAAAATCGGATATCACACCGATTTATTTATTTAAAAAACTTGACAAGATAAACTATATATCGTATTTTCTTTTATAGACATATCAAGATATAGTAGAAATACTGTGAAATGTAATAGAAGCTTTTTCCTGATCAAAGGAGAAGTTTAAAGAGGAGGGCTTCAGGGAGAGGAGTGTTTATAGTTCCTGCTCCCGCCATAGCCTTGGATGAGCCCTCCTCTTATTTTATTAATATTAATTTTGACTACTAATCTTATCAAATTTAGTTAAAGAAATAACCCCCTTTTTTTATTTTTTCTGATCTTGATAATTCCGATGGTTAGTATTGGGATGATAAAGACAAAGAGGAATCCCCAGCTCATGGCCCCATATCCTTTGGCGATCAGGGTGACCAATCCAAATGTGGAGATCGCCAGCGCCACTAGAAGAAAAAAAATTGCGACGACCGGTCTCTGCCAGGATTTGAGCTCTTTTCCCCTTGTTTGGAGAACGGAGTGGATCCTCTCGTTGACAGCGTGGATCATTCCTGTTCCGGTCTCGATCAGTGTGCCGAACAAGACGATCTGGAATATGATAAGCAGGGCAGGGAAGCCGGCCTTTTGAAGAACATAGATAGCAGGGATCTCTTCCGGTAGGATCTGCGGATAGTGGCTGACAACGCTGAGAAAGAAAAGAAGTGCGGGAACAACGCCGATGACCCCCGCCATAAGGCCGGAGATAACAGCTTCCTTTCTGGTCTCAATATGTTTTAAACAAAAAAACAGGGCAGCCACTGTTGCCAGATTATAGAAGGCATATTTGAACCCACCAAGGACCCATCCGGGTTTGATGATCCCGGAAGTTAGATTTTTCTGTATTTCCGGTCCGAATTTGATGACAGCCACAACGAAAAAAACCGCATAGGTCAGATATAGGATGATGGACCAGAAGGAGAGGACATTCTCGATCAGGCCGCTCCCTTTGAATGTGAGGAAACCCACTGCAGCCAGCATAAAAACCACTCCCACAAAATAGGGTAGGCCGAAGTTATCGCGGATAAGAATTCCTGCGGCTGATCCGATGACGGCCAGAACAATGAACAGGAACAGGAGGTAGAGGATCTCAAAGAGGAACCAGAAAGGGCCGAGCAGATTCTTAAAAAAAGTCCTGTAATCAAAGGCTTGGAACTGCCGGGCAAACTCAAAGGTGACGGCCAGGATGAGCGACCACATGACAGTGGTCACCAGAAGCATTCCGAGTAGACCTCCCAATGGTCCATAGTTGAGGAAATATTCGATGAGTTCGCGTCCTGTTCCATAGCCTCCGGCTATGATCACGGACTGGAAGACAAATCCCGGAAGCAGATATTTTTTCAGGAAGGGAAAGCGTAAAAAATTCACCCGGTAATCTTAACAAATCGGACTGATCCAGGCAAGGAGAGGGCTTTTCTTGCCTGGTTAACAACCTGAAAAATATTGACACATAAGGCTGTATTTTGCTATTCTAGCGGTTCCCAACCCAGGTGGCGCTATCGTCTAGGGGACTAGGACGGGTGGTTCTCAGCCATCAAACCGGGGTTCGAATCCCCGTAGCGCTGCCAATCTTATTTTTTTCTTTTTCCCTGGGAAAATCATCTTATTTTAGCTAGTATCGTGTCATGCGTGAAGTATCGTATCGGGCGCTCGTCATTCCCACGAAGCTTGTCCCCGACTCCGATCGGGGAGTGGGAATCCAGTTTATTGGGTTCGTTGTCTGGTTTATCTGGATTCCCGTTTACACGGGAATGACGATCATCTTTGCGACATCACATAGATGACAGGACACTAGTATCATTTACTCACCGTTATTCAGAATTAGGCAAGTTTAAGCAGAATTTGGCCCGTGGGAATTAGTCTATACTTTCAAATCGCAGGAGACTCTCTTCTCACTCTCACAATGACTCAATAGTTCTCTTGACTGATATTCTGCTTTCGTTATATAGCGGGTTTCCGTATAATTAATTTTTTGGGGGAACGTCCACGATTATAGTCTTATGAAAAAGAAACTGAAGAAGATTTTCATCGTTAGCGGGATTTCCTTTTCATCATTAGTGGTTCTCCT
>DAOVDI010000059.1 GCA_030669585.1 Acidobacteriota bacterium
TGACGAGCGCCCGATACGATACTTCACGCATGACACGATACTAGTGTTGGCTTACTGTGAAATATATTGTCAAACATGCAGCGATTAATCAACATGAAAATTCAAAATAGCGCAAGAATTTAAATTGTGATAAACTAAAACAAAATTGAAAGAGAGGGTCCTATATGAAAAAAACAGAGCTGTTAAAAGACGGCACAAAAGTGAGCGTGAAAAATCTAACCCTGGGGGACCTTGATAGACTTATGGATTTTTATCAGGTGCTTTCAGAAAAAGACAGAAGATATCTCAGAGTGGATGTTACAAACAGGGAGATCGTCGCGCAAAGGATCAAACAAATAAAAACAGGAAAATTCAAACGTCTGATCGCAATTCAAGAAAATAAAGTGATTGCAGACGGGACACTGGAACTTGCAGATGAAGAATGGCGTAAAGATCAGGGGGAACTGAGAATCATCGTTTCAAGACCTTTCCAGCATAATGGCCTGGGAACGATCATGCTGAGAGAGCTTTATTTTATTGCCGCAAACGAAAATGTGAAGAAGGTTGTAGTTAAATTTATGAGATCCCAGCATGCGGCGAAGAATATGTGCCTGAAGCTTGGATTTCAAGAGCAGGTCATCATCCCGGATTATGTTAGAGACATCAAAGGGAAAACACAGGACATGGTTATCATGACCTCGGACATGAAGCATTTCTGGAATGAGTTGGAGCACTTGTATAGTGTTTCTGATTGGCAAAGGCACAGGTAGAAAGATCATGAAAAGACGAGAATTTTTTAAGACGGCCGGAGCAGGAATGGCGGCAGCTTCTTTTTCAAGCGCAGCCTGTGCTGTTTCCAGGGAAGAAAAAACTCCGGAGGGAAAACAGGCCTATCAATGGCAGTTGGGAATGGCGTCCTACACATTCCGGGAATTTAGCCTGGATGACACTCTGACCATGACCAAACGTCTGGGTCTGAAAAGAATCGCATTTAAGAGCTTCCATCTTCCCCTGGAAAGCACGGAGAGCGAAATCAGGGCGATCGCAGCAAAGGTAAAACAGGAGGGATTGGACCTGTATGGCTGTGGTGTGATCTATATGAAAAGCAAGGAAGAAGTTCTTCGTGCCTTTGATTATGCCGGAGCAGCAGGGATAAAGGTTATAATCGGTGTTCCCAGTCCAGAATTTCTTGAACTGGTCGACCAAAAAGTCAAGGAATATAATATCAAGGTCGCCATTCACAATCATGGTCCCACGGATAATCTCTACCCCACGCCACGAAGCGCCTACGAGCGTATTAAAGAATTGGATAAACGGATCGGTCTGTGTATAGATATCGGACATACAAAAAGGGCCGGGAATAACCCGTCCGAATCCGCAAAAAACTTTTCCGACCGGCTCATCGATATCCATATCAAGGATGTCACGGCTGCGGAAAAGGATGGGACTACTGTGGAGATCGGCCGCGGGGTCATCGATATCCCAGATTTTTTGCAGACGCTGATCAATATCGATTACAAAGGAACTGCAAGTTTTGAATTTGAAAAGGATAGTAAAGATCCTCTCCCTGGTGTGGCCGAATCGGTCGGATATGTCCGTGGTGTGCTCTCGGTTATTTGAGATTTTACATGGTGCTTGAGGTTAAAAACCTATCTCTTTATTATAAGCAAAAATGGGTTCTTCGTGATTTTTCACTCAGTTGCGGAAGAGGCGAAATCAATGCTGTTACCGGGCAGTCAGGAGTTGGAAAAACCACTCTGTTGAAATGTATTCTCGGATTCACCCAACCCGATAGCGGAGATATTTTTCTGGATGGGGAAAAACTGACTTTAAAAACTGTGTGGGACTTTCGCCAAAGAATAGGGTATGTCCAACAGGAGCCTGTCCTCGGTACAGGAATTGTCCGGGATATTCTTCGTCAGCCGTTTCTTTTTAAAGCCAACCGTCATTTACAATGGAAAAACAGACAGGTTGAGAAGCTCTTCGAAAGTTTTTTGCTGGAACCGGATCTCTTAACAAAGAGAGTTCCCACGCTGTCCGGTGGAGAGAAGCAGCGTATTGCCCTGATCTCTGCCCTTATGCTGGAAAGAGAATTCTATCTTTTTGACGAGATAACCTCTGCTCTCGATGAACTTACAGAAAGGGCGGTCCTGCATTATATTGAAGGACGAAAAGACTTGAGTATTCTTGCGGTGACTCATGATAAGCAGTTCCTGTCAATAAGCGACAATGTATTCCATATGGAGAATTCAAAGGAAAGAAAAAAAGCATGAGCTCATCAGCCATTAATATTAGCACAGTGGCTTTGCTTTTGGGCTATTTACTGTTGATTGTCCCTATTTTCTTCATTCTCCACTTCAAGATCAAGCTTAAGAAAAAACTTTTGGTCTCTTTGATACGCATGACCCTTCAACTTCTGTTTGTGGGATTGTACCTTCAATTTGTCTTTGATCTGAATGCGTGGTGGCTGAATATAATCTGGCTTGTGGTAATGCTTGTGGCAGCGGATATATCTATGCTGACAGCGAGCAACTTACGATTGCGAAAGTTCTATCTCCCGATTTTTGTTTCACTTCTGATAGGGACTGGGATTCCTCTGCTGTATTTTATTGCAGTTGTCTTGAAGCTGCCGAATATTCTGGATGCCCGGTACTTTATTCCTATTGCAGGCATGATAATGGGAAACAGTTTGCGGGCGGATATCGTTGGTTTAAGTACGTTTTATTCATCCATTTACAGCAGTGAGAAAGCCTATCTTTTTTCGCTGGCATCAGGGGCATCTCTAAATGAAGCCATCAGGCCGTACTTGATAGAGGCTTATTCAGCCTCATTGGCTCCCACAATTGCCACCATGTCCACGATCGGTCTTGTGTCTCTTCCCGGAATGATGACAGGGATCATTCTGGGCGGAACAGATCCGGGTGTGGCCATTAAATATCAGATCGCCATCATGATCGCTATTTTCACAGGGACAGCGATTTCTGTCATAATTGGGATTCTGTTAACGGTCAAGGCCAGCTTCACCCGGTTCGGCACCCTGGATACAGATATTTTCAGTTTGAAGGATCTGGATTATCTGGATTAGATTAAGACTTTTTTTTTGATCATGTGTCCTTGAAATTGAATAGTAAATCAGCTATACTTCGCCATTCCCATCGGTGAGGAATTCCCCCTGTGAAATTACGCTGAATAAAACTATAAGGTTTTTTTATAATGGCAAATATTGAAAAAATGCGGAATATCGGTATCAGTGCGCACATTGATTCAGGTAAGACCACTCTGACAGAAAGGATCCTTTTCTATGCAAAAAAGATCCACAGGATCCATGAGGTTAAGGGCAGAGACGGTGTTGGTGCGACCATGGATTCCATGGAATTGGAAAAAGAGCGGGGTATCACCATTGCTTCTGCTGCGACCAATGTCCAATGGGCGGACCACTCCATTAATATCATTGATACGCCCGGGCACGTCGATTTCACCATTGAGGTGGAGCGGTCTCTAAGGGTCCTTGACGGTGCGATCCTGGTGCTCTGTGCAGTGGGTGGTGTCCAATCCCAGTCCATAACAGTAGACAGGCAGCTCAAGCGCTACAATGTGCCTTCCATAGCGTTCATAAATAAATGCGACAGGGTCGGCGCTGATCCTCTGAAGGTCAGAGATCAACTGGAAGAAAAACTGGGACGGAATGCGGTCCTTTTACAGATATCCATCGGACTGGAAGAAAATCACCAGGGGGTAGTGGATCTTATCACCAAAAAGGCTATTTACTTTGACGGCGAGGAGGGGCAGAAAGTCCGTATTGAAGCGATTCCAGAGGAACTGGAATCCGAGGTAGAAGAGAAGCGTGATATTATGCTCGATGCGGTTTCCATGTTTTCGGATGAACTTATGGAAGCAATTCTGGAAGATCATGTAACTGAAGACCTTATCTATAAAGCTGTTCGAGAAGGAACGATCTCCCGTAAAATGACGCCGGTATTTATGGGTTCTGCCTATAAGAATAAGGGCATTCAACCGCTGCTCGATGCCGTTGTCCGATATCTCCCGAATCCGTCTGAAGTTCAAAACGTTGCCCTGGATCTGGATAATAATGAACAGGAAGTAAAACTGGATCATGATCCTGCGGGAAGAGTTGTTGCTCTGGCCTTTAAGCTGGAAGATGGCGCTTATGGACAGCTTACCTATATTCGTATCTATCAGGGAAGCTTAAGAAAAGGCGATTTGCTCTTGAATATACGTACAGGAAAGACATTTAAGATCGGCCGTCTGGTGCGTATGCATGCTGAAAGTATGACTGATATTCAGGAGGCCTGCTGCGGAGACATTGTTGCTCTCTTCGGGATCGACTGCGCGTCCGGTGATACTTTTACTTCGCCGGATCTGAATTATTCCCTTACGTCCATATATGTGCCTGATCCTGTGATTTCTTTGGCTGTTAGTACAGAAGGTACAAAAGCTTCGTCGAATATAGCCAAGGCTTTAAACAGGTTCACAAAAGAGGACCCTACATTCAGGACCTATATTGATCCGGAGACCAATCAGACGATCATCCAGGGTATGGGAGAACTCCACCTTGATGTTTACATCGAGCGTATGAAACGGGAATATAAAGTCGAGATCGATGCAGGAAAGCCTCAGGTCGCCTACCGTGAAGCAATCTCTCAGGCTGCGGATTTTGATTACATCCACAAGAAACAAACCGGTGGCGCCGGCCAGTACGGCCGGGTGATCGGCCGGATCGAGCCTTTATTTAATGGTAATTATGAATTTGTCAATGAGATCAAAAGCGGACACATTCCAAGGGAATTTATTCCCTCGTGTGATAAAGGTTTCCAGGCGGCTATGAAAAAGGGCCGGCTTCTGGGATTTCCTATAACAGGCGTGAAGATTATTCTGTCAGACGGCCACTCCCATACGGTTGATTCCTCGGACTTGGCTTTTCAGACAGCGGCGCGGGAGGCATTCAACCAGGTCTATGCCAAAGCCAAACCTCAGATTCTGGAGCCCATTATGAAAGTATCTGTAGAAAGTCCTTCCGAGTTTGCAGGCAATGTTTTTGCCACTATCAATCAGAGACGGGGTGTCATCGTCAGTTCGGTTGAAGACGGAAAATTTACCAGAGTAGATGCGAATGTTCCACTCAGCGAGATGTTTGGTTATGTGACAACTCTCCGCTCTTTGACACAGGGGAAGGCGGAATTCACCATGGAATTTCTGAAGTACGGAAAGGTGCCTGCTAATATCGCCGAGGATCTCATCACGGAATTCAGGGAAAAAAACAAAATGAAAAGTAGAGAAAAGTAAAGAGGAGCCTTGAGAAATGATTAAAGCCGAACTTATAAAAAGAAGCCCATTGAGGATCCTGGAAAAATCCATGGGCGGCGGCCTGGGAAAAGGGAACATCGGTGTTCTGGCATCGCGCAAAGGTGTGGGAAAAACAGCTTGCCTGGTCCACATTTCCACATATAGTTTGTTCCAGGATAAGCCTGTGATCCATATCTCGTACTCCAGCCGGGTGGATTATATCATCAGCAGGTATGAGGAGATCTTCAAGGAGATAGCAAAAAAGCGTGAACTGGGATCCGCCGTTGATGTTCATGACCAGATCATCAGAAACCGGATCATCATGAATTTTAAGCAGGATGGCCAGAAGATCGAGCAGGTCCTGAACAGTGTGGAAGCTCTTATAGAGCACGGCAATTTTCCTGCTGAAATGATCATTGTGGACGGATACAATTTTGAGCATTCGACTCCTGAAGATTTTGCTCAATTCCGCACGTTTGCCGGCCGGATAGGAGCAGAGATCTGGTTCAGTGCCTCTCTGAAGGGGGACGATCCTCTTTTTGATGCAGAGGGTTTTCCAATTGTGCTCAAGGATTATGCCAAAAAGATCGACGTGCTGATAACCATGGCTTTTAAGGAAAAGCATGTCCGGTTATATATGGTAAAGAATCATAACAAGCTCGAGACAGGAGAACTTCCTCTTCAGTTCGATCCGAAGACAATGCTCATTGCAAAATGAAAGGAGACGTTTCATGAAAAAAACAATTATATTCTTAACAGTCATATGTCTGTTGGCTTTTCCGTTGTTTTCCGGGCAGCAGGAAGCAAAAGAGAAAAAGCCTGATGTGAAGGATAATCTGTCCATTGTGACAGAACTTTTACCTGTCCCGGAAAATGTGAAAACAGGCTTTGATTCCATCAACGGGAAGGATGCCGTCATCTATTTAAGCTTTATCTCGTCTGATCTGCTTCAGGGCCGGGATACCGCATCCATAGGACATGATATTGCTGCCGAATACGCAGCCTCCATGTTCAAACTCTGGGGAATCAAACCAGCCGGCGAGATGGGCCGCCCCGCAGGAAGAAGTTTTTTCGGGTCGTCTGTAAGACAAACCAAACCTGTCCGAAGCTATTTTCAGACCGTTCCCATCCGGGAGATCCTGGGTAATGAAAGTATGATCCGGGTTGCCTGGCAGAAAGGCGCCCAGAAAAAAAGCCGGACATTCTATCCTGATCTGGATTTCACTTATTTTGCATCAGGAACGCAGTCATTCAGCGCCCCTGTAGTATTCGTAGGATATGGGATCCAGGAAGACTCCTTAAAATTGGATGACTATAAAGGAATAGATGTCAAAGGAAAGATTGTTTTAATGCTCAGCGAGACCCCGGGCAAAGATGATAAGGATTCCCCCTTCAACAAGGGGAAGCTTAAAGAAAAATACTATCCAGCCCGCCGCATGAGGCGTATGACATCGCCTAAAATCCAATTGGCGCGAAAAATGGGAGCGGTTGCGGTAATTATGATCGAAAATTCCCCTCAGAAGAATGGAGATGTGTTCCGTAATATGCTGGCTTCGCGCAAAGTTAATGATGAGCGGCCAATCATTCCGGGACACGGACGTAGAATGACTCTTATGGAGGGGAAAGGAGTATCCATGCCCTGGGATTCGGTCCCGACAATCCGTGTTTCACGGGAGATGGCGGACGCCATCCTTGGTTATGCAGGACAGGACATAAAAACACTCAAAGGCAAGATCGAAAAAACCATGAAGTCTCAATCCATGTCTTTAACCGGAGTGACAATGACCGTTAAGAACACGGCAGAGACCAAGCTGGTCAGCAGCAGGAATGTGCTGGGATATATCGAGGGATCAGATCATGAACTTAAAAAAGAAGTGGTGGTTATCGGAGCTCACCTCGATCATCTAGGAATGCGCGGCCAATATATCTTCAATGGGGCCGATGATAATGGCTCCGGTTCTGTCGGTATTTTAGAGATCGCCGAAGCCTTTGCTAAAAATCCTGTCAAGCCAAAGCGGTCCGTGCTTTTTGCTCTCTGGACAGGAGAGGAAAAGGGTCTATTAGGTTCAAGATTTTATGTGTCAAACCCATTTTTTCCTCTCGATAGGACAGTTGCCAATCTGAACATGGATATGATCAGCCGGGAGTGGTCTCAGGAGAGATTGACACAAATGAGCCGGTTGATGGGAATGGACATCTCAAAGGAGATGATGGAAGAGATCGATATCAAAAAATTCATCAGCCTGTCTTTTGATGCCAATGCTTCTGAACTGAAAAATGTGCTGAAAACCAATAACCAGTATGTAGGACTGCACATCGCCCTTCGCCCCTCCAAAAGCGGTATGGGTGGAAGCGATCATGCGCCTTTTGCCATGAGCAAAATTCCCTGGGTCTTTTTCTTTGCGGCAATGACCGGGGATTACCACCAGCCGACTGATTCCATTGAAAAAGTCAGCTCGAAAATGATGCAGAAGATCATGCGCCTGGCCTATCTGACCGCCCACACGATTGCTGATAAATAACCTGGCTTATTCATAAAAAATGTAAAGGGTTCGAGGATTCTAGGGTTCAAGGATTCAAGTGCTTTTTTTTGTGAGGCTCAGTAAGTAGTTTAAGCCAAGTTTCTTCAGACTAGACATTTGCCAAACATCTAATTATTAATAACTCTTAAGTATTTCACTTGACCCCTTGACCCCTCGAATCCTTGAATCCTGTTAATACGATTTTATATATTGGCATTTTTCACCCTTTGGGCAGGTCGATCTGCTTTGTTGCCGCGCATTCGCAGTAGGAAAAAATCGTTCATCTCGTTTGTTTCGTTCATCTCGTTTATCTCGTCATTCCCGTGTAAACGGGAATCCAGTTCTTTGAGTTTATGGAGTTTCTTGACTTCGACGACTTCGATAGACTTCTATGGACCTCAATAGACTGTTTTTCCTTGGCTGCGCCTCGCACATCAACCTGTGAATCATCCAGGACCTTGGATTATTCATAAAAATTGGCGATACGTTTAAAAAAAGGGTTCGAGGGGTCAAGGGGTCAAGTGAGATGAACCATAAATAATAATAAATTGGGGGAGACTATACTTAATTGCGTCGTCATTCCCGTGAAGCTTGTCCTCGACTTCGATCGGGGAACGGGAATCCAGTCTACTTGTCATTCCCCTTCCTTCTTAATCCTTTAACGCGGAGAAAATAGCAGGGAATTCCAACCAGCACCGTGAGAACAGCGGCTGTAGATTCCAGCGGCCTGTTCAGATAGTTAATGACCATGAGGAACAGGCTGGTTGCAAGAAAGAATAACGGCACGTAAGGGTATCCCCATACTTTAAATGCATTTTTCTCGCCGATCCCCTGTTTCCTTGCGATAAAAAGACCGGCCACTGCCAGCCATGGAAAGATATTCAATGCAAATCCAATGTAAACAAGAAGCTGCTCAAAAGACCCGATAATAACCATGATGATCGCAATCACCCCCTGGATGAGGATGGACCGGCCAGGGACTTTGTATTTGGGATGGACCTTGGCAGCAAAGGGAAAAAACAATCGATCTTTTGCCATAGCGAAATAAACGCGAGGGCCGATCAGAACATATGCGCTTAATGAGGAAAGGAGCGCGATACTTATGAGCAGCCCCATCGAATTCCCCATCCAGTTTCCAAAAGTCTGTGTTGATGCTTTTTCAATAATTGGAATAATGTCCTTTGTTTCGGAATAGGGCAGGGACTGAAAGATAAAAAGATTTAATGCCAGGTAAAGAACAGTAACGATCGATGTTCCAAGCACAAGTGAGACTGGCAAGGTTTTGCGCGGATTTTTCAGCTCTCCGGCGATGTAGGAGCTGGCATTCCACCCGCTGTAAGAAAACATGACCAGCATCATGGCTGTGCCAAAAGCCAGTCCGGTAAAAGGCCCGCCGGCCTGAAAATCAAAGACCGGAATATGGGTCCCGCCGCTTAAGGCGATCCCGGCTCCGGCCAGGCCGACCACTATCACGATCTTGAGAACAGTAAGGATATTCTGTATCCATGAGCCAATGCGTATTCCCAGATAATGGATGGTAGTAAAAACAAGTATTAGAAAAAGAGCCGTGCTTTTTTTCATCAGGATGATTTGCGATGGATCCAAACCGGGGAGATGTGTTTTCAAACCTGCAAAGATGTATTCGGAAAAGGCCATGGCTGATGCGGCAATAGGCACTGAGAATCCAATAAAAAAACTGGTCCACCCGGTCAGAAACCCAAGTGCGGGATGGTACAGTCGTTTAAGATAGATATATTCGCCGCCTTCTACCGGCATTCGGGTAGCCAGTTCTGCATAGCTGAGGGCTCCGGCCATGGCGATAAGCCCGCCGAGCAGCCAGCACAGCAAAACCCAACCCGGGCCTGGGAGCTTGGACGCCATGATGCCCGAAGTGGTGAAAATGCCGGCGCCGATCATATTGGCCACAACAATAAAAGTGGCAGTGCCGGTGCCGATCGTCCGTGAGATGTTTGCTGTGGTATCTGTCGATTCGTGTTCGTTCATCTATCTCATATACAGTTTACACACTGTGAATGTATTTTCCAAATTTCATATAAGATAAGGGTTCGAGGATTCAAGGGAAAAGAATTGACTCCTATAGACCTCAAAAGACTTCTACAGACTTCGATGGACTTTTTTTCTTTGGGCTAAGCTGCTTTGGCCTTTCGCCTCTTTTCTTATTCCGACTTCAATGGACTCCTATGGACTTCGATAGACTCCTATGGACTTCGATAGACTCCTATGGACTTCGATAGACATGCAACATATTATATATAATTATTGTTTATAATCGTGGAGGTAAAAAACATGAAAAGAACAAAAAGAGGAATGGAAATTATTTTGTTGATTCTCATATTCGCATTTTCGACAGCCAATGCCCAGAAGGTCGAAACTGTTGATGGCGTGCGTGTCGTTCATAACGGCGATCAGGGAAAATGGGGAAAAGACTCGAAGATCAGTCTGGAACTGGTCAAGACTTTAGGAAACATCAATGCTGAGGATGAAAATATCGCTTTTTATATGCCTACGGATATTGTTTTTGATGCTCAGGGCAACTGGTATATCCTTGATACAGGTAACCACCGGATCCAGAAATTTAGTCCGGATGGAAAATATCTGGATACAATAGGCAGCCGGGGGCAGGGGCCTGGTGAGATGTCTTATCCTGTTTCCCTTGATATATACCCTGAGGGGAACCTGCTCGTCTCGGATCCTAACAATCAGAGAGTCCAGATCCTGCTGCCGGATGGAAAGGAATACAAAACGATCCGGATGACTCAGGGAACCATCGGTGCAGCCAGAATCCTGACAACCGGACAACTGGTTATGAATGCATCCGGAGGGTTTGTAATGATTGGGATGGGGGAAGAGGATAAGGACAAAGAGCTTCCTAAATTGATAAAGATCATCGACATGGAAGGGAATACCCAAAAAGAATTCGGGACCCAGCGCGATTATAAGAATATGATGCTCAACCGGATGGGGAATCAAGTTTTATTTGCTGTGGATAAGGACAACAATATCTTCCTTGTTTTTCCTTTCCAGAACAGGATCGAGAAATATTCTCAGGAAGGAAAACTGCTTTGGAGATCTGACCGGGAATTGAATTACAGTATGGCCCCCCCGAAGAATAAGGGAAAAAGGGAAGTCAGGGGAGGCAATGTAAGGATCGAAGCTCCGCAGATGAACCGCTGTGCTAATGGGATTGCTGTGGATGACCAGGGCCGCATCTGGGTCATCACTCTTATAAGGCAGGTCAAAGAAGACGAAAAGGTCGGCCAGAATATATCCGTTCAAATGACCAATGGACATAGATCCATGAATGTGAAGGTCACAGGAAATACCGAGCTTGAAGAGACGGATATGTATAAACTTCAAATCTATGACTCCGAGGGTGTGCTACTGGGAAACATCCCGCTCAAACATTTTGTCGACGGCATAACGATCAACAAAGATAGAGTCTATCTTGTCGACAAGCTTCGTGGTACTAAATGTTATGAATATAAGATCGTAGAAAAGTAAAACTAACTTATACAATCGATCAGAGGTTTTTCGGAATCCTCACCTTGAGGTGGGATGGATAATCCTTTGTGCGATAGATCCGGTGGATCGCTTTTTGAAAGTCGGATGGCTTGCAGTGATAGATGTCCACGAATTTCTGCGGATTCCGGTCTATAACCGGGAACCATGTGCTCTGTACCTGGACCATTATACGGTGCCCTTTACGAAATGTATGGCATTTATCACGAAGATCATACTGGATTTTTGTGATCTGACCGGGAATCAAAGGCTTAGGGTTTGAGTAACTTTCCCGGTATTTGCTCCGAAAAACCTCTGCGCCGACAAGCATCTGGAATCCCCCCATTCTAGTCTTTGTGGGATTGGGTTTATTGTCCGGGAAATTTCCGGGATAGACATCGATCAATTTGACGATCCAGTCAGCATCCGTTCCTGTTGTGGAAACAAACAGGCTGGCAATAACAGGTCCTGCAATGGTAACATCTTCTGTCAAAACATCCGATCGATACACCAGAACATCCGGACGCCTGGATGCAAACCTTTGATCTTCCACCATCCACAGGTGTCCTTGTGAGGTACGGATCTCTGCGCTGAATGGGACTGGTTTATTGGGGTCGCTGATAAAAGAATCGTTTGATTTGTTGGAACTGTGCACAGGCCGTTCAAGGGAGAGTTTTCCCCCTGCATGCAGATAGATATTGGTTTCTTTTGCTTCTTCAGGAGGCCATAAATCGTAGGATTTCCATTTGTTGGTTCCTGTAACAAACACCCTGGCTTCCGGCAGATCCAGTTTTCCCTTGTCTTTGAGGTAAAAATTAAAAAATGGAAGCTCGATCTCTTTTCTGAAATATTCCCCTGTTTTAACGTCAAAGCTGATGTTTCCCAGGCGGTCGCCGGGCATGGATGCCCAGCCGCCGTGGCGCCAGGGACCTACCACAAGCGTGCTCTTGTTATCGGGATTCTTTTTTTCAAGTGTATAGTAAATGCTCATAGGGCCATAAAAATCTTCGGCGTCGAACCAGCCGGCTACATTCAGGATAGGATGCTTTATATTTTCGAGATATTGAAGAACGTTTTGCTTTTTCCAGTAGTCGTCATAATCCCCGTGTATCATGTATTCGTTCCATGTGGGGACACGATTGTGAAAATATCTGTTGTCAACATTAGCCACAGGTCCTAGCTCAAGGAAGAATGAATATCCGTCAGGAGTGCCGTAATCAAAACGGGCAGCGCCTTTTGTGCCTGGGCCGGACCTGACAGCCGCATTTCTGGACAACCATCCGAAAGTGTACATCAAGCGGAATGCGCCGTTGTGATGGAAATCATCTCCGATCCACATGTCTGATGGAGAAGCCTGTGGAGAAGAGGCCTTCAGTGCCGGATGAGCATCGATCATGCCCATGACGGTCTGCCAACCAGGATAGGAAATACCCCATTGACCGACCCGTCCATTGTGAATGGGGATCTGTTTTAAGATCCACTCGATCGTGTCATAGGTGTCGCTGCTCTCATCAGTATCCCTGTCGCTTGTTTTTACAGTTTTATGCGGTTTCATGACGATAAATTCGCCCTGGGATTTGAACTTTCCCCGGACATCCTGGTAAACAAAAATAAAGCCTTCCTCCGCGTATTCCTTTGCCGGACCCAGGCGGCGCTTGAAATTCTCCTGGCCGTAATTTCCAACCGAATAAGGTGTTCGCAAAAGAAGGATGGGGTATTTTTTTGTCTGATCTTTTGGAGTGTACACCTGTGTGAAGAGTTTAATCCCGTCCCGCATGGGCACCATGTATTCAGCCTTGGTGTAATGGTCTTTTATAGAATAAACAGATTGGCCGGTTGTTGAATCCGTTGTGCCTGGAATCAACATCGATCCCAGAATCAAAATAAAGATCGCCAGTGACAGGTGTTTTTTCATGATCTCCTCCCTTCAATCCAGTCTGGATTATTAATAATATGTTTTTATGTCGGTTTCACGACCCAATCCTTGCACCGACCCAAACTAATCCCTCAGCTCGTGAATAATACAGTGGATATGATAACAGTCAAAGGGAATAAAAGTCTATAAAAGTTCATAGGAGTCCATTGAAGTCTATTGAAGTCGTAGAAGGCCAAGGGCGGCTATCGCCAGCGAGAAAAGCGAGAAACGCGGGAAATAGTGAAAGCCAGAATAAGAGAAGAGTCCAAAAGCAACTAGGGCCACAGTTAAAAGCAGCTTCGCCCAAAGCCATTTAATTTACGTCATTCCCGTGCAGACGGGAATCCAGTTCCTTCCTTATCGTCATTCCCGTGAAAACGGGAATCCAGACGTCGTTCCCGCGAAAGCGGGAATCCAGTTCTTTGAACCCTTTGCATCAACTACCGGATGATATATAAGACGTTATGTTAGGCTAGCGGCAATTTTTATAAATAAAGCAGGTTAATTATCTGCTATAATATTGTAAGGTGCGCCCGTAGCTCAGTGGATAGAGCGGTGGACTTCGAATCCAAAGGTCGGGGGTTCAAATCCCTCCGGGCGTGCCAGCTATTCCCCCCATATAAACCTTTAATATCAGTAACTTATGAAATTTTCCTGAAATTTTGGCTTTAAGCAATTTTAAGCACTTTATAGCACTTTTTAGCAGTAA
>DAOVDI010000012.1 GCA_030669585.1 Acidobacteriota bacterium
CCTCGAATCCTTGAATCCTCTAATACTATTTTTATTATCGGCATTTTTACCCTTCGGGCGAGCCGATCTCACCGCAGTGGCTTCGTCGTGTTCCGTTCGCAGTATATGAATACAGCTTCACGAACCACTCCTTGCAGCTACGGCAATCTCGACTCGTGAATAATCCAGGGTAGTCTGAATTATTTATAAAAATTGTCGATACGTTTTAACATTGATATAATCATCAGAAGATTTATTTTTATGTATCGACACTTTTTATGAATAAAGCAGGATAAAAGGGAATATGCATGAAGAATAAGGATGTATTTAAAAAATTGGCCAAACACTTGGATAACCTGCCTGGCGGTTTCCAGTATACGGAAAAATGAAAAATTTGTCTGCAAAAAAATGAAAGGGCCTTCTATTCGCTTAGACCTGAGCATTCGATCACTGGAGAAAGCCTTTCTCCGCTCCAAACCCGGATTCCAGGCTCAATTGAAAATGATCCCGGTCCCGAGTATCGGACACAGACTGGTGGATGGTGTGCTGAATTCCTGCATTAAAGCAGGTGTGCTGATCCTGTTCTATCCATGGGAAGACCGGCTCCATCTGGTCCTGACCCGCCGTACCGAACGTGTCAGCCAGCACCAGGCGCAGATCTCTTTTCCAGGCGGGCGATGCGAGCACAAGGAGAGTTTTAAGCAAACTGCCCTCAGGGAAACTCAGGAGGAGATGGGGGTGCTTCCGGAAGATGTGCGAATACTGGGTGATCTAACTCCTCTATATATTCCTCCAAGTAATTACTGCATCTATCCTGTCGTAGGAATAACAGCTTCGAGACCAGAGTTTGTACCTTCGGCCAAAGAAGTAGCTGAAGTGATCGAAATTCCACTGGACCACCTGCTTGATTCTCAGAACATCAAGAAAGAAAACTGGACGATCAGAGGGAAAAACATCCTGGTGCCTTTTTATTTCTACGGCGGGCACAAGATATGGGGAGCCACAGCTATGGTCCTGGCAGAGCTGATGGAGATGATAAAACGATGTGAGTCCTGATCATTCTTGCAATTGCCCATTTCAATACATAGAATGGAAAAAAGTCGTTTTTTGATTCAGTAGTGTCAAAATATTTTATTTATAATTCAAGGAAAGGAGTGAAATGATGACAGAGAAAAAAGAGGGGTTCTCCCGGCGGAAATTTTTAGGAGGGGCTGCGGCTTCGATGGCTGCATTGGCGGCAAATCCCCTTACAGCAGGTATTCCGGGCCGGAGTTCCGGAACGGATAAGGCCGTATTTAAACTAAAATACGCGCCCTACTTCGGAATGTTCAAGGCGCATGCCGGCGAGGATCCCATCTATCAATTGAAATTCATGGCAGACCAGGGGTTCAGGGCCATGTTCGACAACGGTTTTATGAAAAAGCCGGCCCCTTTGCAAGAATCCATTGCCCGCGAGCTGGAACGCCTCAACATGGGACTTGGACCTTTTGTGGCCTATGCTGATTTTTCCAAAGAGTCTTTTGTTACGCGGGATAAGGATGTCCGGCAGATGCTTGCAAAAACGATGAAAAAGGCTGTGGAAACAGCTGAGCGGGTCAATGCCAAATGGACTCTGGTGGTTCCGGGGAGGTATGGACAAAAACTGGAATGGGACTATCAGACAGCTAATGTGATCGACAACCTGAAATTATGTGTGGATATTTGCGAGCCGAGCGGATTGGTCATTGTTATCGAACCATTAAACAGGTGGAACCATCCCGGGCTTTTTCTGACAGGAATTCCTCAGGCTTATCAGATATGCAAGGCGGTGAACAGTCCGAACTGTAAGATCGTCAATGACCTCTATCACCAGCAGATATCCGAGGGGAACCTGATCCCCAATATTGACCGGGCCTGGGATGAGATCGCAAGCTTCCATCTCGGTGACAATCCTGGACGGAATGAGCCGACAACCGGGGAGATCAACTTTAAAAATATATTCAAGCATATTCACGGAAAGGGCTATAGGGGGATTCTGTGCATGGAACATGGAAAGAGCCTTCAAGGTAAACAAGGAGAAAAAGCCCTAATCGAAGCTTACAGAGCCTGTGATGATTTTTAGAGAGGGATCAATCACGGCAATTCTATAAGGGAGAGATAAACAAATGAGCAAAAAAAAATCACAATCAGGGATGTCAAGACGGGATTTTATCAAAACTACATCTGCTGTTACCCTGGCGGCTGCAATGCCTCTGTCCGGAGGTCTGTTTGCTGCCGGGTCTGATAAGATCCGGGTCGGAATGATAGGTTGCGGAGGACGTGGAACCGGAGCAGCCATCAATTGTATTGAAGCCAGACCGGATGCGGTTATCACAGCTATGGGAGATTTGTTCGAGGACCATCTTAAAAATTCATTCAAACGGTTGACTGAAAAAGTTCCAAAGGAAAACCTGGCCGTTACAAAGGAAAAGCTTTTTACGGGATTTGATGCGTATAAAAAAGTCCTGTCCACGGATGTGGACCTGGTTATAATGGCTTCGCCTCCCCATTTCCGGCCGATCCATCTCAAAGCTGCCGTGGAAGCGGGAAAGCATATTTTCATGGAAAAACCTGTGGCTGTTGATCCTGTGGGTATCCGTTTGGTGATTAAAAGTTCTCGACTTGCATCTGAAAAGGGTTTGGGCATTGTTGCCGGCACCCAGCGCCGCCACCAGGCCCATTACCTGGAGGTTATAAAGCGCGTTCACAATGGCGATATCGGTGAGATTGTATCCGGCCAGTGTTATTGGAACATGGGAGATCTCTGGGTCGAGCGTGCAATGAACAACTGGGTAGGTTGGAAGGCAAAAGGCTGGTCGGACATGGAATGGCAGATCCGGAACTGGCTTTTCCTTACCTGGCTTTCTGGTGACCATATCGTCGAGCAGCATGTCCACAATCTGGATGTCATAAACTGGGCGATCGGCAGTCATCCGGTAAAATGTACCGGGATAGGCGGCAGGCAGGTGCGCACCGTTCCCCAGTACGGCAATATCTTCGATCACTTTGCTGTGGAGTATGAATATGAAAGCGGCGCACGGGTGATGAGCATGTGCCGGCAGACAGCAGGATGCAGCAGTAATGTATCCGAAAGGGTCATCGGGACCAAGGGGTTTTCTTTTACTTCCGGGGCCAATGGGTTTATCCAGGGGGCCAGACCATGGGCAGATGAAAAGGAATCCCCAAATCCTTATATCCAGGAACATGCGGACCTGATCGCCAGTATCAAGGCTGGAAAACCCCTGAATGAAGGGGAGCGCGTTGCGGAAAGCACACTAACCGCTATTATGGGCCGTATGAGCGCCTATACTGGCCGGTCACTTAGCTGGGATTGGGTGATGAAAGCATCCAAACTGGACCTGTCGCCTCCCAAATATGAGATGGGGGACCTTGCTGTTGAACCTGTGGCGGTTCCGGGCGAGACACCATTGCTGTAAAAGCCTGGATAAATATTTTTAAATCTGTAAAATAAGGCCAACACATGAAGCATGCTGTTTTAGTGCTGGAAGACAAATCCACATGGATAGGTGTTGGTTTTGGCGCTGAAACAAAGGTTTCCGGTGAGATCGTATTCAATACAGGAATGGTCGGTTATGTCCAGTCCATCACAGACCCTTCTTTTTTTGGCCAGATCGTCTGCCAAACATATCCGCTTGTTGGAAATTACGGCGTAGGCTCTACAGAATTAGAATCACACAAACCTCAGATCTGGGGATATATCGTATCCGAGCTCTGCCGGAAGCCTTCTCACTACAGAAGTGAGAGGGGCCTGGATGAATGCCTGAAAAAGCACAACATTCCAGGGATCGAAGGAATTGATACACGGGAGCTCACAAAAACACTCCGGGTCAAAGGCACAATACTGGGCATCCTGGAAGTCAGCAGAGATAAGATTGATGAAAAAAAATTGAAGGACGAAGTGGCTTCTGTTGAGGACCCCAACACAACCGACCTTGTCGGACATGTAACAGTCCGTGACAGGATAAAATATTCCGCTGATTCGTCCCCCAGGCTCAATGTCATTGTTATCGACTGCGGAGTTAAGCTAAACATTATCCGGTCCCTCTTGGAAAGGGGAGTGAATGTGATAAGGGTACCGGCTATTTGGGAAACGAAGCAGATTCTTTCTTTGAATCCGGACGGAATTCTTATCTCCAACGGCCCTGGCGATCCGAAGAAAGCTGGTTATGTGATCCGCTCCGTCAAGGATATCATAAAAAAACGCATTCCCATCATGGGGATCTGTTTGGGCAATCAGATCCTGGCCTTAGCTCTGGGGGGAAATACGTATAAATTAAAATTCGGGCACCGCGGACAGAATCATCCTGTTATCGATCTTGATACCGGGAAAAGTTATATCACATCGCAGAATCATGGATTTGCTGTCCGGCCTGAGTCTCTCGACAGCAGTGCCCTTCGTGTGACTTTTAGAAATGGAAATGATGGGACAGTGGAGGGAATATCACACAGGAAGCTTCCTATTATGGGGGTTCAGTTTCATCCCGAGGCCTCTCCCGGCCCCCAGGATACATCGTTTCTGTTTGACCGGTTCATCCGGATGGTAAAAAAGGAAAAAGCGTAGAGCATGCCTAGAGATCAGAGCATTAAAAAAATCATGATCCTTGGCTCAGGTGGTGTCCGGGTCGGGCAGGCGGCGGAATTTGATTATTCCGGTTCCCAGGCTCTGAAAGCGTTGAGAGAGGAAAGAATAGAGACGGTTCTTATCAACCCGAATGTTGCGACCCTGCAGACCTCCCATGACATGACAGATAAGCTCTATCTTGAACCCATTAATCCGGATATTGTCGAACAAGTTATAAAAAAAGAAAAGCCGGATGGGGTGCTTCTGTCGTTCGGGGGGCAGACAGCCCTGAATGTCGGCGTAATTCTTTTCGATACCGGGATATTTGATAAATATGGGGTCAGAGTTCTGGGAACCGGGATCGAGGCCATCAAAAAGACAGAAGACCGGGCCGAATTTAAAAAAATCCTGGAGAAGGTTGACGCTCAGACCGCGCCCAGTGACACGGCGCAATCCGCAGCAGAAGCGAAAAAGATCGCTTCCCGGCTGGGATTTCCTTTGATGCTCCGGCCTGCCTATATACTCGGCGGATTGGGTTCCAGTATTGTTTGGCGGGAAGAGGAGCTGAAATCTGCTGTGGAGGCCGGTCTCACTCAGTCGCCGGTCAGACAGATCCTGGTGGAACAATATCTTCACCACTGGAAGGAAGTGGAGTACGAGGTCGTCAGAGACTCGGCCGATAATTGTATCACGGTCTGCAACATGGAAAATTTTGATCCCCTTGGAATTCATACCGGGGATTCCATTGTTGTCGCTCCTTCCCAGACTTTGACAAATGACGAATACCATATGCTCCGGACATCCTCCATCAAGATCATCCGTTCCCTGGGAATTGTGGGTGAGTGCAACATTCAGTATGCTCTGGATCCCCGGAGTGACACTTATTATGTCATTGAAGTCAATGCCCGCTTGAGCAGAAGCAGTGCCCTGGCCTCTAAGGCAACAGGTTATCCTCTGGCTTATGTGGCCGCCAAGCTGTCCATCGGTTATTGTCTTTCCGAGGTCACCAATAAGGTCACCGGTGTGACTAAAGCTTGTTTTGAACCGGCTCTTGATTACATTGTTGTTAAAGTCCCTAAGTGGGAGATGCGGAAATTTGCAGGAGTCAAAGCTGAGATCGGATCCCAGATGAAATCCATCGGGGAAGTCATGTCTATAGGCCGGCGCTTTGAGGAGGCGCTTCACAAGGCCGTGCGAATGCTGGAGTTGGGTAGAGAACTTGTTGTAGAGGGAGATTTTGATATTGACCGGATAAAAGAAGATCTGAGATTTCCGACCGACCACAGACTTTTTTCCGTGGTTGAGGCGTTTCTTTGTAGCCTGAAGGTCAAAGATATCCATGAAATTACCGGAATTGATCCCTGGTTCCTGCATAAACTGGAAAATATCGTCAAACATTATTCTATTATAAAAGAAATAAGGTTCTCCGACCCTGACCTGGAGGTAAAGCTCAGGAAGGCAAAGGAGCTGGGTTTCTCGGATAATCAGATCGCCCTGCTTATGGGATCCAGCCATGCCCGGATCAGGGCCGTGCGGCAGCATTTGGGGATTTTTCCCAGCATAAAGCAGATAGACACACTGGCTGCCGAATATCCGGCGCAGACAAACTATCTCTATGTCACCTATAACGGCCGTCATGATGACATATCATTCCAAAAAGAGGCACAGATTATTGTGATCGGAGCTGGTCCCATAAGGATCGGATCCAGCGTGGAATTTGACTGGTGTACGATGAACTGTGTATGGGAGCTAAGGGAAAAAGGATATAAGACCACGGTCCTTAACTGCAACCCCGAGACCGTATCGACCGATTATGACATGTCGGACAAGCTTTATTTTGAGGAGCTCAGCCTGGAGCGTGTCCTGGATATCATCGAGAAAGAAACTCCTCTCGGAGTGGTTGTTTCGGTGGGAGGGCAGACATCCAATAATCTTGCTTATCCCCTTGCGAAGAGAGGAGTGACCCTGTTCGGAACTTTTGGAAGCGATATTAATTCTGCGGAAGATAGAGCGAAATTCTCTGCTATCCTAGACCGGCACAATATAAAACAGCCTCCATGGAGTTCGTTTATCTCACTTGAAGGAGCAGAAGCATTCGCCAGGAAAGTTGGTTATCCAGTGATCATACGGCCATCCTATGTTCTCTCCGGCTCAGCCATGAAGGTGGCCAGGAATGATGTGGAGCTTAAACGTTATATCAGTGATGCCGCGAGCCTTTCCAAAGACCATCCGGTTATGGTCTCAAAATTTATTGAAGGAGCCCGGGAGGTGGAAGTGGACGGAGTTTGTGATGGCCGCCGGGCTTTTATCGGAGCCGTACTCGAGCATATTGAGAATGCAGGGGTTCATTCAGGTGATGCCACCATGGTTATACCTGCCCATGGGATCAGCGATTCGATCAAACAGAGGGTCGTAAAGAGCGCAGACATTATTGCCAGGGAACTGGGTATCAAGGGGCCGTTCAACATCCAGTTCATGGTCAGGGCAGATCAGGTTTATGTCATTGAATGCAATCTCAGGGCGTCCAGATCCATGCCTTACACATCCAAAACTATCGGGATCAATCTTATCAAACTGGCTACTCGATGTATGATTGGAGAACCTCTTCCCGGAGGTTTAAAGACGGTTAAGACAGGCTTTTTTTCCGTAAAAATGCCCATGTTCTCATGGTCGAGGTTTGAAGGAACCGATCCCAGGCTGGATGTGGAAATGAAGTCTACAGGAGAAGTAGCCTGTATGGGAGAGACGTTTGAGGAAGCCTTTCTCAAAGCGGCTGTAGCTACTGAATCAGGCATTCCATTGAAGGGAAAAGCGTGCATCCAGGATCTCAGGCCGGATTTTCAGAAAGCTCTGGAAAAGATCGGTTTTAAGATCGTGGACAGAAATCCTGACATCGTTATTGATCTGAGCCGGGAGGGAAAATGCCGGAAGAGGTTCGCTCCTCTGGGGATTCCTATCATTTCCGATGAGAACTTTCTAAAGGTTTTTATCGATTCTATCACTAAAAAACCTGAGCTCAAAGCCAGAGAGCTTAAATCTTACTGGAGGTTGTCCGGCATGTATACCGAACTTAAAATCAACAAGATAGAAAGCGGAACTGTGTTTGACCACCTGCCTCCAAACAAGGCCTATGACATCATAGATGTTTTGGATATCAAGGAAAGGTATCCAAACTCTGTTGTGACCATGGCCACAAATGTGAAGAGTGGAAGATATGGCGTGAAGGATATTCTGAAGATCGAGGGGCAGGAACTGTCTGAAAAAGAGATCAAAAAGATCAGGAAGATCGCAGGGCGGGTAACCATCAATATCATCAAGGATTATGAAATCGTACGAAAGATATGTGGTTGATGGATTATGTGTTAAAACTATATTTTTTTTCTTGTAAGAGGAGATAATTATGGCAGTACTCAGAAAATTTAAGGCCTGGAGGCCGAAACAGGGATTGGAGAGGGATGTTGCATCCTTACCGTATGACGTACTCAGCAGCGATGAAGCCAGGGAGCTTGTTCAGGACAACACCTATTCTTTTTTGCACGTTGTCAAACCTGAGGTGGATCTACCTATGGGCACCGACCTCTATTCTCAGCCGGTCTATGATAAAGCCAGGGAAAACATAGATAGATTTATGGAGGAGGGGGTTCTTGTTCAGGAGACCGATCCACGGTTGTACATATATCGCCAGACCATGGACGGAAGGGAGCAATACGGGATAGTCGGATGTGTTTCGGTTGAGGATTATAATAATGATATCATCAAAAAGCACGAGCACACACGAAAAGACAAAGAAGTTGACCGTATCAAGCATGTTGATATTACTAATGTCAATGCCGGTCCCATTTTTCTGGCGTATAAAACAGCAGGAACCATTGATCAAGTCGTGTCCGAGGCTGTAAAAAAAGAGCCGATCTATGATTTTGTGGCGGATGACGGGATCGGTCATACTGTCTGGATCGTGGAAGATGTAAACAGCGAAAAGCTAATCAGGGAATTTGCGCATATCGATTACCTGTACGTTGCGGATGGACATCACCGGACAGCCTCAGCTGCCAGGGTCGCAAATATCAGAAAAAGCGCAAACCTGGATCACACAGGGGATGAAGAATACAATTATTTCCTTGCAGTTCTTTTTCCTGATGATCAGCTCCATATTATGGATTATAACCGCGTTGTGAAAAATTTAGACGGACATTCAGAAGAAGATCTTTTTTTGGAGTTGAATAAATGGTTTGTCATGGAAAATGCCGGAACGGAACCTTACAAGCCACAGAAAAAAGGAGAGATCGAGATGTATTTGAACGGGGTGTGGCACAAATTGAATATCAAGCAGGAATTGGTTGATTTTGACGATCCTGTCAACAGCCTGGATATTGCCTATCTTCAGAACAACCTCTTGTATCCATTTTTCGGCATCAAAGATCCTAGGACAAGCAAAAACATCGACTTTATTGGTGGTATCCGCGGGTTGGGTGAACTGAAAAAACTGGTAGACAGCGGCAAATTCAAGATCGCGTTTGCCTTGTATCCGGTATCCATCCTTGAGCTTATGAATATCGCAGATTCAGGACGTGTCATGCCGCCTAAATCCACATGGTTTGAGCCTAAATTAAGAAGCGGGCTTCTTGTCCACTCCCTTGCTTGAACAATTTACAAGCCGATCTCACCGCAGTGGCTTCGTCGTGTTCTGTTCGCAGTGGGAAAAAATCGTTCATCTCGTTATCTCGTACTCTCGTCATTCCCGTGTAGACAGGAATCCAGCTCTTTGAGCTTATTGGGTTTATTGAGTTAAATCAAATTATAATAACCCAAGGAACACAACGAACCCAAAGAACCCAATAAACTATTATAGACTTCAACGACTTCTATGGACCTCAATAGACTTCAATGGACTCCTATGGACTTCTATAGACTGTTTTTTTTGGGCTCTCCTCGACCCCTTTCTTTCTGTCTTTTCTCGCTTCATATGCAACGTTATAGCCGTTCTACAGATACAAATGTATTCTATGGGTGGATAATATGAAATAAATGATTTTTATGCTAGTATATAAATGTTTGAGTCGAAAGATTACATAACCTGGATTATTCACGGGTCGAGATTGCCGTAGCTGCGAGGAGTGACCAAGGAAAAACAGTCTATAGAAGTCCATAGGGGTCTATTGAAGTTAAAGAAGGCCAAGGGCCAAAGGTGAAAGCAAGAAAAGAGGCAAAAAGATAAAAGCAGCTTAGTTCAAAGCACTTGAATCCTTGAACCCTTGAATCCTCGAACCCTTTGCATCGACTACTGGATGCTATATAAGAAGTTATGTTAGGCTATCGGCAGTTTTTATGAATAAAGCAGGATAAATAGTAAAAACTAAAAAGAGGTAAGAATGTTTGATGATCTGGATATTAAAATCATTAAAGCGCTGAATGAAAATGCGCGAAAAAGTTTCCGTGAAATAGCCAAAGAAGTCGATTCTTCAGTGACAGCTGTCATCCACAGGATTAGGAAATTCGAAGAATCAGGAATCATCAAGGGATATATTCCTGATATCAATCAAGAACATTTTGATTATAAGCTTATTTCCATCATTGCACTACGAATTTCCCAGGGGAAATTGATCGAAACACAAAAAAAGATCGCAGAAGACCCCCATATTGTTGCTGTCTACGATGTAACGGGAGACTGGGATTCTTTTCTTATTGGATACTTCAAGGACCGGCAGGACCTAAACTCCTTTCTCAAGACTCTCCAGGCCCATAAAAATGTGGACAGGTCTGTGACGCATATTGTTCTTAATGTAGTAAAGGAAGAGAGACGGATTCTAGTTTAACAAGAAGGCTGATCAAGGGGGGCTTTCAGGAAGTTACGATCACTCGTAAAGACGATTAAGATCGATCTCAAATCTTTTGATCATTTCATTCAAAGTGGTAGGCTTGATACCTAAATGTAGAGCCGCTTTTTTTTGGACTCCATGTGTCTTCTTCAAAGCATTCATGATGGCCTTTTTTTGAAAGTTCTGTGTCTGAGATTTAAGATCCAGGCTGTCTGCAAATCCGGTTCCTGTATCTTCCCTTATTGGTTCCGGGCTGATCAGGAACGGCGGCAGGTCCTCCTGTCTGATGATCGAGGATTGTGATAAAACGATGGATCGTTCGATCATATTTTCTAACTCTCTGACATTTCCAGGCCAATGATAATCCATTAGAATATTCATAGCCTCCTTGGACACTTCCTGGATCTCTTTTTTGTTTTCTATGTTATATCTTGTGATAAAGTGTTTGATCAGCAGGGGGATGTCTTCCATTCTTTTTCTCAAGGGAGGCAGTTCTATCTTTATGACATTAAGTCTGTAGTAAAGATCTTCTCTGAATTTTTGCTGTTTGATCAGATCTTCAAGATTGATGTTTGTTGCTGCTATCAGGCGGACGTTGACCCGGAGTGTTTTGGTCCCGCCGAGCCGCATAAACTCTCTGTCCTGTATGACCCGGAGCAATTTAGCCTGTGTTTCCAGATTCAGAGTGGAAATTTCATCAAAAAAGATCGAACCGTTTTCAGCAGCTTCAAATAATCCTTTTTTTTGAGTTGTAGCTCCGGTAAAGGCCCCTTTAACATGGCCGAAAAGATGGCTTTCAAGAAGATCCGGAGGGAGAGACCCGCTGTTGACGACTATAAATGGCGAAGTGCGCCTGTCACTGTTCTGGTGGATGGCATGAGCAACGAGTTCCTTTCCAGTGCCGCTTTCTCCTTCGATCAGAATGGTGCTCCGTGTAGGGGCGGAGGCTTTGATCACTTCAAAAACCTCATTCATAACAGCGCTTTTCCCGATGATTTTTTCAAAGCGGAATTTTTCCTGCAGTTCATTCTTTAAGCGGATGTTCTCATCCTGAAGACATTTGTGGTTTATGGCCCTTTTCACGGTGAGGAGAAGTTCTTCGTGCTTAAAAGGTTTCTGAATATAGTCATATGCCCCCATCTTCATGGCGGTAATGGCGGATTCGACCGATGCATAAGCCGTGATGATGATGATGACTATCTTCGGATTCCGATTTTTTAATTCCTTCAGGACATCGATCCCGTTCATGCCGGGCATTAAAAGATCGAGAAGTACTAGATCATATTCGTTAGAAATATGTTTTTCCAGAGCCTCTTCTCCATTGGCGGAGCTGTCAACATTATATCCTTCGGATGTTAAAAGCTCTCCCAGAACCTCGTGGATGATCGGTTCATCATCGATCACATGAATCGTCTGATTTTTTTTCATTTTTTTTAATTCATATAGATTTTGGACTGGTCAAGGTCAGCTGGAATGCTGATAATAAAAAGGCTGCCCTTTCCTTCCTCGCTTTCCACATTGATCTGTCCCTGATGTTCCTGAATAATAGCATAGCTGATGGACAGGCCCAGGCCGGTGCCCTTCCCGATGCCTTTAGTGGTGAAAAACGGATCAAAGATGTGCGGCAGGTGCTGCTTTTTTATTCCACTTCCCGAATCCTGAATTTTAATGATCACCTGATGCTTTTCCTGGAACAGGTCGACCCTGAGCTCCCCTCCTGACGGCATGGCATCAATCGCGTTAAGAATGATGTTGATGAAGACCTGCTGCAGTTGTTCTCCCTGGGCAAAAATGGGAGGAACTGCGTTCAAATGCATGTCCAGAGTGATATTTAAATGTTTAAGCTTATATTCGATCAGGGCGATGATCTCACTTAAGCTTCTCTCCAAATCGACTTGATGAAAGGAGGATTCCGACGGATTCCGTGCAAAGTTGAGTAGATTTTTTACAATGCGCCCTACTCGCTCTGTCTGGGCTTCGATCTTATCCAGGATCTTTGAATTGGGAGAGGCAGCCATTTTTTTCTGCAATATCTGGACATAGCTTGAAATGCCTGTGAGGGGTGTATTGATCTCATGTGCCACACCTGCGGAAAGGAGACCGATAGAGGCCAGTTTTTCAGAAGTTAAAAGCTGCTGCTGCATGGAAATTTTTTCTGTGATATCTTCAAAGACAATGATGGTCCCGTAAGGATTTCGCGTTTTGTCCAAGAGCGGTGTTTTAACTATGTCAAAAATCCTTTTTGTGCCATCCGGCATTTCGAAAGTGATTTCACTCATAAGCCTATAATCTCCCTGGGTGTCTGAAGGGAAGAGAGCCGAATAGTTTTTTTTCCCGAGGATGGTCACCAATTTTTTTTCAAAAACACGATCTTTAGTCATAGCGAACATGTCTTCAAGGATCCTGTTCCATCCAATAATCCGTCCATTCTGGTCGAGGACAGCGACACCGACAGTCAGGCTTTCAATAATGTTTTCACTGTAGTCTTTAAGCCTTTCCAGTTCAGCCGCCCTGATGTTGGCCTGGTCAAAAAGATAGGCATTTTCCAGAGCCAGAGCTACAGAAGAAGAGATGGTCAGCAGAAGCTCTGTGTCTTCGGGTGTGAGATATGTGTTATCAATCTTTTTTCCCATGCCAAGGCATCCGATAATCCTGTCTTCCACTTTAAGTGGGAGCAGGTGAAAAATACCATAATTGGAGAGTTTTCTGAATTTTATCTGAAGGCCGCTTTTTTCCGGGAGGGAATAATAGGAAAGAAAATCCTGTGTTTTCAACAACTGGAAGATCTCGTCGTCAAGCAACACTTTTACTTTTTTCGAGGGGTTTTCACCTTTGGATTTGAAGATCTGAAAAGTGCCCTTCTGATCATCCATGGGCAGAAGAAAAGCGATATATTTCAGGGACAGCGCGTTTGCAGTCAGAACCAATATATTTTGTGAAAGATTTTGTAGATTTCTTTCCCGGCTGACTTCCTGGCTGATGGATAGGAGGGTTCTCCGGTATTTGTAGCTTCTTCGGTATGTGAATCTATCTATGATGGACCGGATGAACTTTTTTAGTGGAGTGAAGAGTGTTGCCCCAAGGATGATCGCCAAAATTCCTACAATGATCGTGTTCCATGTGGTTTCGGATAAGATTTGCGTCTGGGAGCTAGCCGCAAAATACAGGATCGCAATAACGATATAGGATGTTACAAAAGGAACTGCTTTTTTCAGGATCAATTCCAGGCCCAAAAGCCTGTTCCTGGAAATGGAGTAAGCAAAAATCAGGGGAATGATCCCCAGGAAAATGATAGACATCTCCCCTGCAGTTGACGGGGCCTTTCCTGAAATAAAGGGAAGGATGTACAATAGGGTGAAGGGAAGCAGTCCAAGCCCGATCCCGGGATAGATCAGATTCAATTGTTTCCTTATGGTCCGGTTTCGCATCCGGAATGAATCACGGAACAGGAATACAAATATTATGATTGAAAAAGCTCCGAAGTGAAGCAGTCCCAGCCGCTCGGACATCCGGTAAAACTGAAGGATAAAGGAGTCGTTGAATTTGAAGATGTTAGGAAGGTGAATGAAGATGGTGCTCAGAAAAAGAATGAACCCCGGGAGATAGATAAGATTAATAGATGAAAGCCTGTCTTTGGGAATTCGTCTTCGTTTTGGAAAAAAAATGAAAAAGTGGGCCAGGAGGGGAGGGAAAAGAAGGAATGCAATCCTGTCCATCCAGTAAAAAATGTTGTCAATAGCATCCAGATGTCCTGTGGGTGAAAATATATTGAGGGAGTAAAATGTTATGGATATTGAAAGGAAAAATAGATAAGGAAGAGTAAAGGGTTTTTTTGTATTAAAAAAGACAAAAAGACAAATAAACAGAGATGTCAAACCGATCAGAGCAAGGTAGAAGTAATTGAGATTTGTGCCTTTTGTCTCCAGATAAAGCAGTGGGTGATAAAGTTCTTCCCGGCGGCTTATTTCGTAAGTCAGCTTTTGGTTGGAACGCCAGGCAGACCATTGTGTCTTGGCCAGGTCGATCTGATTCCTGATCTTGATATTGTTGATGGAATAAAGCACATCCCCTTTTCGAATCCCGGCCAGGTAGGCCTGGCTGTTTCGTTCGACTTTTAAGGCAGTCAGGCCCTTAACTTGTTCTGCCCAGACTACACCGTCGGACGGCTCCCTCCATGCGACGCGCTTGTAGATATTCCATCCGCCTAGGATTATCATGGGGATGAAAATAATAGCGGCGAATGCAATTTTCCTTTTCATGTCAAAAATTTACAAAAAAAATATGTCCCTCAGTTCAGAATATGTCTTCGGGAGGATCGGATGGCCCATTTGATTCCCGGCTGCGACAGATATTTCTGAAGCCTGGGATCATCTTTTAATCCCAGTGGCTGTGTGCTTCTGGCTAGAAGGGTGGTCATATAATCCGTTCTGGGCCTTTGTGTATCTTGGGAGGATGGTTCCGGGTTAGCTCTCATGACTGTTCCGGCCGCACAGGCATTTCCCAGCCCGGAAGGAAGTATAAACAGAGCAGTGGTAAAAACAAGGGCTGGAAAGACAAGCCACTTGATTCTCATGTTTTTAAAATAAAACCTTCTGTCCTCTTTGTCAATATAGGAAATAGAGTGGGAAGAACTCTTTCTCTCCCGTCGATGTTGACAAAAATGAGGATATTCCCTAACATCTGCATAGCATAGTGAAAACACTTGGATTAAAGGTCAATAATGCCGAATTTTATGTGCCGCTTTACATCGGATGACGGGAAGGTTGTTTCCCGATCCTTTTTTATTTCCACAGCCGCGGAGTGCCGAAGGCATTATGAAGAACAAGGATTCTGTGTTCTTTCAGTCAGGAGAGATTGGAAAAATATCCATATCCCTATCCTCCCCTTTGAAAAAAAGATCAAAGATAAAGATTTCCTTATGTTCAATCAGGAGCTTGTAGCTTTGATTAAAGCGGGATATCCTGTACTCAAAAGCATCACGATTATTTCCAGCCGTGTCAAGAATATTCACCTGAAGGAACTCCTGATGCAGGTGGAGAAGGAGATCAAGGGAGGGAAATCTCTATCAGAAGCCTTTATGCCGTTTGAACGTGAGTTTTCAAAGGTCTACATTGCATCGCTTATGGCCGGAGAGCGGAGCGGCAACTTGGCGGAAAGCATCTCCAAGTATATCGATTATTCCAAAGTCATTTCAGAAACAAAAGCCAAGATCAAGTCCGCCCTCACCTATCCCACAGTGCTGATTATTTTTTCAATGTTTCTGATGGGAATTCTGATTAATTTTATCCTTCCGCGATTTGCTGAGTTTTATTCCTCATTTCAGGCCAGTCTGCCTGCCATTACCCGGGTTCTGGTCTCTTTTGCCGTTTTTGCAAAGAGAAATGTACTTGTTTTCCTGACTCTGGTTTTATTCTTGCTTTTTCTATATCTTCGGATGAAAAGAAAGGAAAAGGGAGAAATTTTCATCGACCGGATGAAACTTAAAATTCCCTATGCGCGTATGATCTGGCTTGAGTCGGCTGTATCGCTTTTCAGTAGAACTCTGGGATTGATGCTTGGTGGGGGGATCTCCCTGATCAATTCGATCGGCATTGCCAGCCAGGCTGTTCCGAATAAATTTCTCTTCCAAAAAATGAAGGATCTACCGGATCATATTAAAAATGGCGAAAGCCTCTATCAGTCCCTCCGTCAGACAGGTTTTTTCCCAGCCCTGGCTCTGGATATGGTTCGTATCGGAGAATCCTCGGCAAACCTGGACGGCATGCTTATTGATGTGGCGGAAGTCTATAACCACCAGATCCAAATGAAGATCGACAGATTTGTCTCACTTATAGAGCCAGTGATCATCATTGTTATGGGGCTTTTAGTAGCCGGAATGCTGCTGTCAGTTTATCTGCCGATATTCAATATTATACGAGTAACAGGATGACTAATACAAAAAAAACCGAAGAAAAGGCGAAAAATAATCCACACACTGAGGACTTGGAAACCAAAAAAGTTGCCGAAAGGTATAAAATACCTTATCTCGAGCTTTCTTCCCTGTCCTTAAGCAGGAAACTGATCCAGTCATTTCCTGTGGATTTTCTGCATCGTGCTTTATTTGTCCCCCTGGAGGATAATAAGAACTCTGTAAAAATTGCTATAGCCGACCCTTCCGACATAGAGATCATTGATTCCATTGAGTCTTATTTGGGGAAAAAAGTCGAAGTTTTTGCCGCTTCCAAAACATCTATTCTTGAAGCTCTGCGAAAAAGTGAGACTGCGCTTCAGGTTCTGAAGGATGCCACAGCAGGGTTTGTCATGCAGGTGGTGGATCGGGAAAGTGGGGATGACGAAGAGGTCATATCTGTAGAGAAACTTGCTGATCAGGATGCATCTATCATCAAACTAGTCAATTCCATCATTTTTACCGCAGTCCAGAAGAGAGCAAGTGATATACATATTGAATCCTGGGATGACGGTGTGGCCATCAAATACAGGATCGACGGAGTGCTGAGAGAGGCAATGGAAGCCATTGATAAAAAGTTTCAGTCTCCTATTGTGTCGCGGATCAAGGTTATGTCTGATCTGGATATTGCGGAACGAAGAGTGCCGCAGGACGGGAGATTCAGGCTGAAGATTAAAGAAAAAACCATTGATTTCCGTGTCTCCATTATGCCCAGCATCTATGGAGAGGATGCCGTGATCCGGATCCTGGATAAGGAAATGATCACTGAGGCCATCTCTGAACTGAAAATGGAGTTACTGGGTTTTTCCGACACCCTTCTGAAGAAATTTCGGAAATATATTGTCCAACCCTATGGAATGGTTCTGGTGACAGGCCCCACAGGGAGCGGAAAGACAACCACGCTTTATGCTGCATTGACCGAGATCAAAACCCCGCAGGACAAGATCATTACGATCGAAGATCCTGTCGAATATCAGATCGAGGGCATCACACAGATACCTGTTCATGAGAAGAAGGGGCTGACCTTTGCCCGGGGTCTCCGGTCCATCCTGAGGCATGACCCGGATAAGATCATGGTAGGGGAGATCCGAGATCCTGAGACTGCAGAAATTTCGATCCAGTCTGCTTTGACCGGTCATCTAGTTTTTACTACAGTCCATGCCAACAATGTGTTTGATGTGGTCGGTCGGTTCCTGCATATGAAAGTCGATCCTTACAGTTTTATTTCTGCCTTAAACTGTATTTTGGCCCAGCGGCTTGTGCGGGTTTTGTGTCCCCATTGCAAGAAACCTGTAAAATATGATAATGAAACACTATTGGAATCTGGATTGGACCCGGCGAAGTATAAAGATCGAACTTTCTTTGAGGCAAAGGGATGTGCGGAATGCGGGTTTACAGGATACAGGGGAAGGACAGCGATCGCTGAATTGCTGGAGCTTTCAGATAAGATCCGGGAAATGATACTTGAGAGAAAACCACTTTCTGAAGTCAGAAAGCAGGCGAAAGATGAGGGAATGATTTTTCTTAGAGCGATAGGTATCGAAGACAAGGTTATGACAGGGATCACCGGCTTGAAGGAGCTCAATAAAGTCACTTTTGTGGAGTGAGGACAGGATGAGTAGACTCTATCAGAAGATCTGTTCCTATTTTATGCAGGACCCTATTGCGTCTACAGCCATTCAGATCACATCCCGTTATGTCAGCGGAGTGTATACATCTCACAAAAACTGTCTTCTGAAGAATTATTTTATACTCCCGCTGCAGGAGCATATCGTAAAACCCTCTTATTCCGGAAAAAACATACAGGACAGAACCGGATTGGAGCAGGTTGTCTGCAAAGGAAAGGACCAATTGGGGTTTAACGGCCGCAAGGTTGCATTCCTCCTTCCCGAGCAGTGCCAGAGGCTGTTTGTTTTCTCCTTTGATTCACTTCCCAAGAGCCATAAAGATAAGGCTTTGGTCATCCAGCATCGAGTCAAAAAACAGATGCCCATGCTGGCTGAAGATTCCCGTCTAGCGTTTCATGTTGTGAAGGCAGCAGAAAAGGAGAGGGTGATAGCCTCGATCGCAAAAAATCCGGTTGTCCGGGAATATGAAGACCTTCTTTCCGGATGCGGGATCGATGTAGGGATTGTGGCAAATCCGGTCATAGGCCTATATCATTGTGTGGATTGGCCTGAAGAAAAAAATATACTGTTGATCAATATCGAGGCCGATTCATTGAGCCTGCTGGCGGTTGTCAACGAGGAAATTGTTCTTGCCCGCCAGAAGGGAGGGTTTTTATCGGACGCGGAACCGGATGGGGAAGCACCCGAGATCCGGAACATCATTCAAGAGATCGATAACACTATTCATTTTATTGAGGATCATGACCACCACATAATCGATACCATCAAGATCCGGCTGGGATTTGTGGAGGGAGGAGAGAAGATCTTCAATGCTTTAAAGGACCACCTGGAATTTCCCGTTCAAAAAGTCAGTCCCACTTTAAAATTTTCTTTAAGTGCGAAGGACCAAAATATTCTTTCTCCGCTTTTAGGTCAAACGATATGTCAATGAACCGGTTAAGCCTCAATTTAGCGACTAATCCGCTGAAGAACAGGCGGCTTTTTTATCTCATCTGTGGAAGTGTAGTCTTTTTCACCGTTCTACTGGCAGTTCATTCCGGTTTCATTTTTGTTGGATACAAAAGCAAAAGCGAGGAAGCTCATGTTTCTCTTTCAGAACTTGAACAGCGCATGGAGAAAGTGAAAAAGGAAAAGAGCGATCTGGCATCTTTGATCGAAAAAGAAACCATATCCCGGAAGCCAAAGATCGATCTGATCAATTCCGTGATCTTGAAAAAAAGTTTTTCATGGTCGGATTTCCTTTCGGATCTGGAAGAGCTTCTGCCTGATTCCTGTTATATCGTATCCCTCGCCCCTGTTCCTGGAAAAGATCAAAAGATCGAGGTTTCTATCAGTGTGGCGGCCCCGGCCCTGAATGAACTTCTTGTGTTCATTGACCACTTGAATAAACGAAATTATCAGAGGATCAGAGTTAGAGGAGAGACACGGACAGAGAACGGTTATCTGCTTGTGAGGATTTCATTTACTTATGAAAAAATTTTTTGAACTGTTAACACGCAAAGACAAGAATTTCCTGCTGGTGATCTGTCTGTTTTTGTTGGCAGCGGGTGTTTTTGACCTGCTTTTTGCCTCTGCTCAGAAAACCAGATATTATCACGCAACGGACAGGATTTCCAAAACAAAGACCGCTCTCCAGACGGGTGAAGCGGACCTGGAACGCACAAGGGATGATTGGAATAAATGGTCCCGGACTGCAGAAGACATGGAGGATCTGAAAGAAAATTTTCTTTACAAAAAGAGCAATATCCTGACCCAGGCCCGTCTCGACCTGGAAAAAATGTTCCGGGGAACAGGAATCCCGGTTCCTTCCCTGGAATATGAATACGAGGAATTTGAAAAAGAAAAGATCTATCTAGTACGGATTCACTTTATTATCTCTGAAAATTACAGCAATTTGAGGCAGTTTATTCACACTATCGAGATTTTCCCCAGGTTTTTGATCCTGGAAAAAGTGGATTTTCTGGATGTGGATGCAAGCAGCGGTATTTTGAAGTTGAGAATCACGTTAGCAGGATATTATGAATAATAACGTTTTGCGAACTGTTCTGTTGTGTGTATTCGGGCTGGCTTTTATTTGCCTGGTCCTGGGAGCGGAAAAGGCAAAAGATACTTCAACGACGGACAGTTTTATTAAAATGGGTCTTCTCCGTAAAAAGACGGAAAAACAGAAAAAACCTGTCCGCAACATTTTTATGCCTGGTTCAAGAATGTCATCAGGGTTATTCGTGGGCAGAGATACAGAGCCTGGAAGCTTAACACTCTCAGGCCAGAGGACAGCAGCAGAAACAGGTCTCCTGGCAACATCGCAGAGTCAGCTCCAGGGACTGGAACTTCAATATATTGGATATGTATATTCCGGGGAAAAGATCGTGGCCTTGGTTAAATACAAGAATGAAGCCCTGGCTGTGGAAAAGGATGAATGGATCGATGAGCGATTCCGGGTTGAAAAAATCACCCGCACAGAGATCACGATCCTCGGCCCTGATTCCCAGCCAAGGGTTTTTTCCCTGGAAGGAGAGCAGTGATGAAGAAAATATTGATAATATTAGTAGTCAGTTTTGCTTTGTGGAGCTGTGCAACGTTGAGTCCGAGCTACAAAAGCGGGACGCAGGCGGCATTAAACAAAGACTGGGATCAAGCTGTAGAGTATTTTGAGAGGGCTGTGCTTGAAAACCCGAAAAAATCCTATTACAGGGCTGCATTGCTGCGAGCCAAAGTCAACGCGAGCCTTGTCCATGTGGCCCGGGCCAGAAATCTTTCTGCCCAAGGAAAAAAAGAGGAAGCCCTGGCCGAGTACAAGACCGCTCTTTCCTTTGATCCGACAAATTTCCGGATCATCGATGAAGCTCGCACTATGGCGGGTGAGAAACCTAGAGTCGAGAAACCTGTAGCATCAAAGATCGAACCTCTTATTAAGCTCCAGGTCAGCCGGGACCCCATTGATCTCAAATTTACGGAGACGAACCTGCGTTCCATCTTTTTAGCCCTGGGTAAATATGCCGGGGTCAATATTATTTTTGACGAACTATTTAAAGACACGCCTTTTGCCATAGATCTGGAAGGCATGAATTTTGAAGAGGCTCTCAATGCCCTCTGCATGGCTTCAAAAAGTTTCTACAGAAGCTTCAATGAAAAGACAGTCATTATTATTCCCGACCGCCCGGATAAGCGGATGCAGTATGAACTAAATGTGATTAAAACCTTTTATCTTTCCAATATCAATGCACAGGACGTTCAAAGCTCTCTTCTCCAGCTTCTCCGAACTCAGTTCAAGGGCCCGACCGTGTTTGTGGACAAAGAACTGAACAGTGTAACTATTCGAGATGTTCCCTCGGTCCTGGAACTGGCAGAAAAGGTCCTCTATGTTTGGGACAAACCAAAAGCTGAGGTGATGTTGAACATTGAGATCATGGAGGTCTCACGGACAAAAATGAGACAATTGGGTCTGGATTTTGAAAGCCTTTCTATTGGGATTAAGAACATAAGTGGATTAGGCGTGGAGTCTATATGGCGAAATCTGAGTGACCTGAATTTTTCAAAGGCAGAGAATTACCAGATTAGTCTGCCTGCATCCCTTCTTCAGTTTCTGGAATCAGATTCGGATACCAAGCTTATTGCCCAATCTCAGCTAAGAGGAATCCATGGTGAAGAAATCAAATACCTTGTTGGCGATGAGGTCCCAATTCCATCAACGACATTTTCCCCGATTGCTGCGGGGGGAGTCAGTCAGCAGCCCATCACGTCCTTTGAATTTAAAGATGTCGGAATCGACATCACGATCGTTCCTCGTATCCACCGGGAAAATGAAGTGACGCTGGAACTGGATTTAAAGGTTAAATCTATAGGAGGAAAAGGGTATGCGGATATTCCCATCATAAGCACACGGGAGGTCAAAAATGTTTTCCGCTTGAAGAATGGAGAGACCAATCTTCTGGTTGGCCTGTTGAAAGATGAAGAGCGGAAGACGTTAAAGGGTGTCGCCTTTTTGAAAAACCTGCCTGGCATCGGTGCTCTGTTTTCCAGCGATGACACAACTATCCAACAGACCGATGTCATAATGACCATAACCCCACATATTATTCGGAATATTCCGCTTTCTGAGAGAGATCGAGAACCCATATGGGTCGATCTTCAAGGAACAATGTCTTCCAGCCCATCTTACGGGAGGACATCACAAGCAGAATTAGAAGCGCGGCAGATCAACCAGCGTCTTTCCAGACAGCAGGAGCAAAGAGCAGCAGGGGTGAACCGGATCACATTGTCTCCGGCCAATTTTGAGATCCCCCAGAACAGGGAGTTCCGGATCAGCTTGAATATGAGAACAGAAGAAGAGATCGGCAGTTTTTCCATGGGGATCTCTTATGACCCTCAGGTGCTCGAAGTCAAGGAGATTGTTCCAGGCGCAATTATTACCCGGGGAGGGGAGAACATTCCTTTTTTGAAAAATATAGACAATTCTTCAGGTATGTGCACTATCGGATTTTCCAGTCCACATGTCAGCAAAGGTATCAAAGGATCAGGCCGGATAGCAACCCTTGTCTTTCTGTCAAAGGCTAAAGGAGAGTGCTCGATCGCGGCTGCTAACGTCACAGGAAATGCCGTTTCAGGAAAATCGATCTCCTTTACTGCCGGAGAGAGCCGGGTCAGGGTGAAATAAGGGCGGGAGGTTGTGGTGGCGGTGGAGGGACTCGAACCCCCGACACTACGGATATGAGCCGTATGCTCTGACCTCCTGAGCTACACCGCCAAGCTCACAGATTTTAGCGAAATCCAACTTCTAAGTCAACGGGTAAACAAGACAAACAAACAAGGCAAAAAAGAAGTCTATGGAAGTCAATAGGAGTCTATTGAAGTCTATTGAAGTCAAAAAAATCTAAATAAACTTCTTTTGAATTCGTCGACTTCTACGGACCTCGATAGACTTCTATAGACCCTATTTTTACTGCATATGTTGTTTCTCTGTCAGATTTTGGAGTATGATTATGGCAGCAATGACTATTCTGGAAAAATTCCTCCAAACTATCAAACGATATGATCTTTTTTCCCGGGGGGACAGTGTACTTGTTGCGTTTTCCGGAGGGGCGGACTCCACAGTGCTTCTCTCTCTGCTGCTTGAGATCAGAGACAAGTGGGATCTGGATCTTTGCCTCGGGCACTTCAACCACGGGCTCAGAAAACAGTCGGATGAGGATGAGGCTTTGGTTAAAGAAACAGGGCAGTTGCTTGGCCTTCCTGTCTATACAGAAGGGGCGGATGTGAAA
The DNA here is from genome assembly GCA_030669585.1 of Acidobacteriota bacterium. Taxonomy (GTDB): domain Bacteria; phylum Acidobacteriota; class Aminicenantia; order Aminicenantales; family Aminicenantaceae; genus DAOVDI01. The sequence continues at coordinate 23,232 of DAOVDI010000012.1, forward strand.
GCATATTCCTTTGAGTTTGGCTTGAACCTGGAAGAAGCAGGACGGGTATTACGGTATGAATTTTTAGAGAAGACGGCCCGGAAGATCAAAGCACAAAAGATCGTCACAGGACATACTCAGACAGATCAGGCGGAAACATTCCTGATCAGGCTGATGAGGGGCAGCGGAAGGAAAGGTTTGAGCGGCATTTTCCCTGTGGTCGAGGGAAAGATCGTCCGTCCCCTTCTCGGAATAGAGCGAGAGGAGATCGAGAAATACATTGTTGAGAAAAGTTTGTCTTTTCGGGTGGATGAGAGCAACTTGAATAAACGGTTTCTCCGCAACCGTATCCGGCTTGAATTGATCCCGCTCCTCAAGAAACAGTATGATCCTCAGATCGTCACTCATCTGGCGAATACAGCCCTCCTGCTACAGGATGAGGAAGTTTTGCTCACCCGTATGACCGGGGATGCAGCGGCAGAGGCCATCCGGACCGGCGACGGAGAAGCTTATCTGGATGTAGTGAAATTGTCTAAACTGCCTCGGGCAATCTCCCGGCGGGTCATTCGCATTTTTATCGAAAATATCAAAGGAGATCTCAGAGCGATCTCGCTCCATGATGTGGAAACTATTCGGGAGTTAAAGGAAGGGAAAAAGGCTCATCTAAAGAAAGATCTTGTTCTCATCCGAGAGCGCAACCGGATCCGTTTACTACGGGAAAAAGACAGAAGGATCGAGTACTCCTATAGCTGGGACGGGAAAGATCTAATAAACATTCAGGAAATTAACTTACAGTTTTTTGCAGATCAAATCCAAAAAGACAAATTCACGCGTAAGTTTGACGATCTACAGGGAGTCATGCTTGACAGGGATACTCTCCGGTTCCCTCTGATCGTTAGAAATAGACAGGAAGGTGACCGGTATCATCCATGTGGGGCTCCGGGCAGTAAAAAGATCAAGGAGATCTTCCGGGCCAGGAGCATCCCTCCGTCAGCAAGAGATAAACATCCAATCTTCATCTCCGGCGGAGAGATCGTCTGGGTGCTCGGACTCCCTGTTTCTGAAAAACACAAGATCACGGACAGTACTAATACCATCTTCATCATCCGTTGCATTCACTAGATTCGTCTGTCGACTAAAGATAGGTATCTTTCCAGATAGCAAAGACCAGAAGTGCCCAGAGCTGGTGGCTGAAATTTTCTTTGCCCGACAGATGCCGGTCCATCATCCGCCGAACAGCATAATAATGGAAAAATCCTTCTTCCCTAATTCTTTTCTCTGTGAGTGTGTCGCAGAGAAGATCCTTCAGGTCTGTTTTTAGCCAGTGTTTGATCGGTATACTGAAGCCTTCTTTTTTCCTGTAGATATTTTCATGCGGGAGAAGGCCTTCCATGGTTTTTTTAAGCAGCCATTTGGAGGTTTGTCCTCTCAGTTTCATTCGGCCCGGGAGGGAAAAGGCGAATTCAACCACTTTGTGGTCGATAAGAGGGACCCTGGTTTCCAGAGATGCCGCCATACTCATCCGGTCCACTTTGACAAGGATGTCGTCCACGAGGTAGGACTGAAGGTCGAGAGCCAGTTCCCCGTTGATCCGGTCGAAGCGGTCAAGGGAAGTATATATCCGGTCGAACGGCTCTCTGTCTTTGATACTGATGATGCCTCCCAGGGAATCGGAAAAACTATCGCTGTACAGGGACTGCTTGTTTTTCCGGGAAAGAAACATCATCCAGCGGAAATGCCTCAGATCCTTACTGTTTTCAAAACCCTGGGCATAGCGTTGGATCTTATTCCAGGCGCCCTTTTTTTTCTCAGAGGGAGGCAGCGCCTTTAAAGCCGGGGAGAGAAGCTTGAAGGCAGATGGAAGAATTGGGATCCGGGACAGTTTTTGGGCCTGATAGTGCTCGTATCCGCCGAAGACCTCATCTCCTCCGTCCCCGGAAAGGATCACGGTCACATGCTCCCTGGCCATTTTGGAGACAAGATAGGTGGGAAAGATGGAAAAATCGCCAAAGGGTTCATCCAGGTGATGGATGAGCTGCTCAGTGAGGTCCAGGGCCTGTGGTTGTATAATGAATTCCTGGTGATCGGTATCAAAGGCCGAAGCGACCCGGCGTGCATGCGCCAGTTCGTCGTAGGTTTTGTCTTCGAATCCGATGGAAAAGGTTTTAAGCGGCGATGCGCCCAGTTCCCTCATAAGCCCTACAATGCAGGAGGAATCGATCCCACCGCTTAAAAATGCGCCCAATGGCACATCGCTTACCAGACGGAATTGGACCGCTTCCTTGAGGAGGGTGTAGAGTTCGTCCACTAAAGAATGGAGGGACCGTCTGTCTTTGCCCTGATTTTGTTCTATACGGGTTCCCAGGTCCCAGTATGGTTCGATCCGCATTTTTCCTTTTTCGCAGATCAGTATGTTTCCTGCCGGAAGTTTGTGGATACCTTTGAATATGGAAAATGGGGCAGGAATGTATTCAAGGGTGAGAAAAAGATCCAGGGCCTGAGGGTCGATAGACCGTTTAACTCCGGGGTGCATAAGCACAGCTTTCAGTTCGGAACCAAACACCAGGGTATTATTATTGATGAGGGTGTAGTAAAGGGGTTTGATTCCGAGCCGGTCCCGTACAATGATCAATTTTTTTTCCCGTTTGTCCCAGATCGCAGTCGCAAACATACCCCGGAGCCGGTGTACAAATGCGTTCCCCCACTCTTCATAACTGTGGACTATGGTCTCTGTATCTGTTCCTGTCCGGAAGGAATGGCCTGTGGAGATCAACTCTTTTCTCAGTTCGGGAGAATTGTAGATCTCGCCGTTATGGGCTGCCCAGACGGTTTTGTCTTCGTTGGACAAAGGCTGATGTCCGCCCTGGACATCGATTATGCTGAGACGTCTGGCGCCCAGGCCTAAATTTTTGTCTATGAAGACTCCCTCGTCATCCGGGCCGCGGTGATAGATGGTCTTACACATGGAAGACAGCAAATCCTGTGGAACGCTGTTTGTTTTATCAAAATTTAAAATACCGCAGATACCACACATTATTTTTCAGGTGTTATGTCGATCTCGAAATAGACGCCCAGATACCTGCGTTCATCAGAAAATTCATCCTCCAGATAGGGAAGGGAGCCTTTAGACGCCTTGATCTTGATCCTGTAGAGGTGCCACCATTCGATCTTCAAAGGCTTTGGAGAAAAAGTGATCGTTCCCCACTGTTTCTTGGCAAGAGTAATGGTTTTTTTTCCCCTGCCTACCTTGACACTGACCGTGTTGCTCATACGGCGGTTATTCAGCAGGCGGAAGCGAAGTTCTTTTACCGGATAATAGGTTTTAAGGACCATATCCGCTTTATGATCTCCCCGTGTCCAGAATCCGTCTTCTTGCAGTCCGGGCAGCCGGGGCAGGAAATTATCATCCAAAAAATAGAGCCATCCGTGATTAGGTTTCTGTCCTATTTCCTGTCTGTCGGCCCATGGATTAGCATTGGTTGGGAAATTATTGTTCAAAGTCATTTCCAAGGGAAGCCAGGTAAAGGGAGTCTTTTTAGCATGGGTGTAAGGGAAATGGGAATGGAAAAAGGGATTGACCAGAATGGGGGAGATAAACAGAGCTGCCACAACCCAGCAGGCTGCGCATTCCTTAATGTTTCTTTTTATTCCTGGCAGAAAAAAGAAGAAGGGGTAAATACTGATAAAATAACGATTGGCCAGGGCTCCTCCTCCGCCGGCATAGTTGTCCGGCATAAAGACGATATAGATGAGGATTTCTCCAGCCAGGGCGATAAAAAGAAGCCACTGATCAAGCTGTTTTCTGCGGATTAAGAAGAGGACCAGGAACAATACTGCAGGGAAATAATACCAGAGCAATCCTGTGAACCGGCCGGTAAAGTAGTAATAGATGTTGTAAAAAACGACTTTTATAGGAAGGAGATGAGATTCTGCATATCCCTCTGTGCTCATCTTTGCCCCTTTGGCTGTATCAAAAGTCAAATGGGATTTTTCTAAAGGAAACTCATTGTAAAAAGTCTTACGTTCGCCTCCCTGGTAATTCCAGTTTCCTGTTGCCAGATGGTTAACTCCAAAAAAAAAGCCGGCTGTGATTATGAAGATCAATAAAATCGCAAGCGGTTTGATGAATTGCTTTTTTAAAAAATAATACAGAACAAAGGGCCCCAAAACTGCAATACTGGGAGGTTTGGAAAAAACAGCAAGACCGGCAAGAAAAGCAGCCATATAGTCTGATCCATTCGAAAAAAGAAACCGGGAGATCCGGGAGTTTCTGCCGGCTGTTTTCATTTTTCCGGCTTTGTGTTTGTAGAGCCAGAGGAACAGAACGGCAAATACAAGGAACAGGTTGAAAAAATCGGGATGGATCCAGATAAAATAGACGATGGCCACAGAAGCAAAAAGGAATGTGGCAACCGAAACGAGGGAGAGAAGAGGCCTGTTTTCCAGAGAAAAATAAGCATATCCCATCAGGAGGATAATAAGAAGAAGAAAGGAGTGAAAGATTAAGAATCCATTGATACCAAAGAATTTAACAAAAGGTGCGGCAAAAAGTGGGTAAACAAATGATTTTGCAAAGAAGATCCTATCATCCTTTCCTTTTTTTAAAAAAACACCCAGGGGATCGGCGCCGATCTCTTTTTTGTAGCGGATCAAATCTTTTTTGGTGTATTCCAGATCTCCGTCCTGCACAATACTCTGGGTGATTAAATAATAGATCGCCTCATCGGCAAAAAGAAAATTTTTCTGGATAGACAAAATATTGATAAACAAGGAAGCGCACAGAAAAAGAAGGAAGATCGTCAGGATTATGTAGAGAGCAATTTTTTTCTCTGGAATCATCGAATCTGCTTTATTCATAGGTGAAATAAGCAATACCATACCAGTCGATAAATATCAATAAACAAAAAGGAGGGGAGCTGTTTATCCCGTTTGTTTCGCTAATCTTTTTGTCTTGGTCAAGTTTAAGGGGGGGGGCCGGGGGTGAGGAGAGGTGATGGTAATATCATCGGTTGTGGTGATTGACAGAATACAGCATTAATTCTATTAATAGAGCATCTATATATATAAAGGGAGATTTTGTGCATCCTTAGATTATAAATCGCATAAACGAGAGCAAATCGCCGATGGTTGAAACAGGAAAAAGCAAAAAGATAAAAACACCATTAACATGCAGGGGATTTTCTATGATAGAGATCTTGGTCGTTATTGCGATCGTGGGCGTGATGGCGGCTGTAATTTTCCCAGCAGTTATAAATTCGCTGGAAAAAAGATCCCTGGAGAGTACGACAAAGGAGGTCCTTTCAAGTTTGGTAAGAGCTAAATTTCAGGCGGTAAGAACTCATCTGAATCACAGGGTAAGGTTCGCTCAGGAATCTTCCGGTTGGACTTATTGTATCGAAAGGGAGGATCAGGCCAACCAGTGGAACATGATACGCGAATTTGTCAAAAAAAATATCCCATCGGATTATAATGTTACAGTAAATCTGCCGAATCAGCAGGTTGTTTTTTCGCCTCTGGGGATCGTAACAAATTTTAGCTCAAGTCAAAACAGCATTACTATCCAGAGTCCCAGTCTTCAAAACTACAACCAACCCCCAAACCGTCATATAACAATCTATTCAGGCGGGTCAGTCCATTACAGCAAAACATAGGAATCAGAATAAAGAAAAAAAGGAAGAGAATGTGAAAAAGCAAAAAAGGAAAGGCCTTTCTCGGTCCGGCAAAAGCGGATTTTCACTCATAGAAGTGGTGATCGCTATCGCTCTGATGGGAATTGCCCTGCTGGGTCTGGCCCAGATGTTCACATTCAGTATCCTGAACAATTCACGTGCGGACAAATTGAGCAGCGCCGCCTTTCTAGCCCAGCAGCAGATAGACTCCCTGCGCAATCTGACATCGGATGAATTGATTGCCCTTTCCAGCCCGATGGACGAACAACTGGATATTAACAGTGATAGTGTTGTGGATTTCAGAAGAATTACTACGTTTCAAAATTCAGGAACCATATGGGATATCAGGATTCTGGTCTTTCAAGGAATGGTTTCAGGCGTAAATGCAGATTCTCTCATCCAGAATCCGGTCCAATACAGGGTAAAAGCAGATATCGGGACAGTGATCAGTAGATAGAACAATGAAAAAATACAGACATCGAATTCCGGGAAGCCCATTGCCTGGTTTTACGATTGTTGAGCTACTGATCGCCAGCACTATCCTGCTGGTTGTAATCGTTGCTGCTTTGTCTATTTATTCCCGCAGCAACAAAGTGGCTGTGGACCAGCAGATGTTTTCCGAAATCCAGCATGATGTGCGGTCCGCCATGTTTCTGATTTCCCGGTATGCCCGTGCCGCAGGAGTGGGATTGAGCTCCAATATCGGAGGGTATTTTGTCGAGGGCTCGGATGCCTTCGGCCCGGGCCCGGAATATTCCGATTCCCTGAAAGTCATCGGGAATTTTGATGATCCGCTCAGCTTGAGGATCACAAAATACCAGGGTGGAGCAGGAGGTGGCGCGGCCGTGGTGTTTCTGGAAGACTGGTCATATGAAAACTCTCCCTATGCCTGTCCGGATGATTATGAGAACAACACCTATATGATCATTTCTTTGACATGTCCCGGCTGTTTTGCCCTGCGTTATGTCGCGTCTAACAGCGTCCATGGATGCGGGGGCGGCGTAGCCCAAATCGATTTTGCTCCGGGGCAATCCGACATCAATCCGCCCGGCGGGCTGGTGGATACGGGCTGTGATTCCAGCTGCTGGGAGAATTCCATCATGACATTCTGGCAGGTCAAATATTTTTGGCTGGACACCACGGGCAATCCTTCGGATTATTCAAGCCTCTCTCTGAACGTGGGGCAGGATGGCTATTTGGGGATACCGAATACGCTGTATATGTCCACCACCAATCCGGATGGAACTCCCCTTCATTCCCCGCTGGCGGTCAATATCGAAACCATCCAGTTCCAGTATAACGGGGATTTGGATGATGATGGCACAATGGATGGTTATACGGATTGGAACAATGCGGCCTGGACCATTCAGGCGGTTGATGACGCGTCCACAAAACAGGCCAAGCTGGAAGTGATCAGCCGCATCCGACAGATCAGGATCTGGGTTCTGGGCAGGACCCCGAGCGCTTATGTCAGCGTCAGAAGGGATTCCGCGCCGGCCATGCATATTTACCGGAGACCGGCTGTGGCCAATTCCCCTGCTGCCGCGCAGGATGACTTTCACCGGCGGTTTCTGCTGGAATCCACAGCGTCCATCCGGAATCTCTCTATGAACATCTATAATACAGGAGTTCGTTAAGTGAAGGGCAGAGAAAAGGGATTCGGAATCCTGATCGTGGTCATCATCATGGCCTTTATGATGACGCTGGGGATCGCTATGCTGACCATCACGAGCACAGGATCCAAGATCGCCGGGAATCTTCGAACTCAGGAACAGGCATTTAATGCGGCGGAAGCGGGATTTAATTCCGCCTGGTCATCCCTTGAGCAGGCCTTTTCGTGGGAAGCATGGGACTCTTTTTCAGACCATTATTTGGTCGATCCCACCGGAATCGATCTGCCCTCATCCACCTATTACTTCAGGAGACTGACAGACCAGGAGATTTTTGCGCTCCTTGATTCCAATGGTGACGGGACGCCTGATGTGAACAATGTGCTTTTTTTCCGGCAGGCCTTTATTCCTGCTTCCGGAGGAGGGTTGGATCCCAACATCACTTATACCGTTTTTCTGATCGATGACGAAGCCGGAGGAGGAACGCCCGATCCATCCGATGTGTTGATGGTGTGCATTGGAGCGGTCGGGACCGGGGCCGGTATGACAACGGCAAGGATCGAGGTCGAACTGGCAGACGATTCGGGGGGAGCAGGTTAAAATGAGACATATAAAAAGATCAAGGCTGTGGATTTTTCTCTTTGTTATCGCTTTTGCGGTCATTGCTGCAAGATTCTGGGCGCAGGAGAGCTGTGTAGAGTATGAAGGTTTTGTGACAGAGAATTTTGACACGGTGGACTATAAGGACATTATTAATTCCTCGGTGGCAAACTGGCCGAGCGGGCCGATCACTTTGAATTACTTAGGAGCCAACTTTCAGGTAACCGAGCCGACCGGGATGGGCGCCCAGATCTATGTATGTGCACCCGGAGATTTTGACGGGGACGGCCTTCCGGATTTGATCGGACTGGATATTGGAACGGATTACCGGCTGATCCTGATCCGGAATAAATTCGAGGATAATAATGGGGACGGAGAGGATGATGACGGGGTTATTTTCCAGATCGATACCGATGAGGTCTATGATAACGGCCTGACTGTGGGGCCGGCTTCCATTACTTCTGGCGATTACAACAATGACGGCCTGATGGATTTCTTTTTCATGAAAAACAGAATGAATGAATTCGGTTATACGGATTTTGTTGCAGCAATGTATATAAACACAGGGACAGCCACAGATCCGGATTTTAACCGCTATTATCAGTCCCCGAATCTTGACTTTGCCAGCCGGTTTCAGAGCGCTGGAATCTACATAAATTGGGCGGCAGATCATCTGGCTTCAGTGGATATTGACAAGGACGGAGACATCGACATTCTGGCTATCAGTCAGGACAAGATCTTTTTGATCCGGAATCCCGGTCAGGATAACTTCAGCCTGCAGAATTTTGAGATCTCAGAGATCAATTATGACGAAAGCACCGGATTCACGACCGGCAGGGGGGGCTCTTCAGTGGCAGCCGGTGATTTTGATGGAGACGGTGATATTGACATCATCGGCGGCACGGTCAATGACTATAATTATCTTGTTTATTATATCAATGACGGAACAGGTAATTTTACGCGTAACGAGATAACCATCCCCAATCCGGATGCAACGGGAACAGTTGCCACTGCTGCCGCTGATTTTAACCAGGATGGAAGAATAGATATTTTCGGCGCCACAGACAGGTGGAACGCCGGAAATGAAGCGCGAATGTGGCTCATGATCAACAACGGGGTTGTGGGGGAAGAAGAACCGGAGCTGCAGATCGAGTTCCGCTGCCTTAACAATTGTGATCCCATTATACCTCCGACCTATGATGTGGATATGAGTGCGCAACTGGACTTTGATCTGGACGGTGACATGGATGTGATCCTGGCTGATGCGAACCACTCCGGCGATTTTTTTCTTGTGATCAACGAGGTGGCTTCGGTTTATGCTTTAGCAGGAGAAGCCCGGTCCACCAATATGGCCGGAGAGCTGGACCCTAACCTCTATGCCATCACAAAAGTTACGGTCTCTGATCTGGATATGGACGTCATTGGAGGGTCAAACGATGGGCTTGCCGTTGAGTTTTATGTGTCAAACAACGGAAATGACTGGGAGCTTTACCAGAGGTTTGAAGAAAACGATATCCGGAATTATACCGAACTACCACAACATACGTTTAATAATTTCGGCACTCGCCTCTATTGGAAGGCTGTTTTTACTGCAGGAGAGGACGAGATGGCGGAGTATGAAGGCGCCTCCTTTGAGACACCGAGGATCGCAGAACTCCGAATGGAGTATGTTTTTGTAGAGAGGCGGGAATATTCCAGAACCTCTGTGGCAGTGGCTTCTTTTTATGATGAAGATAATAAGAAGAAAAAACTGATTGTGGCGGGTTCGTTTATCTATCCGGGATGGCAGGGCCAGCTGCGGGCCTATGATATGACCGACATATCCGCTATAAGCGGGTCATATTCGAGCATTAGAACCATAACGCGCTCCGATCTGTCCGATCAGTCGGGGCGGGAGATCGTAGCCGAGGGTGTTAGCATCCTGTGGGATGCGGGCCAGCTCCTGGATGCCCGATCTGCGGCGGACCGGACGATATACACCGCAGTTTCTTCCGGAGGAGACCTGGCCAGGCTGGTTTTTTCCACTAGTAACCTCTCCACTCTGGCCCCCCTGCTCCAGGATGTCAACAATGACAACCAGGGCCTGATCGAATTTATCCGGGGTGATGGCCGGGACTGGAAACTGGGGGACATCAACCACTCCAACCCTGTGGTGGTGGGCCCGCCGGATGGAGATGCGGACCTGAAAGGGGAAGGATATGAGGAGTTTGTTAAGGCCTGGGAGGACAGACCGAAATTCATCTATGTCGGCGCCAATGACGGGATGCTCCACTGCTTCGACCTGGAAACAGGAGATGAACAATGGGCTTTTATTCCCTATAACCTTATTCCCAAACTGCGCAATATGTGGGCCGTGGATGCCGCCACCCAGGAGAGATACTTCAACCGGGATGTCTATGTGGATGCGACTCCTTCTGTCACGGATGTTTATATTGACGTAGACGGAGACGGAGGGCAAGAATGGAGAACCATCCTTGTGTGCGGCCAGGGGCCCGGCCAGGGAAGCACGGTTGCGGGTGGCACAACGGGTAATTTTTATTTTGCCCTGGATATCACGGATCCGGATGATCCACAGCCGCTGTGGGAGTTCACCCACGATTATATGGGAGAGACCTGGTCTGTGCCCGTGTTCGGCAAGATCCAGTATAAGGGAAATGACACCTGGGCAGTCTTTATGGGGTCCGGATATGATAATGTAGAGGGGCAGGGCCGGCAGGGGCACTGCTTTTTTGCCATCAGGGCCGAAGACGGTGTCTGCTTCTGGAATTTCAGCATCACTGAAATAGACACAGGAATAAAATGGTCCAATAAAAAGAATGTTATCAGGTCCATCCCCGCGTCTCCGGCCATAGTGGACATCGATAATGATGGATTGTCGGACAGAATTTATGTGGCGGACCTGGAAGGCCGGGTCTGGAGTATTAATATCACCAAAAACTTCGTGATATCAGTGAACTGGAAAATCCAAAAGATGTATGAGGATGAAAACAATTATCCAATCATCACCAAACCGGCTGTATGGAGAAATCCGACCGTAGAAGCAGATTCTCCCCGGGTCTATTTCGGAACGGGCGGGGATGATCTGGCTCCGGATGACGGTCTGTATTCCTTCATAGCCGTGATCGACAATCCTCAAAACGAGGTAGAGTGGTTTCTCGGGGATGCCGATGATCTGAAGCTTTCGGATTCGCGGGACAAGGGAGACCTTGAGCCGGGCGAAAAGATCTGGGCAGACCCGAAGATCGCCAACTCCATTGTGTATTTTAACTCGCTTTTCGGCAGCATTGAAAGCGTGGACCCCTGTGAAAACCTGGCCGGAAAGGGGAAATTCTACGGCCGGTATGTAGATCCCATCAGCGGAAGTGCGTTCGGGGGGAGCGCCCTGGTTGCCAGCGGGGGAAGGGTTTATGAAAGCCTTGACCTGGAGATTAAAACCAGGGCAGCCGTGTCCCTGGGCGAACGAAAGACCGGAGAAGGTGGAAGCCGGAAACAGGAAGTTTACATTCAGGAGTACAACTCCACCATCCAGAAACTGGAGCAGCCGGTCAGCGCTTCGCTGCGCGTGAAATCGTGGCGGGAGATATACAAGATCATAAAGTTCTGAAAAGGTTGAGATACCAGTTGATGATCTGATTTCCCCAGACAAGGGAAAAAAAAGCGGCTGGCGCCAGAAAAGTCCCGAAAGGCAGTGCGAACTGCAGGTCCTCTTTCCGGGAAAAGATCAAGACAGCTCCAACAAGAGCGCCGGAAAATGAGGCAGCCATAAGTGTAAGGATCGTCAGTTTTAATCCCAGGAATGCTCCGATAAACAGCAGCATCGTTACATCCCCCATGCCCAGCCCTTCCTTTTTTCTCAGCAGTAGATATACGACGTATATAAAAAGGAGGAATACTGCTCCGGCGACCGCTCCAAAAAGCGCCTGTTTAAGGGAAAGGTCCGGGCGGAATGCGGAGTAGATCAGAGCAAGAAATATTCCAGGGAGAGTAATCTCGTCAGGAAGGATCTGGTGATGCAGATCGATAAAGGCCAGAACGATCATGGCGCTGGTGAAGAGGCAGGAAATAAAAAAAGATATATCCAGGGGATAGCGGCTGAAAAGGACAAGAAAGGACAGGGGGGTTAAAATTTCGACAAGGAAGTAGGAAAATGGAATGGGTGTTTTGCAGTACCGGCACTTTCCTTTCAGGATCAGATAGGACAGGATTGGGATGTTGTCATATGGCCGGATCCGTTTCCTGCAGCCAGGGCAGGTTGAAGGCGGGAAAACCATGTTGATCTTTCTGGGCAGGCGGTATATGACTACATTCAGGAAACTGCCCCATACAAGGCCGAAAAGAACAATTAGAGTTATCGTTTCCATGGGATCGTAGGAGGTTTAACCTCTCCGGTTTTTGGCTCATAAATATATTTTTTACCGTCCATATCGCTGGGAACAGCCTGTAGGTATCCATTGGGGACGAGCTGATCAATCTTAAGAGGATAGTGTCCGTATCTGTCCCTGTATTTTGCCAGCGCCTCTTTGATAGCCCTTATATCGATGGCTGCCCGGACGCGGTAAAGATGGTTTGATGCGATCTTCCGTGTGCGTTCATCCGTCGCCGTCTGATAGATCTCAAACCAGGTTTTAAGAGCAGTTTCATAATCAAAGATTTCAAAGGCAGCATTGGCAAAAAGTCGTCTGGCCTGAGCAGGGGCGCCGTCAATATTCATAGCCTGTTTGTAATAACGCTGTGCGGTCTTATAGTCATTTAAATTGCGTTGGGCGTAATGTCCGGCTTCAAATGGAAAAAGCCATTGATCAGGATTGTTCTCTATGCCTTTATCAAGAATTCGAAGCGCCGCACCAACATCTTCAGCCTCATATACGGCAATGACAGCTCCTATCTCATAGGGATCCAGGTAATATGGATCCATCTCGAAAATGATGGATAAAATATGTTCCAGATGATCGTATCGGTCCTTGATCTCTGTGTCGCTGTAATATTGGATAGCCCAGAGATAGATCAGGTCAGCCGCAATAGAGGTGTATCCCAGTGTGGCATATTTCAGGTATTTAACGGATGGGATGTAAATTATGGATGAGCCTGGTACTTTTTCCCTGGAGATATTGTCCAGCCTGAGTTTTAGACCCATAAAGGTAATACAACTTACCAGCAGGAAGGTGATCAGAACATATCTTTTCATAAGCCTAAATAAAGTCCCTCCTCCGGAATACAAGCATGGCCAGCACCAGGACAAAGCCTGTGTAGGCGATCCCGTAAAGAACGGAATACAGGTAAATATCCGGTGGTATAGGAAGGTTATGAACAATCTCAGTTTTAAAATTGAAATTTTCGAGATCAGGGAGAAATGTATACAGGGCTTTGAACACAGCCCTCATATTTATGGAGGGAATTTTTTTAATCAGTGTTTCAAGTCCCCATGAGAGATGACCGATGATATAAAAAGAGAGGGAAAAGAGCGAACTCAAGATGGGCGTTGAAAAACAGGAAAAAAGAAGGGCAACAGATGTGATCAGGCAAAGTTCCATAAACACAAAACAAATGGGAAGAAGTATCCTCCACTCGATGTGGAATGTGTGAAAAAAGAGCAAAGCTAAAAATATCACACTCATCAAAGCAATCATGATCAGGAGAGTCAGAACCAGTCCAAAGAATTTTCCAAGAAGAAACTGAAACCTGTGAATGGGCTTGGAGAGAAGGGTATAGATCGTTTTTTTGTCGATCTCCTTGAAGACCAGGCCTGTTCCCATAAGAATGGCCATCAGAGCGCCGAACAGAGAAATGGATGCCAGACCTACATCTTTTATGATCTTTATCCGGTCTCCTACGGTCAGAATGGAGAGCAGCCGTGCCAGGATAATGCAGACAGCGGAAAAAAAGAGAAGGAGATACAGAACTCTGTCCCGGATAGCTTCTTTAAAGGTATTCAGGGCGACCGTCCGGATTTTCATGTTTTTTTCACCATCCCGACGAAAATATCTTCCAGGGTCTGGGTCCTGGGGATCAGGCTGTGAATTTTTCCCCCGCTTGATTGGATGAGCTTGAAGATGCTCTCTACTCTGTCTTCATCATGGATCTTGAGTAGAGTCCGGTCTCCCTGCGTGGAAACATTTCCTCCCAGGACTGCCAGATCATCCGGTTTAATTCCTGAGACGATGATCTCGGTGAACAGGATCTTTTCCGATATAAGTTCGGTGATCTTTCCCTGGTTGATGATTTCTCCTTCTACGAGGATCGCCACTCTGTCGCAGATCATCTCGATGTCCTGGAGGATATGAGAGGAAAGAAAAACGGTTTTCCCCTCCTCTTTGAGGCGGACGATAATGTCCCTGATCTCCTTTCTTCCTATGGGATCAAGTCCGCTCAGAGGTTCATCCAGGAGGACAATATCAGGATCATTGATGAGAGCCTGCGAAAAGCCGATTCTCTGGAGCATTCCTCTGGAAAATTTTCTCAATGGAATGTGAGCGGCTTTTTCCAAGCCTACGAGGCGAAGGAGGTTCCGGGTCTTGGTTTGCCTTTCTGTTCTTTTGATGCCGAACAACCGGGCGTAAAAATCAAGAAATTCAGAAGCGGAAAGATAGTCATAAAAATAGGGATTCTCAGGGAGAAAGCCCAGCTTTTCTTTAGCTTTCAAGGAGAGGAAGGGATAGCCGAGAACTTCAATAAAACCTTCATCCGGGAAGATCAGCCCGAGAATACATTTGATGGTTGTGGTTTTTCCGGCGCCGTTCGGGCCGAGATAGCCGAAGATCTCTCCAGCATTGACGGAAAGAGATATTCCCTTGAGGATGGTTTTTTTCTTTGGGATAAAACCGGTTTTAAAGGATTTATGAAGTGATTCAATTTTAAGCGCCGCATTCATAAGATGATTCTTACATTATATTATTCATATGGTCAAGAGTGGGTAAGTCAGAGACTAGTATTTAAGGGTGAGAAGATGGCCGGGAAATTCACCCCACCATTCACCCTGCGAGGTGATTGACCCTGTTGAGACCCTATGACATCATTGGATCATCATCACATCCGGAAGGATGTGAATAGATGCCTCATCCAAGGCAGCGTCAAGGTTAGGAAAAGGGAGAGGGGTTAAGTAAGGTTCCTCTCCCGCCTCCTTCTCCCCCTGAATTATTCATAAAATTCGACGACACCCAAATATACTTCTAATAATTTTGGCTTTTAACATAGGTTTTTCCAAACATCAGGATTAATGCTATTTTCAATTGTCTTATTTTAATTCTATGTCGTCGTATTTTACCCTTCGGGCGGGCCGATCTGCTTTGTTGCAGCGCATTCGCAGTATATGAATACGGCTTCATACGCTGCGCCGTGCATATCGACCCGTGAATAATCCAGGGATCCTGAATTATTCATAAAAATTTGCGATGCTATAAAGAGATCAGATTTGATAGATATTCTGATAACTGTCCCGCAAAATGTCCAAATAACTGTCTCTGTAATAACGGACAGCATCGGTAAGGAACTCCATGATATCTTGGGCTGTGATCCCGTCTTCTCCCTTCTCTGCTGCAGCCAGATCGCCTGAAAAACCATGGAGGAAAACACCTGTTCTGACGGCATCCTCTAGAGAAAGACCGGCTCCGGA
>DAOVDI010000178.1 GCA_030669585.1 Acidobacteriota bacterium
TCAGGGCGGCAACTGTACTCTTGACGGGGGAGGAGACATGACGTCCCCGGAATGAAAGAAAGGCCATTGTGAGAGCTATTATCACCAGCCAGAATGAGGAAAAGCCGACCAGGAAAAACACTCCGCCGGCCAGATGCGCACCAACCGTGCCAAAAAGGTTATGAGCCTTACCGAGAGGTCCTGTCACGTTCCAAAAAAGCTGGTCCCCGGGGTTATAAAACAAAAGGCTTCCGCCCAAAATAATGGCCATAAGCAGAAAAATAAGTCCCCGGATCTCTTTCCTGATGGGATGTGCGGATTTTTCCGTTTTGTCTTTGGTATTTGATTTACGATTCAATCTTGATCACCTTTATCTCTAAAATCGGTTCACGATTTTGTATAACGCCTGACAATTGTAATCTATAGACCTCGTTGAGTAGTTGAGTGGTTAAGTGGTTGAGTAGGAAAATAATTACATCGGGATAATTATGGGCAGTACAAGCGGGCTCCTTTCAATCACCTTATGAAAAAAACGTCTCAACCGCCTTTTTATATCCGACTCCACTTTAACCCATTCAATAGGGATTGAGTCTTCCAGCTCGTCAAGGACTTCCAGTACAATACCCTTGCCCTCCTCAAGTATAGTCCCTTTTTGATCTTCAAACACAAACCCTCGAGAGATGAGATCCGGCCCATATATTGTTTCACCCGTTTTTTCGTCCACAGCCAGCAGGACAATAACCATCCCATGTCCGCTAAGCCTCCTCCGGTCTTTCAGAACCATCTCCCCAACATCGCCCACTCCTTTCCCATCCACAAGTATCCTGCCGGTATGCACAGGATCTTCCAGTCGTGCCTTCTGGTTTTCAAAGCAGATTACGGCCCCGTCTTCCACAAGCAAGACATGATCTTCCGGCAATCCCATGTCCAAAGCTAACTGCGCATGCTTTACAAGATGCCTGTATTCACCGTGGATAGGCATAAAGTACCGCGGCTTCACGAGGCTCAGCATCAATTTCAATTCTCCCCTTTTGGCATGACCGGATGTGTGAATATCAGAGACCTTTTCATAAACAACATTCGCCCCCATACGATAGAGATTGTTTATGACTGAAGTGATAGCTTTTTCATTGCCCGGAATAAAGCGTGAAGAAAGGATGATGGTATCACCCTGCTTTATTTTGATACTTTTGTGCTTTCCATGGGCCATCCGGGTCAGGGCTGACATGGGTTCTCCCTGACTGCCAGTTGTAATGATAGCTATGTTTTCATCCGGAAGCTGACTGATCTTCCGTTCGCTGATCTCAAAATCTTCGGGCATACTGATGTATCCCTGCTCCCTGGCGATACGCACATTGGTGATCATGCTCTTTCCGTTGAAAACTATTTTCCTGTCGAACTTTTCGGCCAGGTTGATGACTTGCTGGATGCGACCAATATTGGACGCAAAACTGGCAACAATGAGTCTGCCACTGCATGTCTGGAAAAGGTCTGACAAAGTTTTTCTGACTTCCCTTTCACTCAGGGTAAATCCTTCTTTTTCCGCATTTGTTGAATCTGAAAAAAGAGCCAGAACACCTTTTTCTCCGAAGTGTGCAAACCGGATGAGATCAGTAAATTGGTCATCTACCGGAGTTGGATCTATCTTGAAGTCGCCTGAATGTACAAGCGTGCCTTCCGGCGTGTCAATAGCGAGGCCGACGCCCCCTACAATGCTGTGGTTTACGTTGATATATTCCACCTTAAAAGGTCCAATCCGGGTGAGATCTCCGGCCTTTATTATTCGAAGATCCGGTTGTTCCACCAGCGAGTGCTCCTTAAGCTTTTCTTTCAAGAGCTCCAGAGTAAAGCTGGTGCCAAATACAGGTGCAAAAAATTCATTCAGAAAAAAGGGCATTGCGCCTATATGATCTTCATGACCGTGAGTCAGGATAACAGCATTCAGCCTGTCTTTATTTTCTCTGAGGTATTGGAAGTCGGGTATCACCAAATCTACACCTGGCATATAGTCATCGGGGAACATCAATCCTGCGTCCACTACCAGGAGGCAGCCCTCACATTCGATCGCCATCATGTTCAATCCGATTTCCCCCAGTCCTCCCAAGGGAACGATCTTTAGCATTTTTTTTACCTTCCCGTAAATATTAAAGCTTTGATCCTGATTCCCGGACGTTACAAGTTCTGAAAAAAAGGAAGCTCCAAAGCAATCAAGTTTAGATATAGTCAAATAGTTGAGTGGTTAAGTGGTTGAGTTGGAAAATTATTGTTTTAATTTCAATAAGTTATAAATATCAAAATGGTAAATGTCTCCCGCCACGGCGGGACTAAAAACAAATATGTCC
>DAOVDI010000106.1 GCA_030669585.1 Acidobacteriota bacterium
AATAGAAATATTGATATTAAGATTCTTGAGAATCAGATTTCCACAACTGGGCCTTCCGTGATTAATATTTCTGACTTATTGAAAATGGAGGAAAGCAATCAACTTGAGTTTAAGTCCACTTTTCAATGGGATGTTAAGGAACAACAGAAAAATACGGATTTAAAGCATGAGACATTAAAAACAATTGCTGCTTTCAATAATACAGAGGGTGGATACTTGCTTATTGGAGTTGAAGATAACAGGAATATTTTTGGGCTAGAGAAAGATTATTCAATAATTTCGAAGAAAAGCCAAGATGGATTCTTACTAAAATTAACACAAGAAATTGAAAATAAGATATCTAGAGACTTTCCATCAAAGCTCAATATTAAATTTTTTAAAAAGGAAAACAAGGATATATGTCTTGTTAAAGTGGATTTCGGAAAAGATAGGATCTGGATAAACAAAAATAAAAATGAACGGATTTTTTATATTAGAAGTCATAACAAATCAATTCCATTGCCTCCAGAAGAAGCTGCTGATTATATTAGAAATAAATGGCCTCAGTAGAAACAATCTGACGATATACAGTCGAATATTATTACACCCATAATTATTATAAGACCAAGACAATATTATTCCGTGTGATATGAGGCAAGGCGGGTTGCGCCTGCTTTTATTCGTCTTTAAAGAAATAGCCGATTTCGAAGGTGGCGGTCTCCGGGGCGTCAGAGCCGTGCATGCCGTTGAACTGGATGTCGAAGCCGTAGGAATGGCGAAGGGTGCCGGGCTCGGCCATGGCAGGGTCGGTCTTGCCCATGACGCGGCGCCAGTGATTGATTGCGCTCTCGCCTTCGAGGATCATGACTATGATGGGGCCGGATGACATAAAATCGGTTACGCTGTTGAAGAAGGGCTTGTCCTTGTGGACGGCATAGAAGCCTTCGGCCTCTTCCTTGGTGATGTGGAGCATCTTGAGTGCGCTGATGGTGAAGCCTTCCTCCTCGATGCGCTGGATGATCTTGCCGGCGGCTTTTTTCTTGACCGCGTCGGGTTTAATGATGGCTAATGTTCTTTCTGCCATGACGGCTCCTTGTGTCTATATAAATGAAGGCCTATTTTAAGAGAAAGCGGGGGTGTTTTGCAACCGTTTCCCATGGGAAAGGACAGGTTTGTGATAAATAATTCATAAGGAAGGGGCGATGGTGACGATCACCCCAAGCGAGACTATGGAGTGGACGGCTGTGGTGGAGGGGAAGACCATCCATCCCTGCAGTTTTATTCTCCAAGTTCAGGATTTTTTTAATCCCGTGACCATGGTCCCGGAGAAGGGCACTCTAAGGCTTTCGATCAAGAAATAAAGGGACAGGCATCAAAGCCTGTAAACATCTTTTCGGTGCTTTATCCGATATATGAAGACGATTTTCTCTTTATCATCGATACGATAAATTATTCTATAGTCACCAGATCTTAAGCGATAGCCTTCCTGTGCTGTCAGCTTCAAGCTGCCTGGTGGACGCGGATTGTCTTTCAATGAGGAGAGCTTCGTTGTTATTTGATGGAAATATTTTCCTGTAAAATCATCCAGGTCTTTCTGGGCCTGGGAGAGAAGAAGGATCTTATACACGCCGCTTATTCAAATAATCTTTCAGAGGCAAAGCAAGTTTTTCCTGTCCGGACAGAGTTTTCAGGTCTATAAGGTCTTCCTTTAATTCTTCTCGCTCGAGACGTTCTTCCAAAGCTTTTTCTACAAAAAAGCCGTATTTTATGCCCCGTTCTTTGCAGAAGTGTTTGACCCTTTCGGCGGTTTTATAATTGACCTTAACAGCGAGAGTTGTTTTTGACATGGCAATCAATAAATATCACATTTACTTAACTAAATCAAGAAATAGTTAAGAATAGTTATGTTTTTATTATCTTCGATTTTCATGTAATATGGATCGGAACATTGGCTGCCTGTCTTCTGCTGTCTCTGCCGGCCTTTGCGCCTGGGAGCAGCGGCTGGATTCCTTCCTGGACAACTTAACTGGGGATCGAGATCGTTGGGGGGAGATGGGACGGTGATTTCAGTGAAGCCGGGGCAGGATTTTAGCGGAAGTACTTAATTCTTTACAATATCATGACAACTCGGTATATGAAAGTGATATAATTATTAAGTGAATTCTCCTCCTTCCCGCCGATTAAAGAGAAACTACCGAAAGCAATTCCTTATATTTGGGATCTCTGTTCTTCTGCCTGCCTTGGTCCTTCTTTTTTTCACACTCCGTATAAACCGGCAGGACAACGAGCTGAGAAAACGACGGGCGGAAGAGATCCGGCAGCAGAAGGCCGAAGAAATCGGCCGGCGCCTGGCTGACAGATTGGAAAAAACAAAACAGGACTTTCTGCGAGAATTGTCCGCCGAATCCTGCATCATCCGTAAAGTCTTATTCATGCATTCCGATTTGGTCTTTTTGGGCCGTATACAAAAAGGGCAGCTCCAAATGCCATGGGACAGCGCCAAAAAGCAGGAATTGTCCTCAAAGGATAGTCGTTCTGGAGAGCTTATTCTTCAGGCCCAAAAAGCTGAGTTCTCCATGAACAACCTTCGCCGAGCATTGAACCTATTGAACCAAGCCCTGCCCTTGGCGACTTCGGCTTCTCAAAAGAGTTTTATTAGATTGCAAATGGGAAGAATTATGGTTAAGTCCGGCGATGAGGAGAAAGCCCTTCGTCTCTACAAAGATATCCTTGATCTACCAGGAGAATTGACTGATGAATACGGCATTCCCTTCCTCCTTTATGCTGCGGATCGGCTCTCTGTTTTGAGCGGAGAAATCGAGCCCGTCTTAGACAGGCTTGAAATTCTTATGAGGGATAACGGTTGGCTTCCGCCAGCCGCACTTTATCTTATCCGTGATATCACTGTGCAGCTTGAAGTAAATGCACAGAGCTCTCTTCCTTCGGACAAGATAAATAAACTGAGACAGTCGGTGGAAAACGAACTCGTGAATCTAGAGAGGATCCTGACTCTTAAAGCCTTTGTAACGGGATGGATGTCACGCCGCAATTCCTCACCACGGGCAAACGAATTTTCAACTTGGGAGGCCCATGGAAATATTCCCTGGCTTGTCGGCGTCTGCGGGGATCTTGAGGGTGAAGTGCAGTATCTCCTCTCTTTTCACGGACCTGAAATCCTTAACTCTGTGATCGAGAAGAGCGGTTTGACCGAAACTTTTCCAGGTTCCTGCCTGATAGTCACTGGTCCCGATGCGGAGGGGATACTTCCTGGGAGACCATTTCAGGGCTTCCGGCTCCGGTTTGAGGAAACTGGGATATCCGCCTGGTCCAGATCTTCCCTTACCTTCCCCATTCTCTACTGGTCAATTCTTATCCTTGTGGTTGGATTCACTGGTTTCGGGATGTTTCTGCTCTGGCGTGATGTCCGTCGAGAATTGGCGCTCGCGGATATGAGATCCCATTTTGCAGCAAGTGTTTCCCACGAGCTGAAAACCCCTTTGACAGCCATCCGCATGTTTGCCGAGGCTCTGACAATGGGGGTGCAGAAGCAGCCTGAGGCGCAGCAGGAGTATCTGCGGACTATCATAAGCGAGAGCGAACGCCTGAGCCGACTGCTTAACAATGTCCTGGATTTTTCCAAGATCGAGCAGGGAACACGGACCTACCGTTTTGAACTCATATCTCTCGAGGATGTCATACAGGCCGCAGCGAAGACCATGGCCTTTCCCATGGGTCAGAAGGGATTCTGTTTACAAATCGAGGCGGATAAAGGACTCCCCCAAATTCAGGCGGACAAAGATGCCCTCGAACAGGCGGTCCTCAACCTCCTTCACAACGCCGTAAAATACTCAGGCAAGAACCGGGAAATACTTCTGAAACTTTACCGAAAGGAAAACACAATCTGCATCGACGTCATAGATTTTGGCATCGGAATCTCTGATGAGAATAAAACTCATATTTTTGGCAAATTCTTCAGGGTCCCCGGGTCCGAAAACCAGAGAATTCCGGGCACTGGTTTGGGACTTACTATCGTCTCCCATATTGCCGAAGCCCACGGCGGACGTGTGGAAGTCCTCAGCCGGCCAGGAGAAGGAAGCACCTTTTCTATTATTCTCCCTTTGGAGGAGGAATGAAGCGAATATTAATCATCGAGGATGATGTTTCCATACTGAGCGGACTTAAAGATGTGCTGACCTTTAAATCCTATGACGTCCTCACGGCTGAGGACGGTGAATCGGGATACGCTGCAGCTGTGGAAGAGAAGCCCGACCTCATCATCCTGGATATCATGATTCCCAAGATGGACGGATTTACGCTCTGCAGAAAGCTGAGAGCCGAGGGAAATTCCACTCCAGTTTTGATGTTGACCGCTAAAGGAGAGGAGCCGGACAAGATTCAAGGGCTGGATATTGGAGCGGATGACTATGTGACCAAGCCCTTCTCTTTGCCTGAACTCTTGGCCCGGGTGAGAGTGCTCCTCCGACGAATGCCTGAGAGGGCTAAAAAGAATCTCCCTGATTCCATAAAGATCGGGGATGTTTCCCTGAATTTCAAGAAGTACGAGGCGCACAAACGGGATATGGTGCTGAACCTGTCCCCAAAAGAGTTTGGAATTCTGAGGTTTCTCGCCTCCCGGATGGGCGAGGTCGTGACACGGGATAAGCTCCTGGATGAAGTCTGGGGATACGATCTGTATCCGACCACTCGGACCGTGGACAATCATATCGCCCAACTGAGGATCAAGATCGAAAAAAATCCCGCCGATCCCAGATATTTGGTCACTGTGCATGGGATTGGATATAAATTGGAATTGGATAAAGAATGAATTTGAGGATCGAATCATTACAGAATTTTTACAAAATTATTACAAGCGTATGACATATCCAGAATTAAAAAGAAGTATCTTCGGGTTGAAATGCATCCGAGGAGAAAAACAATGAACAAAAGGACGGTTTTCTTTTTGATAATGGGGATTATTCTTTTGGTGACCTTGGCCGGGGCTTTTCTCCAGAGCAGTGATGATCTGTTTCAGAAAGCCCTGCGCCTGGAGAGAAATGAGGGAAAATTGATGGAGGCCATCGAGCTCTACAAGCAGGTTGTGGACAAGGCTAAGGATAAAAACCTCGCTGCCCAGGCCCAGCTCCGCATTGGATTCTGCTACGAAAAAATGGGACTCAGTGAGGCGGAAAAGGCCTTTCAGGCCGTCATTGACAAGTTTCCAGGCCAGACCGATGCGGTTAAGACGGCGAGGGAAAAACTCTCCCGCATTCAAGAAGCCAGAACCACAGTGGAAAAGACGAGCAGAGAATTTACTATAAAAAAAATCTGGACCGGCCCTGAGACAGACGGACTGGGAAAGATCTCTCCGGACGGCCGGTTTTTCGCTTACACCGACTGGATCACGGGCGACCTGGCTGTCCTCGAGATTGCCGCCGGAAAAAAACGCCGCCTGACAAACAAGGGAAGCTGGATGAAATCATCGGAATTCGCCCTATTTCTCGCCTGGTCGCCTGACGGAAAGCAGATAGCATACAACTGGTGGGACGAGCCCAGTTATGTCGATATGCGGGTTATAGACGCAGCCGGCTCAAAGCTTCCCCGGACCGTCCACAATATGAAAAATCCGGAATTAGGCGCTGGGATTGTCATCGGATGGACTCCTGACGGAAAATCTGTTGTGGCTGCTTTTTCTGAATTAGGAGGGCTTCGAGGAAGGCTCAGCCTGGTCTCTATGGAAAATGGTTCAGAACGTACCATCAAAGAAATGAACGTTACTGATCTTTTGACCAATCAGGTCATCAGCGCAGGCATTTCTCCGGATGGCCGCTGGATTGCCTATTCATATCCCGTAAAAGGGAAAAATGATTTCAACAGGGATATATATCTGATATCCATGGACGGAAAACAGGAAAACTCCCTAATCGAGCATCCGGCCTGTGACCTTGTTATCGGATGGCTGCCGGATGGAAAAACCATGCTCTTCCTCAGCGATCGCGAAGGAACCGATGATATCTGGGCCATTTCGGTGAAGGATGGAAAACCGGATGGACTCCCGGTATTGATAGAGACAGGAATCGGTACAATTACCCCTCAGGGATTTGATCAGAACGGCTCCTTCTACTATATCACATCCGGACCCAAAGGAAATGTGTATACGGCCGAATGGAATCCAAAGACAGGAGAGATCCTGGAAAAACCAGAAAGACCTATCAAACATATCGGGCAGAGCACCTATTCTCCTTCATATTCGCCGGATGGAAAGTATCTGGCCTATGTCTCAGTTCGCGGTGGAAACCCTATGAGCAAAGAACAGCATGTCATCTGCATTCGCTCCCTTGACACAGGCGACGAAGGGGAATTCAAGACAGAATACAAGTCATGGGGAAGATTCAGATGGTCTCCTGACGGCCATTTTATTCTAGGCGTTACAAGAGATGGGGAGGACCAGAACTGGCACAGTCTGCTCTGCATGATCGACACAAGATCGGGTGAGGTAAAATCCGTTTTTAGGTGTGAACTGGACCTGCAGAAGCAGTGGGTGAATTCTCCTGATTTCTCTTTGGATGGAAAGTCTGTTTACTATGTACACACAGACGGCATAAAAAAAATCCGCCGGCTGCTTATCCGTAATCTCAAAAGCGGTGTTGAAAAGGAGGTCTACCGTCCCACTTATAGGAATAACGATAAATTCAGGTGCGCCCTTTCCCCCGATGGGAAGCAGTTTGTACTTCAATCCTACAGAAGGGACGATAATCTCATGGTGATTCACATTCTTCCCGCATCAGGAGGAGAGGTGAGGGAGCTGTACAGGAATGAATACAGCCTAAGTTTTTCTCTTGCCTTGACCTGGAGTCAAGACGGAAGATATATTCTCTTTTCTAATGTGGTGCCCGATCAGGAGAAAAAAATCGTTCCCGCTTTCCATTTGCTGCGAATCCCGGTAGAGGGGGGAGATCCTCAGATTCTCGACCTGAAAACGGTACGCATGGAAAACTTGAGTTTCCATCCCGACGGAAAAACCATGGCTTTCTTTTCCTTTGGCGCCACCATGAAGATGCCGAACCTCTGGAAGATGGAGAACTACCTTCCGGAATCACTAAAGAATAAAAGT
>DAOVDI010000183.1 GCA_030669585.1 Acidobacteriota bacterium
AATACGGCTTCACGAACAGCCCCTTGCAGATGCATCAACCTCGACTCGTAAATAGTCCAGGCACTTACTTCAACAGGACATAACAAAAACACCAGAATCCTATTTTTATTATCGGCATTTTTTCCCTTTCAGGCGGGCCGAATCTCGGCACATCTGCTGCGTTATGACGGGTTTGCAGTGGATAACCACAGCTTCACCCGCCATGCCTTGCATCTGCACCAATCTCGACCCGTGAATAATCCAGGCTATTTTATAGTTATTCAATTCTATTACAGAACGTGTGGATAAAATATTCAAGCAGTTTCTCTTTTTATCGGCATTCTATGTTTACAGCAGCGTGGGATCAAATATGGATCTAATTGACTGGATATGTTTCTTCACTGTAATATTGACAATAGAGGAGACAAGAAGGAAAAATGAAAAAAATTATTATTTTTGCTGCTTTGTTTGAGCTTTTAATTGTGCCGGTGATATTTCCATATGCTGTTGACAGTGAATATTCGTTGGAAGCGGACGCAAATCTGTCTTCGCTCAGTTTCAGCCAACTGCAAGAAAGGATTCAATCTGAAATTGAATTCTCCCGCTGTCTGCTCAAACTTTATCCTGATAGAGAACAAGAATGGGAAAAGCTGATCAAAAAGGCAGAGGCGATTGTTTCAGGCGCTTTAAAGACCCCCCCATACTGCATCTGCCATGAGGACGCAAAAAAAGCAGAAGCGGTTCTGACTCCGATAGGCAAAACAGCAAAAACCTACACCATCCATTGTGTCGGACATGCTCACATAGACATGAACTGGATGTGGTCATGGCCGGAAACCGTAGCTGTTACCAATGATACTTTCATCACAGTATTAAAATTAATGGATGAGTTTCCTGATTTTTGTTTTACACAAAGCCAGGCTTCTGTTTATGAAATCGTAAAAAAATATAATCCCGAACTTTTTGCCGGGATAAAAAATAGAGTGGCTGAGGGAAGATGGGAAATTGCTGCTGTTCAATGGGTCGAGGGAGAAACAGCAGCGCTTCTTGCTTTTAAATTAGCCGGAAAAGATTATCCGTCTCAACAACTCGGGGAAGCCTGGAAAAAAATTCTATTCGGACATTTTCACGACATCCTCCCCGGCTCAGGTGTTCGGGCGACCAGGCAGTATCAATCGGGCCTCTTCCAGCAGGCGGTTGCAGCTACCGGCATGATAAAGACAAATTCGCTCAGAACAATTGCCTCCAGGATCAATACATCGTTCAGCGCTGCGGGAAAAAATCCTGCTCCCCTGTTTGAGAAAGAAAACAGATCTATGGGTGCCGGGGCCGGCAGAGGAACCGGATTTGGGGATATTTCCTCAGGAGTTCATCAGAAGAGCGGCCCCCGGTCAATTATTGTGTTTAATCCGACAACATGGAAGCGGAATGAAGTAATACAGGTCAGCATCTGGGATTCTGGAAAGGAGCGATCGCCGGGAGACATTCAAAAAAAGGATTTTATCGTTCGCACAAGTAACGGCGATCTTTTTCCGGCGCAAAAAGCAGGTTCTGGAAATTACTGGGGGCATCATTATATTGACCTGATGTTTCCAGTGATTGTTGGGCCGCTCGGCTACAGCTCTTACTGCATCGAAGAAGGCAAGGCGCCTTCTCCTTCATTTGGAAAGGTCAAATTAATAAAGGAAGCGCTTGGCTTTGAAAACGAGTTCCTGAAGGTTTGCTTTGACCGTTTGACCGGCGGGATAATCCAATTGGTAGATAAAAAGAGTGGATTGGATCTGGCTGATAGAGACAATCCAATGGGCGTCCTGGAGTACATACTTGAACGGCCCGGGGCTATGTCTGCATGGGTTATTCAAGATCCAAAGGCGCGGATCTGCCCGCTGGAGTTGGATGCTCTTAAAATCGTCCGGTTTAACCCGTATGCTGCCACAGTCCAGGCAGAAGCAAAATTGAATCAGTCTGAAATCACAATAACCTATACATTAAAAACCGGCCAGCCCTGGCTTGAAATATCAGTTGACGCTTTTTG
>DAOVDI010000129.1 GCA_030669585.1 Acidobacteriota bacterium
GAAAGAACTAGAGCCCAATTTTATTTTGCTTAACAGCGCTATTGTCCAGCAAGAGGTGAGCCTGGGTCAAATCCAAGAGGATAACTGGCTTGATGTGGTACGGTCTAAGATCGAAAGACTCAATTGGACCAGTGTTGTGGAGGATGTAAGGCCGTTTCTCGAGTCGGAAGATGACCTGCTGGCTTTCAACCGGGATGGCCTCCTTTCGCTCTTGTGAAGGAGGCGTAGAAACTGGAGTATGGGCGGACCAAGGAGGGAATGCGGGAACCCAACGAACTCTTCTTGACTTCAACGACTTCTATGGACTTCAATAGACTTCGATAGACTTAATTTACTAGTGCTGTTGCATACAAAACCTGGCAGTATTGATATAATACCATAAACTGGATTATTCATGGGTCGAGATTTGTGTATATGCAAAAGAGTTGGTAGGATTATAAGGGTTTAAGGATTCGAGTGAAAGAATAAGAAGCCAAGGGCCAAGGTAAGACGTCATTCCCACGAAGCTTGTCCCCGACTCCGATCGGGGAGTGGGAATCCAGGCGTCGTTCCCGTGGAAACGGGAAACCAGTATAAATTGTATTCTGGATTCCCGTTTCCACGGGAATTACGATAGGACAAGAGCTGGATCCCCGCGTGCGCGAGGATGACGAAAAAGGCGGGAATGACGATAGTAACGAGATAAAAGAGATAACGAGAAACCTTCTGATCTGGATTTAGACATTGAATTATAATGCGATTCGCCGGAAGACACGAAAAATTCATATTGGTGATGTGGCGATCGGGGGGGATGCTCCGGTTGCTATCCAGTCAATGACCAAAACAGATACCAGGGATAAAGCCGCGACAATCGCACAGATCAAGAGGCTGGAAGATGCGGGCTGTGAGATAATCCGTCTTGCAGTGCCGGACAAGGAAGCGGCTGAAGCACTCAAGGAGATCAAACAAGCTGTTCGAATTCCGGTCATTGCAGACATCCATTTTGATCACAGGCTGGCTCTCAAAGCTCTGGATAACAATATCGACGGTTTGAGGATCAATCCTGGCAATATCGGATCCAGACGTAAGATCAAAGATGTAGTCCTGGCAGCCGCGGATAAAAATATCCCGATACGGATAGGCGTAAATTCAGGCTCCCTTGAAAAGGATCTTCTGCGAAAATTTGGAGGAGCTGCTCCTGAGGCGATGATGGAGAGCGCTCTCCGTCACATTCGGATGCTCGAAGATCTTAACTTCCGTTCAATCAAGGTCTCGTTAAAGGCCTCTGACATTTCCAGGACTGTAAAGGCCTATGAGCTTCTGGCTGAAAAAGTGAATTACCCCTTTCATGCCGGCATCACAGAATCAGGCAGCCTGATCTCCGGCGCGGTAAAATCAGCCATAGGGCTTGGGTTTATACTAAAAAAAGGACTGGCAGACACCATCCGCGTCTCCCTGACAGCCCCTCCGGAGGAGGAGGTCCGTATCGGCCGGCTGATCCTTTCGAGTCTCAATCTTCGACAGTTGGGACCCAACATTGTTTCGTGCCCGATCTGCGGGCGTTGTGAAGTTGATCTGATGACTATTGCTGCGGATATTGAAAGGAAGATTTCTTCGATCGATGAACCTGTCCATGTGGCGATCATGGGATGTATGGTCAATGGTCCGGGAGAAGCGAAGGAAGCGGATATCGGCCTAGCCTGTGGCAGGGGAATGGGCATTGTATTCAAAAAAGGGAAGCTTCTCAAGAGGCTTAAAGAAGAAGAGATCGTTGATGGTTTTACTGAAGAGGTTTTTCGCTTTGTAAAAAACCGCAAAAAGAAAAAGGCCCAATGAAAAATACCGTTCAAGCTAAGTATAGCAGGTTAAAGTCCATCCTGGCTGAAATGAAAAAGGTTGTGGTGGCCTATTCAGGGGGAGTTGACAGTTCTTTTCTGTTAAAAGCAGCACATGATGTATTGGGTAGCGATGTGCTGGCAGTCATGCTCAGCTCCGAGGTGATCTCTGCGAGGGAGCTTAAGGATGCTGAAGAACTGGCTGAGGACATGGGGGTTTCAATGACTGTCCTTCAGCACAAGGCTCTAAACAATCCTGACTTTGTTCAAAATACACCATTAAGGTGTTATTACTGCAAAAAGGATATATTTACAGAGATCAAAAAATTTGCTCAAAAACAAGAAATATTTCATGTGGTTGACGGCTCGAATTACGAGGATGCGGAGGATTACCGGCCCGGGGCCAGAGCTATGAAGGAACTGGGGATCCGGTCTCCTTTAGAAGAAGCAGGGTTTCTAAAGAAAGACATACGCCTGTTGTCCAGAGAGATGGGATTGCCAACCTGGAATAAACCGGCCATGGCCTGCCTTGCCAGCCGGTTTCCCTACCATACAGAAATCGACGAGAAAAGCCTGAGAAAAGTTGCATGTGCCGAGGAATATCTGCGCGATCTGGGATTCACCCAGGTGCGTGTCAGGCACCACGGTTCTGTTGCCCGTATCGAGATCCTGGAAGAACAAATCGAATTGATAATTAAAGATGAGACTAGAGGCAAGATAGTTGAATTCGTAAAAAAGCTGGGATACTCCTATGTGGCCCTCGATCTTCAAGGCTATCGTATGGGAAGCTTGAACGAAGAACTGGGTTATAAGAAATAAAGGGTTAGAATACGGGATTAGGTGGCTTTTTTCCGCTTAATCCTTTTACAAGGTTGTCTGCTGCCATCATAGCCATTTTTAGCCGGGTCTCATATGTGGCGCTGCCGATATGGGGAAGAAGTACGACATTATCAAAAGAAAACAGTTTTTTTCTGATTTCCGGTTCTTTTTCATAAACATCCAAGCCTGCTCCCCATATCCACTTATCAGCCAATGCTTTTACAAGCGCCTTTTCATCGATGATCTGCCCACGGGATACATTGATCAGGATTGCTCCTTTTTTCATTGATCTCAGTCTGTCTTCTGTGATCAGGTGGTACGTTTCTGGTGTTAGCGTGGTGTGAAGGGTTACGATATCGGATGTTGCAAGGACATCGTCCAGAGGGAGCGGCGAAGCGATGAACCGGCTTTCCTCAAAACGGGTCAATCTTATGGGGTCATAATAAATGGTCAGCATTTGAAATGCCCTCGCTCTTTCAGCAACCGCTTTGCCGATCCTTCCCATACCGATGATCCCTAATCGTTTGCCAAAGATCTCTTTTCCAAGAAACAGGTCCAGTTCCCATCCCTTAAAAAGTTGATTTCGGGTGTATTGCTCTGCCTGTGGTATTTTTCGGGCAACAGCAAGGATCAATGCCCATGTGAGGTCTGCCGTTGTTTCTGTTAGAACATCGGGCGTGTTGGTGACAAAAATGCCCTTCTTTTTTGCATAGGCTGTATCTATATTGTTATAACCTACTGCGCAGTTGGCGATGATCTTCAGGGAGGGGGCTGCATCTATGACCTCTTTATCTATCTTATCGACTAAAAGAGAGAGGATTCCATCCTTATCTTTGATCAGAGCCAATAGTTCTTCTCGCTCTATGTTGCGGTTAATGGCTCCTACACAGCAGTCCAGGTGTTTGTTCAGGAAGGCCATGGCCTCAGGAAGCAGGTTGCGTGTTATCAATACTTTCGGTTTCAATTGATCATCCAGGTTAGAGAAATGTGAGAAAATATTTTTTTACCGCCTTTTTAAGGCGAAGCAGGCGGAAGCCTTTTTTCCATGTTCCGGAAGAAAGGTCATCACTTATGATCTGAAGAGATGCGGCTTTAAGGCCATAATATTCCGCCACAGCGAATACAGCCGAGGTCTCCATATCAACCAGGGATATTCCATTATTCTGTTTATCCTGAACCCAGGATCTTGTCTCGCGGTAGGGAGCATCCGTGCTGACAATAGCGGCTGAACGGTATTCCAGATCCATCACAGACAGATGTTTTTTGATGTCCTGGGTCAATGTTTCTGAAGAATAAAATTCTGTAGATGAAGGAATATAATGATGGGATACGCCTTCATCCGAACAGGCGCGGTCAATGAAAACAGCCTCTGCAATGGAAAACGAAGCATCCAGAGAACCGCAAAACCCCAAAATTACAAACTCCTCAACTCCGGTTTTTACAAGCTGTTCCATGGACAGGATGGTGCCCGAGGCTCCAATACTGCCGAAAAGGACAACCGAATCCTCAAGGAGATAGACATAACCTGATTGAGAGGGCTTTTGCCTGACACTCGCCTTTTCAAGCCTGTTTTTAATAATGAAAGAAGCCAAATCAAAGGGAATGATAAAACAGCGCTTTCTCATAAATCCTTTAATAGGAGATGGTTTTACAATGCTGTCTTCCTTCATTTTGTGAATAATCCAGACAAGGAGATTATAGGACAGTCAGACAGATGATGCAAAGGGTTCGAGGATTCAAGGGTTCAAGGATTCAAGTGATAAAGAATAAGAGGCCAAGGGCCAAGGGCCAAGGGCCAAAGCCAACTCGTCATTCCCACTCCCCGATCGGAGTCGGGGACAAGCTTCGTGGGAATGACGTAGTACCTTGGCGCTTGGCTTCATATTCTTCCACTCGAATCCTTGAATCCTTGAATCCTTGAACCCTCTCTTTAGACTTCTGTTGACTCGTAAATATTCCGGGTTAAAATAGACACATGAA
>DAOVDI010000148.1 GCA_030669585.1 Acidobacteriota bacterium
GCTGTCGATCCTGAATATTATTTGAATCTGTGCAAGTCGATCTTTGAGCTTCAGGACTTTCTGGTCAGGATGAACTACAGGTTCTATAACTCGAATTGGCAGATTCATCAGATGGCGATGCTGCTGAAATCTACCGTAGCTTTCCCGGAATTAAAAAACTCCTTCCGGATCGCAAAAATGGCGTGGCAGTCAATTCTTTTTCATATGGAGAAGGAAACGCTTGCCGATGGTGGACACAACGAATTGGCCACCGGTTATGCTTCAGGAGTGATCAATCTTTACAAGCATGCTCTGATCTATGCCCGTCTGGCCGGGCTTGAGGTTCCTGATTACTTTCTTGCCGGTTTGCATAGCATGTATAATTGGCTGGCGGACATTGCGGACCCGGGTCTCGGCCTTCCTCCTGCCGGAGATGGAGGGATAAGTTCGCCAGGGTCTCTGGTTGACCACCTGATCGATGGTGCGCTCCTTTTTCGTGATCCGGAATGCAAATGGTTCATAGAAAAGAATAAGGATCGGATTCAAACACATGCCCGCAGTATATTTGGCAGCAATTATGAGAAAGAGCTGACAGCCTTTGCTTCGGTCCGGAGTAAGAAACCAAATCGTACTTCCTTGATTTTTAAAGAATCAGGATATGGAATAATGCGTTCTTCCCGGGAAACGGATTCGAACTATCTAATGATAGATTTCGGCTCCAACGAACCCTGGCATGCCCAGGCTGATTTTCTCTCCATAAACGTGTATGCATTCGGCCATCCTGTCATTACCAATTCCGGAGTTGTCCGTTACGATACTTATCGTACGCGGAAATGGTATAAACAGACGGTCAGTCACAACACTGTCTGGGTAAACGGAATGAGTCAGGAGAAAAGCCATGATGGTGAATTGGAAAACTGGGTGACGACACCTCATTTTGATTTTATCTCAGCTTCTCACCCGGGTTACTTGTTCCTGGGAGTAAAACATCGACGGAAGATCCTTTTTATCAAGGGCGATCTTGCTGCTGGAATACCGGAATACTGGCTTGTCTCTGATGATCTTCTCAAAAGTGATTTTACGCAGACCACAGGCTACTTTGATGCACGTTGGCTTGCTCATTTTCAGCCTACCGGGCTCAAAGTTGCCTCGGGCCATCAGGTGTCCACCACAAACGAGGACGCCAACGTGGTCGTTATCCCTATGGATATAATCGGTCAGAGGTTAAGCATTGACAAGGGATGGATGCGTACTCCCCCTTCAAATGGCTCAACCGAGGTTGATGACGCCCCTTTCATACAGTTGGTACAGGAAGGGGAGCCACCTCTTTTATGGTCGATACTGATTTATCCATTCAAAGGAAAAATTCATCCCGAAATTGTGGTTGATCCCTTGCTGATCACCTCTTCTCCGGAGAATCAATATGTTTTTCATAAAAAGGCCGGTATAAGAAGAGCATTTCGGATCAATGTGAAAGGAGAGGAACATATTTGGTTTGAGTACCCTGAACGAGAAGATATCCATCAATTTGGAATGTTTCGATCTGATGGGACAACAGGACTGCTTATTTTTAAAAAGGAAAACATAAAGAGATTTTTTCTGTTGAATGCTTCACGTTTAGACAAAAATGGCGAGGAAATTTTTTCCTCGGACTCTAACCTGAATTGGATTGACCTGTCAATTTCAGAGGAATGTTTGGAAATTTTCGCAGACAAAAAATGTTGTATGAAGATTCTCGCCACTGGAATAAAATCTGTCAGATTTAATCGCCAGTTAGTACCCTTTGTTCAATCAGGGGATTATGTTATTGTCCGGTAAAAGGTCAGGTTCCGGGTTCCCAGTCTTCCATCTCTCTAAACACATCTGTCAAGATCCGGACACAGGTATCAATTTGTTCTTTTGTGTGAGCGGATGATACAGACAATCTCAGGCGTGTTTTGTTTTTGGAAACAGCAGGATATGTTACGATCCCGGTGTAGAGTCCCTTATGCAGGAGTCTTTTACTGATCTCACGAAGTTTCAGATCGCTTCCCACCATAACAGGGATGACCTGTGATTTTGTATCTGCGATATCCAGTCCTGCGGCTTTGAGTTTATTCCATATATAATGCGTGTTTTCCCAGAGTTTGTTCAAGGTGGATTTATCCCTGTTGAAGATTTCAAGTACTTTAAGGAGTCCTACTGCTGTGTGGGGGGCCATGGCACACGAAAACACATAGGAGCGTGCGAACATTCGGATGAATGTCATCAATTTTTTTGTGCCTGAAGCATATCCTCCGATCGCTCCGAAAGATTTGCTGAACGTGCCGATAGAGATATCTACCTGATCTTCCAGGCCAAAGTGTTCTGCGACACCGCCTCCGTTCTTTCCAAAGGCCAGAGAGGCGTGAGCCTCGTCTACAAGGAGTTTTGCCCCGTATTTTTTTGTAATAGGAATCAGTTCCGGCAGATTGGACAGATCTCCATCCATGCTGTAAACTCCCTCGATACAGACAATGGTTCTTCTGCCTTCCAGCCCTTTTAAGACTTTTTCAAGTTGTCTTGGGTTGTTGTGGGCGAAAATCTTGATGTCCGCACCGGAAAGCCGTACGCCGTCATAGATGGACGCATGTGACAGTATGTCTAGAACCGCGACATCACCCGGTCTCAGGACCGCGGATAAAACACCAACATTAGTCATATAACCTGTAGAAAAAACAACAGCTTCTTCCTTGCCTTTTAGTTTGGCCAGCTTTTCTTCAAGCAGTTTGATGGGGTGGGAGTATCCGCTGAGCAGAGGGGCGGAAACAGCGCCGCTGCCGTATTTTTCAAGGGCTTCCTGTACTGCTTGGACGACCTCAGGATGAAAAGAATAGCCCAGATAATTGTATGAGCAAAAATTGTGGAATTTTCTGACCATTTGAGCGTTATTATCATAGACCTCGAACTCTGTTCTGGGTCCTGTCATCATGGGTTGGCCGTAGACCATATATTTTTTTTTCGCTGCATCGCGGATATATTCATAGAAATAATCTGCGACTTCAAAAAGATCGTCGCTTTCGAATTCAGCAAAATCGACCAATGTATAATCGTCGACATTCATTGCTTTTCCGGCAAGATCGTTTTTACTCAGCGCCATATTTCTCTCCGCAAACAGAATTTTAGATTACCATTTATACATGATTTGGCTATAGGATTGCAATTCCTTTTATGGATAGAGCCTCCCGACTTCAATAAACCTCTAAAGACTTCTATAAACTGTTTTTCTTTGGCCTCTCCTTGAACCCTCGAACCCTTAACCCCTTGAATCCTTTAATTTTTATAATCCTTCCAGCTTTTTTTGATAGGATCCAATATTTTTAATGAGTTAAGGAGTTCCTTGGATGGTCTGCCGTCTGGATCCCACTGTCGTATAGAGTAATAATCCTGTTTCATCCCTTCCATGTCATCTTTTAAGATCACTTTGTCTTCTCCGGCAACCTGGATGGGTTCATTACAAAAGCGTTCAGGCAGATCATCTTGTTCAGGGGTCAGCCCGGCCTTCAGGTTGAACAGCCGTTCCAGTGTTGCGATTCTGTTGGCGGTCTTTTCCAGAA
>DAOVDI010000008.1 GCA_030669585.1 Acidobacteriota bacterium
TGTTCAGGTGAGAGTATGGGAGCATTTGGTTTGACAGAGCCAGGTGCAGGATCTGATGCAGGTGGAACACGTACACAAGCGCATATCCAAGACGGTAAATACGTCGTTTCAGGTTCCAAGTGTTTTATTACCAACGGCGGCATAGCTGATCTATATGTGGTATTCGCATTGACCAACTCTGAGAAGGGCGCCCGTGGGATGAGCGCCTTTATAGTTCCCAGGGATACCCGAGGTATCTCTATAGGGAAGGAAGAAGATAAGATGGGTCATAGAGCTTCAAATACTGCAGAGGTTTTTTTCGAAGATGTCAGAGTTCCAGCAGAGAACCTTATTGCAAAAGAGGGGATGGGGTTTGTTATTGCAATGAAAACTCTGGACCAGACGCGTGCCTCTGTAGGAGCTGCAGGAGTCGGTGTGGCGCGGGCAGCTCTTGAACATGTGATCGATTATACCAAAACAAGAGTACAGTTCGGAAAGCCAATAGCTCTCTTTCAAAATACAGCTTTTGAGATCGCCAAGATGGCGACCAAGGTGAATGCAGCCAGACATCTGGTCTGGCATGCTGCCTGGCTTCTGGATGAAGGGAAACCCTGTGGAAAGGAATCGGCCATGGCAAAATGTTTTGGCTCGGATGCCGCAATGCAGGTTTCTGTGGATGCCCTGCAGTTGTTCGGAGGATACGGTTACATGAAGGATTATCCTATGGAAAAGCTTGTACGTGATGCCAAGCTTCTTCAGATCTATGAAGGGACGAACGAGGTTCAGAATTTAGTTATATCGAGAGAAGTAATAGGCCCTATTAAATAATTTATTCTTCTGTGATGTATTCGGGAATAATGCCGAGGATTTCTATTCCAGCAGATTTCGCAATATCAATCATTTCAATTACTTTAGCATAAGAAACCTTGGCATAGGCACGGATAAAGATGGTTTTATCCGACCTTGCAGAATATAAACCAGACAATCTTGACTGTAATGCGTTTAAGGCAATAGGAGGATCCTGATTGATCTTTACAGTGAAGTCTTTTTGCATTGTCAAAACTATAAGACCTTGGGGAACTCCGCCTTCCTCTGAAGTCGTTTCTGGGAGTTTGACATCAATGCCTTTCTGAACCATGGGGGTGATAACCATAAAAATGATGAGCAGAACTAACAGGACATCACATAAAGGAACGACATTGGGTTCTGCGGTTAAGCTCATACTGGCCTCCTTAAAATTGTCGGAATCAAGAAAATATTCTATGACAAACCCTTTTCACTTGTCAATGTGAAAGTTGATTTTTTTCCACGAGGCATTTATATTGAAAGAGATGAAAGGAGGATCCATGATGGATTTAAAAGTTGAGGTCACTGAGATCAGGGAGCGCTGCGGAGCAAAGCACAAGGTCGGAGATGTTTTTTACATTCGGGGGCAGGGGACCATTGAAATTCCGGATGGGAAAAAACTCTGTGTATATGCCTTAAACAGCCTGTTTCCTTTTTTAGTAACAAAACAAAGAGAGGACGAGCTTTCCAATGATGATTGGGTAGCTGAAACAGAATATCTTTATTGTCCTGATCCTAAAGGGGTCACGTTTAAAATAACCGCCGTATAATACCGTTATTCCGCTTGTCTCGTTCATCTCGTTTCAATTTCCAGCACGAAAAGGTGAACAGTGAAAGAGTGAAAAGATAGAAAAAGAGGATTCAAGGATTCGAGTGAAAAGAAAAGATATAAGAATTTATTGGGTTCGTGAAGTATTATTCTTTTTTATTGAGATTGAAAAGGATCGTTCTGGCATCATAAACAATGATCAGGGCCAGGAAAATCAATAGAGTGCAGATACCCCCAAGAACGAATTTCGATGATTTGATAAAATGATAACCCTGATAGAAAAGGGCTGCGAGGGTTGTCAACAGCATAAAGTACGCAGGATAGAGAGTATATTTTATTGGTTTTTTTATCCCAACAAGATAAGAGGTTACAACGATCAATGCAAGTGCCGCTACCAGTTGATTAGCTGCACCGAAAACCGGCCATATGGCTTTGTAACCCCCTGTTGCGCCTAGAGCGGAAGCAAAGACCAGGATGAAAAAAGATGCAATCCAGCGGTTTTTAAAAAGTAAGATTTTTTTCCCTAGAAGCTCGGATGTGATCAATCGCCCCAATCTGGTGCTTGTATCCAGCGTTGTTAACACAAAAGCATTCAACATCACCATTCCAAAAAAAGCCCCCAAAACCGGAGTGATGACTGGGAGAGAGGATGCAATTTCTCCATACCCGTTAGCAAAGGCTTTGATCGGGTCATCCAGCTTCAAGATCAGATAATGATATCCAAGAGGATTTGCTGTTTTGGAGGGATCCCAGATGAGCACACCTGCAGCAATAAAGATCACAAGTCCGGCAAGAGCTGCCTCAAGAACCATAGCTCCGTATCCGATCAGTCTTCCGCTGCTTTCATTGGGAAGTTGTTTAGCGGTCGTTCCTCCGGCTACAATGGAGTGGAATCCGGATATAGCGCCGCAAGCGATAATTACAAACAGCATGGGCCAGAGCGGTCCTCCTCTACTGGAAAAGGAAACAAATGCAGGCGCATGAATAGGTGGATGGGTCAGGATCAGGCCGATATAGCCTATTAAAAGGCCAAAAAAAAGGATCCAGGTGCTGATATAATCCCTGGGCTGCAATAAAAACCAGACTGGAAGAGAGGATGCAAAAAAGCTGTAGATGATCAAAGTGAAAAACCAGACTGTTTGTGCGGGAATTCCAAGAACATAGGAAGGAAGTTCTATGGGGCAAGCTTTGCCCAGATAGATCAGGAGAAAAAGAAGGATCAAAACAGCTCCTGTTCCGATCATAATATTCATTCCTCTTCGGTAGATAAGCCAACCGAAAAGCATTGCCATGATGATCAATCCAAAGGTTGGTATCACAATCTCAGGTTGATTGACAAGAGTTTTAGAGGCAACAACAGCAAAAACAGCGATGACAAGGGAAAGAGCGAGCCACAAAAATATCGAAAAAATGACTTTTGTCCTTTGCCCCAGGGTTTTTTCCGAAACATCGGCCAGGGAATGTCCTTTGTTTTGAACCGATGTCATCAGGGAGGTGAAGTCGTGGACAGCGCCAATAAAAACACTGCCCAGAGCGATCCACAACAATGCTCCCAGCCAGCCGAAATATAACACTCCTAACAAAGGGCCTAGGATAGGCCCAGCTCCGGCTATGGATGAGAAATGATGTCCGAACAGCATGAGCTTTTTAGCCGGAGAGTAATCAATGCCGTCTTGAAGCTTATGGGCGGGTGTGATGCGGCTGTTATCGATCCCAATGACTTTTTTTGCAATGAAACGGCCATAAATTGCGTAACCGGCAATAAGCCAGGCGATTAATATTGCGGCAATGATCAGTATACTCATTGATCCTCCATTTATTCTGTGTTGATCTAGATATGAAGGTTAATCTTTAGACTTAAAAAGAAGATATCCGACAAGGAGCAGGAACGCGGCAAGAGAGATATAATCTCCCAGATTTCCCGGCCAGTGAAGGCCTATACCTTCGGGTTTTTTGCTCAAGACAAAAGCATACAGAGCGATAAGAACACCCCCGATACCTTCACCTGCAATAAATCCGGAGCCGAGAAGGACCCCTTTTTCACTCTTTTTTTTCTTTTTTTCTTCATCACCCTTGTTTCGGCTGTCGATAAACATCCTGACAAGCCCTCCAACATAGATCGGCGTCATTGTTGAAAGGGGAAGATACATGCCTACGGCAAAGGGCAGGGAAGGGATTCTCAGTAGTTCAATAACAATGGCAAAAGCTCCTCCGGCGAGAACTAAGCCCCATGGAAGATCTCCCCCGAGTACTCCTTCGATAACGGTTTTCATCAGGGTAGCTTGTGGAGCGGCCAGCGCTTCTGTTCCGAACCCGAACGCTTTTCCCAAAAGCCAGACTGCTCCGGCCACTGCAAATGCGGCGGTAATGACTCCAATGAGTTCAGACACCTGCTGCCTTTTTGGAGTGGCCCCGATGATATATCCGGCTTTCAGATCCTGAGATATATCTCCGGCAATGGATGCTGCGACACAGACAATTGTTCCTATTGTTAATGCCGCTGCCATTCCTGTGATGTCTGTCCATCCCATAGCCAAGAAAAGAAGGCTTGTGCCAAGCAGTGTGACGATCGTCATGCCTGATGTGGGGTTTGATGAAACTCCTACCATGCCCACGATCCTGGAAGATACCGTGGCGAAAATAAACCCAAAAAACACTATGCATAGTGCTGCGACGGCACGAATATACAAGGAAGTATCAAAGCCGATGAGTTTTGGGGAAAAAATGATCGCGCTTGCCACAACAAGAACTCCGGCTCCTATTACAGTAAAAGGAAGATCCCTTTGGGTTCTTTTTGTTTTTACATGGGTTCCATTTTTTTTGAGGCTGAGGTCTTTTATTCCCATTTTCAGAGATCGATACATGGTGGGAATGGATTTAATGATCGTGATAATCCCAGCGAACGCGACGGCACCGGCGCCGAAAAAACGGATATAATTTTGCCATATTTCTTTAGCTGTCATTTCGGCAATACTCAAGTCCGAAGCAGGAAGCAGAGGGCTCTGAAGATGTTCACCCACATAGGCAATAAGAGGGATTATCCCCAACCAGGAGAGCAGCCCGCCAGCAACCATGATAGCAGCGATACGTGGGCCAAGGATGAACCCAACGCCAAGCAGTGCGGGTGTGGGTTCCATTCCGAGTTCCGCCTTCTTAAGCGCAGGGATTTTAAGTTTGATCTTTTCTGGCCAGAGATGCAGAAATGCGAGCATGATCTTGTAAACAAATCCGATGACAAGTCCGAGAATGACATTTATAGCTTTTCCGCCTCCTTCTTCAGCCGCCATGAGTACGGATGCAGCAGCAGTGCCTTCCGGATAGGGAAGTTCTTTATGTTTTTCGACAATAAGCGGCTTGCGGAGAGGGATCATAAAAAGAACTCCGATAATGCCTCCCAGCATAGCAAGCATTCCGATCTTGATCAGACTGGGATTAAAACCCCACATGAAAAGGGCGGGGATGGTGAAGATAATGCCGGATGCGAGAGAGGAACTGGCAGAACCGGTTGTCTGAGCGATATTAGCTTCAAGTAAGGAGCTTTTTCCGATAATAGGGGTTAAGACTTTAAATGCAGCGACTGAAATAACGGCCAGAGGAATGGCTGTGGATATGGTTAGACCAACACGCAGTCCCAGATAAGCATTGGCCGAACCGAAGATAATGCCGAAAATGGCACCCATGACTACTGAACGAATGCTGATGTCTCGTAAAGGTGTGTCGTCGGGAATATAAGGGCGTGAGTCATTCATGGTTTGTCCTCTCCCTGCAAATTTTCCTTTGCAGTCTAACACAGAGGTTTCTGTTTTTCCAAATAAAAAAGGAGGAGTCGAAAGATTTGTTATGACTGTTTGAGGAGAAGGCGGTGGACGGTATCTTCCCAGGTGATTTTGGACATGAATTCGAAACCGTGTTTGCCCATTTTTTCTGCTTTAGAGCGATCTTCTGCCAGTGAATCAAATTTTTCAGCGATTTTATGTGGGTCTGAAGAGACAATGAATCCCGAAATACCGTCTTGAACAAGTTCTGACGGTCCGCCGCTGTCTTTTGTTGTGATAACTGCCTTGCGGCTGGTAAAGGCTTCCCCGGTGACAAAGCCGTAATCCTCTCTGAGGGGGGCAAAAAAAACAGCTCGGCAGCGGGCAAAATGGTTTAACACTGTTTTTTCATCTGTTCGTCCAAGGAGAATAACTCTTTTTTCTAAGTTATTATCAAAGATCATATTTTTTAGCGCCTGTTCCTCCGGGCCTTCTCCGATGATATAAGCTTTAAGTATTTTGTTTTTAACATATTTGAAGGCTTCGACCAAAAGGTTAAGCCTTTTTAATTTCTGAAGCCGTGAGACAGCAAAAATAAAATCCTCATATCCTTCTGTATAGTATGCTCGTTGAGGTGGTGGCGGATAAAGCACTTTGCTGGGGATTTTTCCCCAGCGTAAAAGCCTTTCCTGGATGGTTTGAGATTGTGCAAAAACTTTGTTCACATTATGTTTGAGAAGATGAGCATCAAGTTTATGGATCATGCTCCGTCTGAAAGTTTCTTTGATTTTCCCTTTCCAGCTCAATTGGGAATACAACATATCCCATAGGTCATAATATTCTCTAAGTCTGTGGTTGAGCCAGGAAACATGCGCTGGGTGGCGGACAGCAAAGCTTGGGAACCTGAGAGATATAACTTGCTGGATCTTACGTCCGAACCCGTCTTCAGTGAGATCATAAAACCTGTTGGCCAGATAGGCTCTAAGCTGATGTCCGAATCGGTTTTGGGGCGTAAGAACGATATCCGCCTCGTGGCCGGATTCCTGGAGGGCTAGTTTCAAACATTGGGCGATGGTCAGATGTCCTCCAGTTACAAAGGGAACATCCGAAGTAACAACAGCAACTCTCATTTCTTCTCTTTTTCCATTTCAGGAAAATAAGGTTAGCTTAGTGTTTCCAGAGCGATTTTATTATTGGTGGTTTTGATGACGAATAGAACTTTTCCTAGACCTGGAGAAGTACTTAAACAGTAATCCACATCAATAACAGCATTTCCCAGGAGGGCTCCGATCTCAGCTCCAGATCCGACCCTGTCATGTATCAAGACTGTTACAACCTCTTCAGAATGGACTTGATATCCAAGAGTTTTCATTGCCTTTTCAGCTTTTTTGTTGTCTGAGGTCAGAAGTATAAAAATGCCTTTATCTTTATCGGAATAAGCATGTAAACCTTTTAGATTGATCCCGGCATTTGCAAGTGTGCTCAATACCCGTCCAAGGATTCCGGGTTCATTGGGAGTTGTTACATGAAGAATTGTTTCCAAGTTTACATTATGCACTATGTATCTCCTCTAATAAATTATACCAGAACAAGCCCTATAAAAACAAAAAAAATCAATAATCAATTCAAAAAAAGGATTCACGCCTGAAATATGCAGTTGTGAAAAATTTTCTTTGCAGATGAATGAATCATGAGAATAGTTTTTTTTCTTGACAATAAAAAATTTAGTATTAATAATTAGTTTATGTGATAAGTCTATATTATGAATTCCAAGAAGGAAAGGAGAAGATTATGAAAAATAAAAGAGTTATATTTGTCGTTATCGGTGTGCTGATTATATTTGCGATCAGTTCTTATGCTGAAACGAAAAAAATTAAGGAATTAGGACATTACACCCTTGTTCGGATCAAAGGACAGGTTCCATCCTCAGATGTGATGAAGGTACTGGTTGATAAATATGCAGGCGACATCAAATATGGTTTTGATAAAGCCGGTTACAGTGATCTGTTTATTCCCTTTATGGAGCAGATCAAAAAAGCCAATTTTGTTGAAAAAGATCTTCCTGTTGGAACGCATTTTATGTGGATGCTTTTCCGTTCGGCAGGCAGAGTGAAACTGGTGGAAGACCTGGAATGGGCTGGAAAAGCGCCATTACCGGTATTTTCTTTCATCCTTAATAAAGATTACAAAAACTACGAGATTATTATGCCGAGGCCCTGCGGGAATATTTCTCTGATGAATATTGAAGAAGTTATTCCTGATGCTATTTGCGATATAAAAGTGACTCCGGTTAAAGCTAATATCAATGATCCTATTACCGTAGACATGAGCGGAAGTCAGCATGCCAAATCAATGCAGGTTGAGGTCTTTAATGCAGATGAAGTCAAGGTAGACTCCAAATCTTTGACACCGGATTCACCTATATGGCAGACAAAATTTGATAAATGTGGAGAATATACATTTAAGGCCACTGCTTTTAATATCGAAGATAAGCCCTCGGTCAATGCATGTGATGCGAAGACATATATCAATTGTCCTCCTTTGTGCAAGATCTGGACATCATGTCTCCCGTGTTTAGATTATGTAGGAAAGCCGATCACTATTGATGCCAACAACTCTACAGACCCGGATGGGAAGATCGCTAAAGTTGACTTTGAGATAACTGATGTTGCGGGAAGTATTGTTGATACATTTTCCGATACAACAGAGCCTTTTACATGGGAGAAGATCTTTAATAAAGCTGGCATTTATACCATATCAGCGGTCGTCACTGATGATTTTGGCGCAATGTCCGATCCTTGTACTCCCCTTGAGGTCGAGGTTACTGAAAAGAGATTTTTCTTCCTGGTAGAGGCTGGCCCCATGTTCTCCAAAGGAACATTCACACTATATGGATTCGTGAGAGCGGGTATGTTTTATAAAATAGTTCCAAATACTTTCAGTTTGGCCATTACAGCCGGCCCGGCGTTTCCTTTTGCCAATACCCATTCGT
Source organism: Acidobacteriota bacterium (assembly GCA_030669585.1). Taxonomy (GTDB): domain Bacteria; phylum Acidobacteriota; class Aminicenantia; order Aminicenantales; family Aminicenantaceae; genus DAOVDI01. Next base: position 8,342 of record DAOVDI010000008.1, read on the forward strand.
TCAAAACCTACTTCACTGTCAACGGTCTGTTGAACTTCCATGCGGATCGCATCTTTATCGGCGCTGGTGCCGGTTATACGAGCAAAGATCAGGATTCAAGAGAGTCTGGAATAGACTTGATAGGTCAGATTGGGGTCGACATTTTCGGCAGTTACAAAACAACCGGATCCATCTTTGCCGAAGGACGAATTCCTCTGGGAAGTAACCGTCCATCAAAGGATTTGTTAAAGCTCGGTCTTGGTTTCAGAATGTTGTTTTAATTCGAATCTGAATCTGAGTTAAAATAAAAAGGCCAGGGTTTTTCCCTGGCCTTTTTTTCAGAAGGAAAAATCAATCATATCATGCGGATAGCTATTATCGGTGCTGATGGTCAGTTGGGAACAGATTTGCTTATTTCCCTCAGGAATTATGACATCCATCCTCTTTATTTTCCGGAATTTGATATTATTCAGAAAGAAAAAGCATATGGGATTCTGGCAGGTCTTGCGCCTGATATTGTTATTAATACAGCCGCTTACAATAGAGTGGATGAAGGAGAAGAGGATCCGGCCAAGGTATTTGCTCTGAATGCTCTGGCCGTCAGAAACCTGGCAATAAGTTGCGATAAAATAAGGTGTGCTCTAGTCCATTTCAGTACGGATTATGTCTTTGATGGAAAGAAAAAAACACCCTATGTTGAAGCTGACTGTCCAAATCCTTTGAATGTATACGGAATGTCAAAATTGACAGGGGAGTATTTCATTCGAAGCTTTCTCGATCGGTATTATATTGTAAGGACAAGCAGTCTATATGGAACCACAGGTTGCTGGGATAAAGGGCATAATTTTGTGGATATGGTCATTTCCATGGAGAAAAACAGATCCCCGCTGAAAATAGTCAATGACCAGTTGATGACTCCTACATCCACATATGAACTGGCAGAGCGTATAAAAGAACTCATTAAGACCGAAAGATTCGGGCTTTATCACCTCACGAACGAGGGCCAGTGTTCATGGTACGAATGCGCTAAATCCATTTTTGAGATGATGAAAATACAGCCTGATATGGTATCTATTAACAGCAGTGAATACGGCTCAAAGGCTCGTCGTCCAGCTTATTCTGTACTTGAAAATATGAAGGCAAAAAAGATCGGAATTACGGAATTCTCTTATTGGAAAGATGCGCTCAGAAATTACATGATCAAAAAAGGGTATATTAAGTAAATAAAAAAAAGATTGTTGGATCTAAAGTGAAAGGTCAATCGTAGAGTTTGCCTAATTTAGAAATTTCATCATTATAGTATTTGCGATACAGAATTTCCCACTCTCTGCTTCCCTCTTTTATGGATTTCTTCTGCGATTCGATCTTCTCGATGGCTTTTTTATCCAGGCGTTCGTAAAGGTTTAATTCTTCTTCGATACTTTTGACGATCAAGAGCCGGATCTCATTAGGTTCGTCCAGAAATTCTACCTGATCATTGTTAAAAATCGCATCCAGAATGCATCGTGACAGGTAGTTTATTTTTTCTCGTGACAGTCTTATACTCATAGGATTATGTTCTTTTCTTTAGCGAGTTTCGTTTTGATCATTCGGAACATTGTCTGGTATTCGATATTTTTTTCCCGGATTTTTTCCATATAATCGCTTAATATCTCTCTGACTTCCTGATCAAGCTGATCCTCTTTAATAAACTCCTCCATGATAATATGGTTTATCTCTTCGATGAGTTTTTTTCTATCGTCTGCGATGATTTTTTCATCTTTCAGCATATGGCGGACTATAGTAAACGCCATGTGTTCGATCTGAATTTTACTTAATCGCATAACGCAATTAAAATACAATACTGTGTTTGAAAATTCAAGATATTATCTAATTTAAATTCAAAGAATGCCGATAATAAAAATAGTATTATAGGATTCAAGGATTCGAGTGTTTTTATTGTGTCTTGTTGAAGTAAGTGCCTGGACTATTTACGAGTCGAGGCGAGGCCCGAGGCCAAGGAAAAACAGTCTATAGAAGTCCTTAGAAATCCATAGGAGTCTATCGGAGTCTATTGAAGTCGTTGAAGTCAAGAAGAGTTTGTTGAGTTTATTGGGTTCGTTGTGTTCTTTGGGTTATCTTAAGTCAACAAATTCAATTAGCTCAAAGCGCTTGAATCCTTGAACCCTTTTTTTCAACGTATCGCAAATTTTTATGAATAATCCAGGTTATTGGTGTTTAGAGGATATATAAAGCGATATGATAAATCCACCAAGACATACGCTAAAAATAATGATCATGAAAAAGACTGCTTCAATCGTCATTGATTTATTGCCTTATATTTTTTGTTATGGTTTTATTAAACAGAATAAATATCAGGATAGCCATACTCCACTGGAAAAGAACTGTTCCAACCGAGGAAGAGTTAAATATGGAAAACCATTCTCCTGAAGAGCTTGTATAGCTGTCATGAAACCACCAGGCTATCATAGCCAGAAACTGGAGAGGAAGAAGAACCATCACTACGATATTAAACCATTTTCCAACTCGTATTTTTCTGTCTGGAGTGGAAATGATTTCATTCCGGAAACGTGTAGGGCCATATCTAATTACAATAATCATAAAAAAAAGGCCGCTTACCAGTAAACCCAAGGACCAGACCCAATCCTGATTTTTAAAGAAACCCATACTTATAGCAGACGGGAATCCAAGAAGAAATCCTGCTGTTCCCACCAAGATGACTGATTTTTTTCTTGTGAGACCGGCATCAATAAAAATACGTGTTACCAGTTCGATCATAGAGATTAGTGATGAAAAAGCAGCGAAAGAAAGGGCCAGAAAAAAAAGAGCCATAAATAAAGAACCCGCTGGTATTTGAGCAAACAGTTTTGGAATCCAGATAAAAGTCAGGCCTTCATTGTTCTTTACCATTTCCGCGAAAACATCCTGCTGAGACAGGTTCTGAATGGAGAAGTAGGAAAAAACCGTCGGGATGATTGCGCAAGCCGCCAGGAGAGAAGCCAGTGAGTTGCCGAACCCGATAGTTGTGGATGTGAGGATAGGATTTTCCCTTTTATGAGTATAGACCGCATAGGTCAGTATTAGTCCCCATCCTGCACCTGTGGACCAAGCGGATTGAGTTAAAGCCTGGAGCCAGACTTCAAAATTCCCGAGACTTGAAAGGTTAACTGTGAATAAAAAATTTAGCCCGTCCGATGCCGAGGGGAGGATGACAGCTCTGATGGCGGCGACGAGCAGGAGAAAAAACAAAGAAGGGATAAGTATTTTGTTAACCCTCTCAATTCCCTTGACTACGCCTGAATAGATGATCGCTGTTCCGATTCCCAGAGCAAGAAAATGAAATAAAACAGGCTCCAATGATCTTGAAAGAGCGAATGAATTCCAGAATGATGCTGAATCCCTTTTGATGAGGTTTTGGAAAATCGTTGCGAAGAAATATTTAAGACACCATCCTGTTACAACTGAATAGTAAAACATAATGGCTGTTGTCACAAATGCAATAAATGACCCCATCCAGGCAAACTTTTTTCCCATTATCCGGCTGACAGACCCAATAACTCCGAGCCGGGTTTTTTTTCCTATGGAGATCTCGATTATCAAGAGAGGAATCGACCATAAAAATAAAAAAACGATCCAGGCGACGATAAAAGCTCCTCCTCCCTGCTGGGCAACAATACGGGGAAAGCGCCAGATATTACCTGTTCCGACAGCCATTCCAAGACCGGCGAAAATTATACCCCATCTGGATGCGAAATGTTCTCTGTTTTTCATGCAGATCAATCTTTCTTTGTCTGATCCTGCGTATTTAAGACCAGAAAAGGATGATAGCCATCATTTGTGCGCAATTTTTTAGCCAAGGCAATAATTCGATCCTGGCCGCTGAAAATACGGAATATGTCTATGTTTTGCTTGTTAATTTCAAACATCTTGTTATGTATGATATTTATTATATTATCCGGGGAAAAAACGTTTCCGTTTCGTGCCAGAGCAGAACCGGTTTCGTTCAGAGTGATCTTGGGGAATTCAGGTAGAAGTATTTCCAGGGGAAGTAAGAAAGCCTCAAAATCTTTATTTTCCACAAATGTATTAATGGATTCAAGAGACATACTATCTGCGATTGTAAAAGCCCCTGATGCCGTTCTTGAGAGTTCAGAGAGATGTGCGCCGCATCCAAGCATTTGACCCAGATCATGAGCCAGAGAACGGATGTATGTTCCTGAAGAACATTTGATATCAAAATGAATGCCGGGCAAAGAAAAGCGGGTCAGTCTGAAATGGTGAATATTTTTTTTGATCGGTTTAAGAGGAAATTTTTTTTGTGCTCTTGTCAGGGCATAGAAGGGTTTACCATGATATTTTTTTGCAGAGTAAGAGGGAGGAGTTTGAAAGATTTCTCCTTCTAAACTTTTTATTGCCTTCAGAACATTTTTTTCTCCAGGGAATACATGCGTTTCCTTGGAAGTTTTTCCCCCTTCTGCGTCATATGTATTGGTTGAAAATCCCAGCTTAATGACCCCGGTATAGACTTTATCTGTTTTGGAATAAAAGGGAAACAGGCGTGTTGCTTTTCCCACTGAGATTATCAGGAGCCCTGTGGCCATTGGGTCCAGTGTTCCAAAATGTCCAACCTTGGACATCCGAATCATTGTGCGAATTTTTAAAACTATATCATGGGACGTGCAGTTACGTGGCTTATTGACAAGGATTATTCCATCCATAATTATCCATTATTAAGTTTCTTTTTCAACAGGGAAGCCACTTTTTCAGGAACATCCTTTATAAGATTATCATAGTTCCCGGTAACAGTAAATCCTGCAGCATGAAGATGACCACCCCCTCCAAAATGCTCGGCCACCTGTGCAGAATTGGCATTGCCCCTTGAACGAATACTCACGCGGAAGGTGTTTTTTTTCATCTCTTTGAAGAAAAGGACTATTTGGGTATCTTTTATGGAACGGGCAAGAGTTGTTATATATTCGGAATCGATCTCTTTCCTGAGCTTCAGGTCGATCAGATCGTCTTTAAACATGGTTATAACAGCAATCTTTCCCTCGTAAAACGTTTTAAGCCGGGAGAGTACACGGCCGAGAAGCTTGATTTTTTCCGGTGAGTTGTTGTGAAACATAAACTCTGAGATCATGAGGGGATCTGCCCCTTTTTCTGTCAGGTGATAACTTACTTCAAAAGCCCTGGTATTGGTGTTGGAGAATTGAAAGGATCCTGTGTCGGATACGATAGCGCAGTATAGATGATTGGATATCCCGGGTGTAAAAATGATATTCAGCGCTTTACCAAGGTCATAGGCCATGCAGGCTACAGCAGGGGCCTCGGGTTCGACCCAATTGATGTCAGCATAAAAATCATTGGTATGATGATGATCGATATTGATCTTAAAATAATTGCCCAGATGTTTTTGGCCAGAACGTGAAATATTGGCACACTCAAGGAGGATGACCAGGTCGAACTTATCAGGAGGAATGCTGCCGATCGTAATACAACCGCTATCTGGAAAGAGATTGAATGGGGAAGGAGTGTTATCTTTATTGATGATCTCAACATGTTTTCCAAGGCTTTTTCCCATATGATAGAGGGCAAGGCTGGTGCAGATGGAATCCCCGTCAGGTCTGAGGTGGGAAGTTATAGCTATACGCTGGCATTGGATGATCTTATCCGCGATTTCGGTCAAGGCTTTATTCATCATTCTCATAAGTCCTGTTTAACTCGTTTTTCTCGCTGTTTATATTGGCGAAGATGTTATCCAATTTCTCATCAATGGATAACAGTGGATCAATTGAAAAAATTAGCAAAGGATTATACTTTAAATCTATTTTGGTGGCAATCAATTTTCTGAGATATCCCTTTCTTCGATCCAGTTCTTTCAACAGATGATCTCGCTTCTGGTTTTTAAAAAAGCTGAGAAAGACATGTGCGGTTTTTAGGTCATTGGTCATGTTAACTTGTGTGATCGAGACAGGTCCCGCATCTTCCCCCTGAAAAAAATCAAGCAGGATATGGCTCAATTCTTGCCTGACCAGGCTTGCAACCTTTTTTTGTCTAAGGGAAGAACTCATTCTCGTTTATCCTGTTTAACTTGTTATCTGGGAGATTGCTCATATGAAATAAATGTGGGATTGAAGGATCTCTCCATCCACATTTTCTTCAACATCGCGGATGACCTTTTGGAGAAGACTTTCAACGATTTTTTTTTCGCTGTTAAGAGTGACAATTCCAAGCTTTGTTCTCTGCCATTTATCCTGATAATCCAGTTCCGCAAATGCAATATTGTACTTCTTATGGAGCCTGTCCCGGCAGCTGATCAATCGTTTCCTCTTTTCCTTGAGAGAATGTGAAAAAGGAATATGAATTTCAAGTATAAGACAACCGATAATCATCAATTTTTTAAACGGTTATACCTGAGGGATTTTTTCAATCAGGTAAGCCTCGATAGTGTCTCCTTCCTGTATATCTTTGAATTTATCCAGGCCTATACCGCATTCATAATCTTTTTTGATCTCAGTGACATTTTCTTTAAGATGTTTCAAAGAAAAGATCTTTCCCTTGTGAATAACTTCTCCGTTTCTGAGGACTTTGATCTCTGAATTTCTTCGAATAATTCCATCCGTAACAAGACATCCGGCAATAATGCCAATACGTGAAAGGCGAAAGACGCGGCGGACATCAGCTCTGCCAAGATAAGTTTCTTTGATAACCGGTTCCAAAAGCCCGGAAATGGCGTTTTTAATATCTTCGATCAGTTGGTAGATCACAGTATAAGTACGGATCTCAACATTTTCCTTTTTAGCGAGATCCATGATCTTTCCCGTTGCTTTTGTATTATATCCGATGATGATCGCTCTGGAGGCAGAGGAAAGCAGCACGTCGGATTCGTTGATCATTCCTGTTGCAGAGTGGATGAGCTTCACTTTGACTTTATCTGTACTGAGGTTAGGAAGGGTGTCTTGTAATACCTCAACAGAACCCTGGACATCGGCTTTGACAATGATAGTAAGATCTTTAACATCTCCCTTTTCGATCTGCTTAAAGAGTTGATCGAGAGTCATGGATTCTGACTCCTGCTGGTCCTCTTCTTTTAATTGATTGAAGCGGAACTGGGAGATCTTCTTTGCCGTCTCAAGATTTTCAACAACCTGGAAAAGGTCGCCAGAAGAAGGAATGGTGTTGAATCCAAGCACTTCCACAGGAATGGAAGGACCAGCCATTTTGATGGTTTTTCCGATCTCATCAAATAAAGCCCGGGCTTTTCCGAATGTTATGCCTGATATGAACGCCTCGCTTTGATGTAGTGTTCCTTGTTGTATTATAACCGTGGCAACGGGCCCTTTTTTTGCATCCAGGTGTGTTTCTAATACTACGCCCTGGGCCTTTATTTTAGGATTGGCTTTGAGTTCCTGTATTTCAGCCACAAGTAAGATCATCTCTAACAGATCTTCGAGATTTATTTTTTCTTTTGCGGAAATATCTACGCTTACTACATCCCCGCCCCATTCTTCGATCAGAAGTCCTTCCTTGGACAGTTGTTGTTTTACCTTATCCGGGTCAGCACCGGCTTTATCGATTTTATTAATGGCAATAATGATCGGGACACCAGCGGCTTTGGCATGGTTAATGGCTTCTTTTGTCTGAGGCATGATTCCGTCATCAGCAGCCACGACAAGTATAACAATGTCCGTAAGAGTAGCGCCTCGTGCACGCAATTTGGTAAAAGCTTCGTGGCCTGGAGTGTCGATGAATGTGATGAATTTATCTTTATATTCGACCCGATAAGCTCCGATGTGCTGTGTGATCCCTCCGGATTCTCTGGATACAATGTTGGATTCACGGATCGCATCCAGAAGGGTTGTTTTACCGTGATCAACATGCCCCATGATGGTTACAATAGGAGGCCGGATGATAAGGCTTTTCTTATCACTTGCGGCATGATGTTTCAGATCTTCTTCAATTGTGATGATCTGAATATCAACATCGAGAATATCTTCAATGGTCTGTTTGATGGTATCAGTCATGGGATCGGTTGAATTAACTGAGAAACCTTTTGAGTTGAGGACCTCTATCAAGTCCTTTGTCCGGACTTCGATCTGTTCGGCAAATATTTTCAGGCTGACGCCTTCGGCAACCTTAAGAGTTTTTTTCTTGTCTGATTTTGAAGTACTTTTTTTCCCTTCACTTGTCATGATTACTCTATTCTCCCAATACGAATCTATTTTAATCTGATTTGATATCGATTCTCCAGCCGACAAGACGAGATGCCAGCCTGACATTAATTCCTTTTTTTCCTATGGCAAGAGACAGTTGGTCTTTAGTTACAGTAGCCTGCAGGATTTTTTTTTCAGTGTCCAGGATGGAGATAAGGGTGGGCTTGGCTGGGCTGAGCGCGGATTTGGCATATTCTTTGGGGTCTTTAGAAAAAACGATAATATCGATTTTTTCGCCATTCAATTCTTTGCTGATCGCCAGGATCCTGTTTCCTCTAACACCGATACAGGCACCAATAGGATCAATGTCTTTCTCTTTGCTGGCGACAGCAACTTTTGTTCTTTCTCCAGGCTGGCGGCATATATCCATGATCTCGATATTGCCGTTTGCGATCTCAGGGATCTCTATTTCCAGAAGTTTTTTTAAAAACTTTGGTGATGTTCGTGAAACAAAGACTTGATAGTCTTTTTCCTCCCTTGATACATGGTTGATGATGGCTCGGACCCGGTCACCCCGTATGTATTCATCGTTTATTAACTTTTCACGATAGGGAAGAAGAACTTCGGTCTTGCTTACATCCAGAATGATATTGTTATTCGGTTCAAACCGTCTTAAAACGCCGGTAACAAGCTCTCCGATGCGGGCATTGAATATCTTGTAGATTTTTTCCTGCTCTGCTGTTTTAACTTTTTTCAGGATAACCTGTTTGGCAGCCTGAGCGGCGATACGGCCGAGGGTTAAGGAGGGAAGATCGATTTCTATAGTTTCGCCAACTTTTACTGAAGTATCAATAAGTTTTGCATCATTAAGGGATATTTCCGTGGCAGGGTTCTTTGGGCTTTTTGTGATTATTTTGAAGGCATATATTCGAAGTTCGCCTTTTTCAGGAATAAAATGAATACGAACATCTTCATTATGTGTAAAGTATTGTGTGGAAGCTACCTTGAGCGATTCCTTGATGGCATTGACTACAATAGACGTGTCCACTCCTCTTTCTTTGCTCAATTGCTGGATGGTGTTCCACACGTTTATTTTCATAATGAAAAGACCTCATTATTTCTTACAAAAGGTAACTCGAGAGGCGCAGATTATAACTGAAAGAGTCAGGAATATCAAATTAACATTTTTGTTCTAACCTGGATTATTCACAAGTTGATATGCGAGGCACAGCGTATGAAGCTGTATTCATATAATGCGAATGTGCTGTAACAAAGCAGATCGGCTTGCCCGGAGGGGAAAATACGAGGGCTTAGATTGGATGTTTGACAAGTGGAAATGCTTGAATCAGAGTCTTTATAAAAATCAATCTTCAAAGCTGCAATCATTGGAATTGTACTTGTAGGCCGTCGAATTTTATGAATAGTCCAGGCTAATAAACATCACATGATCAGTGGGGCAAATACAAGACTGACTACTGCCATAAGCTTGATAAGGATATTCATGGATGGGCCAGAGGTGTCTTTCAAAGGATCTCCAACAGTGTCAGCGATCACTGCGGCGGCATGCACTTCTGTCCCTTTTCCCCCAAAATGCCCTTCTTCAATATATTTCTTGGCATTATCCCAAGCCGCTCCTGTATTGGCCATGAATATGGCTAAAAGGACGCCGGATGCTGTAGCTCCTGCGAGAAAGCCACCGAGGGATTCTGCGCCCATAAAAAAGCCAACCAGAAGTGGTGCTATGACGGCGGATATTCCGGGAAAGATCATTTCCCGGAGAGCGCTCCGCGTCACAATGTCGATACAACGGTCAGAATCGGGCTTTGCCCGGCCTTCCAGAAGGCCGGCAATCTCCCTGAACTGTCTTCTTATCTCATTGATCATTTTATCCGCGGCGCGTCCTACCGCTTTCATAGTCATAGCCGCGATCAGGAAAGGCATCAGTGCTCCGAGAAAAAGTCCGATCACAGTATTTACATTGGTCAGACTGATTATCTGGATGCCGGTGGTTTTTTGGTAGGCAGAGAACAGAGCCAATGCCGTCAATGCTGCGGATCCGATGGCGAACCCTTTTCCGATAGCCGCGGTCGTGTTCCCAGTTGCATCAAGTTTATCTGTGATCTTCCGGATTTTTCCCCCTGCTTTGGACATCTCGGCGATGCCACCAGCATTATCAGCAATAGGGCCATAGGAATCCGTGGTCATTACAATGCCAATAGTAGAAAGCATTCCTACAGCGGCCAGAGCAATGCCGTAAAGCCCTGCAAATTTAAAGGAGACAAAAATGGCTGCAACAATGGTCAATAGAGGCAAAATAGTGCTCTGAAAACCGATGGCCATTCCGGTTATAATCATGGGTGCGCTTCCTGTCTGGGCGGTTTTAGCCAAAGTCTTGATAGGAGGGCCTGATGTGAAATATTCGCTTTCAAGCCCGATAAGAACACCTGCAACCATCCCACTTAATACGGTCCAAAATACACTGATGTCGGCAACAACGAGTTTGATGGCAATAAACGCTCCAGCGAGAAAAAGAATGCCACTGAAATAATAAGAGTTTCTCAGTGCGGACTGTGGGCTGAATTTATTCAGCATTTTTATGGAGAAAACCCCAAGTATCGAGCTGGCTAGTCCCCATGTGATCAATACCAGAGGGAGAGTAATGTAATTGATAGCCGGTGTCAGCGTGGCCCCGATAGCGATGGACGCAATGACCGATCCTACATAGGATTCAAAAAGATCTGCTCCCATTCCAGCTGTATCTCCGACGTTATCTCCGACATTATCAGCGATAACTCCGGGATTTCTGGGATCGTCTTCCGGAATTCCGGCTTCGATCTTTCCCACAAGGTCGGCGCCGACATCCGCGCTTTTAGTAAAGATGCCTCCTCCTACTCTGGCAAATAATGCGACTGAACTTGCTCCCATTGCAAAACCGTTGATGATCTTTGGATCTTTTGTGAAAAGATAAATAAGACCGATGCCGGCTACTCCAAGAGCGGCAACTGAGATTCCCATTACAGCGCCTCCCTGGAATGCGATTGTCAATGCCTTGGCTGCTCCATGAGAGATGGCGCCCTGTGTGGTCCGGACTGCAGCACGGGTCGAACCTTTTAGGCCGATAAAACCGGCCAGCATTGAACATCCTGCGCCGGCAAGAAATGCAAGGCTGGTGAATATGGAGAAAAAATTCCATAGGATCAAAAAAACTACAGCGACAAATATGATGATGAAGGTATATTCTCGACGTAGAAATACCATTGCTCCGGAATGAATAGCATCGGAGATCTCGATCATGGTTGTATTTCCCCTGGGGTATTTTTTTACGAGAAAGTACAAACCCAAGGCAAATGCCAGTCCTAGAAGACCGATAATAAAGGAATATTGAGTTAAATTTACTAAATCCATGGGCGACCCTCGTATTAAATTTCCGTTATTTATATCATAAAAAGATTCGTTATTGCAACGGCCTGGATTCCCGTTTCCACGGGAATGACGGAGAGGCCAAGGAAAAACAGTCTATAGAAGTCCATAGGAGTCCATTGAAGTCGTAGAAGTCTATTGAAGTCGAAGAAGGCCAAGGGTTCAAGGCCTGCCTATGCCTGTCTGCGTGCGGTCACGCACAGGCAGGCGTTGCATGAAGACAGGGGTCAAGGATTCGAGTGAAAAGAAAAGAGGCGAAAGGCCAAAGGCCAATGCAAAAGAGGCCCAAAGCCCAAAGCAGCTTAGCCCAAAGTCATTTAATTTCTGTCATTCCCGCGCAGGCGGGAATCCAGACGTCGTTCCTGCGAAAGCGGGAATCCAGCCAAGCAAGACAAACGATTTTTTCCTACTGCGAATGCGCCGCAACAAAGCAGATCGGCTTGCCCGAAGGGTGAAAAATGTCGATAATAAAAATAGGATTCAAGGATTCGAGGATTCTAGTGTTTTTCTTTCTAACAATTTAATAATGGATTGTCATAGTGTTTTTATTGTGTCCCGTTGAATTGAGTGCCTGGACTATTTACGAGTCGAGATTGATGCATCTGCAAGAGGTTGTTCGTGAAGCCGTATTTATATACTGCGAACGGACGGCATCACAGCAGATGGGATAAGATCGGCTTGTAAATTGTTCAGGTCAAACTGTGTCCGTGGAGACTGTATGATCCACACCCCGTAATCTTAACAATGACGAATTGTCCAATAACATTTTTATCAGAAACAAAGTTTACAACCTGGTAGCCCTCATTGCGGCCGGTATACCCTGTACTGTCTTTTTTGCTATGTCCCAGGCACAAAGTTTTAACGGTTTTTCCGATAAAAGATCTGTTGATCTCTAACTGAATATCTTTTTGGAGTGCCTGGAGATCGATAAGCCTTTTCTTTTTAACATCCAGTGCGACAGAATCTTCTTCCAGGGCAGAGGATGTCCGTGGCCGGGGAGAGTAGCGGAAGGAAAAAATATTTGTGTAGTGAACTTCTTTAAGAAGATTCAGAGTTTCTTGATATTCTTCATCAGTTTCCCCAGGATATCCAACAATGATATCTGTACTTAAACTTATATCAGGCATCAAATTGCGGAGGATCATTACCTTTTCCATATATTCTTCCCTTGTATACCTCCGTTTCATGCGTATCAATGTGGCTGTAGATCCAGTCTGTACTGGAAGATGGAGAGAGTGACAGATCTTTTTATTTTCCTTCATAGCAAAAGCGGTCTCTTCTGTGAAATTTCTTGGATGAGAAGTGATGAATCGAAGCCATTCGAAACCGCTTATACGGTTGATCTCATATAAAAGCTCTACAAATCCAAAATGGTTGTCAGGATCTTTGTAGGAATTGACATTTTGGCCCAATAAAATGATCTCTTTGTAATTTAGATCTGAAAGAGCTTTGATCTCATCCAGGATGAGGGTTTTTGGGCGGAATTTTTCTCGCCCCCTGGTAAAAGGAACAATACAATAGGAACAGAAATTGTTACAGCCTTCCATTATGGTGACAAAAGCGCTGTGCCTGCTTTTATGGATCACATGCGACTCAGAAGGCTTGTTCCAGTCACTGCTCCAGGTTGTGGATACTATCTTTTCTTTTTTATCCTGGGCTAGGATCTGAGGAATCTGCCTGTAGTTGTCCGGACCAACAACAAAATCAATGATAGGTTTTGATTTAAGGAGTTCGGCCCGGTAGAGTTGGGCCATACATCCGATCACCCCGATCTTAGCATTATTTTTTTTTTTTAATATGTCCAAGGCGACCCAGCAGGGAGTAGAGCTTTTCCTCTGTTTTTTGCCGTACGGCACATGTGTTGATAATGATAAGATTGCTTTCTTCTAATGACAGCGCCGGTTGTGCGTTTAGGCTCTGAAGGCATCCTGCAACCAGCTCGGAATCATTTTCATTCATCTGGCAGCCAAACGTGTGGATATAGTATTTTAATCCGGTGTGTTCTTTTCTTTTGTTTTTATTCAATATCCGCCTGTACATCCATACTTAATTAAGATGATGTACTCTATTTTCAATTGAATATACTCGTTCCAAAACAAATTTGCAATTGTCAGTCCATCACGTTCTGTCGAAATTTCTGAGCAAAAGTTTTTACATTTTATCCTTTTTTTATAAGAGTGGTTATAATATATTGTCAAAATGTATTATTAATAATTTTGGAGAAATATGATGAAAGTAAAAATGAACCGGCGTGAATTTATCAAAAAAAGTTCTTCGGCAGTAGTAGGTGCTGGGATCGCGCTTAATTCCAGTATAAATATTGACGCTGAACCGGCAAAATCAAGGGTTGTGGAAGTCATGCATTCCGGAGCTGTGAAAAACAAGCGAATAGTAGATGCACAGGCAGTTAAAGAAATGATTCGTATTGGAATAGAAACTTTAACAGATTCAAAAAATCCCTGGAAGCAGTTCATAAAACCGGAAGATAGGGTTGGGCTAAAGATAAATACTCTTGGCCGTCCAATGCTTTATACACATCATGAGTTGATTAAGGCCGTAGCTGAAGAGCTTTTAGATATAGGTGTCAAGGAAAAAAATATCATTATTTGGGACCGGTTTGAAGGACATATGAAGAATTCTAATTTTACATTTAACAATACAGGTATTGGGATACAATGCTATGGCACAAATTCCCGTGAAAAAAGAGTAAAGAGAAGTGACATGAATGTATTTTATGAATCAAGCTTCGACGATCCCGGAAAAAGAGACAACAATGGAACGATCTCTCCTTTTTCGAAAATATTTACTCAGGATTGTGACAAGATCATCAACATGGCGATCCTCAAGGATCACATGTTGTCTGGTGTCACGCTCTGCCTTAAGAATCTGGCTTACGGAGTTTGTAATAATAATTACAGATTTCACGGAAAGGAACACATCGGGCCTTTTATTTCGGAATTCTGTGCAATGCCACAAATAAAAGAAAAGGTCGTTCTTCACATAATAGACGGTCTTGAAGCATGTTTTGACAAAGGGCCGGTTCCAAGCAGTCCGAATGTTTTATATGCGCCAAAAACTCTATGGCTTGGTACAGATCCGGTTGCCCTGGATGCGGTTGGATTCCAGGTGATAGACGCCAAGAGAAAGGATGAAAGTCTTCCCCCTCTGTCTCAAACAGGGCGGCCGGTCGACCATATCAAGCTTGCAGCACAAAAAGGGGTTGGCACAGATGATCTCAGTAAGATCAAAATTGATAGGATCAAACTCAGTTAGAAAGGATCATTCACAAATGTTGAGTTTCAATCAAGGCTTTAACAATGAAAAATATCTGGAAAAACAGACTGCATCAATCATAGAAAGAGTTAAACTTTTTAATAACAAATTGTATCTTGAATTTGGAGGGAAGCTACTCTTTGATTTTCATGCCTCAAGAGTGCTGCCAGGTTACGATCCAAATATCAAGATGCGGCTTCTGCAAAATTTAAAGGATGAAGCTGAAATTTTACTTTGTATCTATGCAGGAGATATTGAACGCAAAAAAATCAGAGCGGATTTTGGAATCACTTACGATGCGGATGCAATGAAGCTAATTGATGATTTGCGGGAATGGGGGCTTCAAATTTCATGTGTGATCATTACTCGATTCAATGGCCAAACTTCTGCGACAATATTTAAAAACAAGCTAGAACACCGGGGGATCAGAGTTGTGTTTCACAAATTTACAAAAGGATACCCTTCTGATATTGACGTTGTTGTAAGTGACGAAGGATATGGAAAAAATGAGTATATTCCTGTCAAAAAACCTCTCACAATAGTGACAGGTCCAGGGCCTGGAAGTGGTAAACTGGCAACATGTCTTTCTCAGATGTATCATGATTGTAAACGTGGAATTAAGTCAGGTTATGCAAAATTCGAGACGTTTCCTATTTGGAATATAGATTTAAAACACCCGGTCAATATTGCTTACGAAGCTGCTACGGCAGATATTGGAGATTATAATCTCATCGATCCATTTCATATGGAAGCCTACGGTAAATCAGCAGTTAATTATAATCGGGATGTAGAAGTATTTCCTGTACTAAAGCGAATCATGGAAAAATTAATTGGCTCAAAGTTTATTTATCAATCACCGACCAATATGGGAGTCAATAACGCCAGAGAAGGAATTATGGATGACAACATTGTGCGAGAAGCTGCAAAACAAGAAGTCATTCGAAGATTTTTTCGCTATAACTGCGAATATGTGATGGGCTTTATAGAAAAAAAAGTGGTCGAGAAAATTGAAACACTCATGAAAGACCTAGAAGTTAAGCCCGAAGATCGTCGCGTCGTCAAACCGGCAAGAAATGCTGCTATGGATGCAAGTCAAAGAGAAAAAGGAAACAAAGGCATATTTTGCGGTGCAGCTATTGAACTTAAAAATGGCACAATTGTCACAGGAAGCAATTCCCCGCTGATGCATTCAGCCTCGAGCCTTATAATAAAAGCGATAAAAAAAAATGCAAAAATCCCTGATGAAATCCGTCTATTACCAAAAGATGTCATAGAATCAATAGGCGGCCTAAAAAAGAATATTCTGCAGTCTAAAACAGTAAGCCTGGATTTGGAAGAAACTCTGATCGCTCTTAGTATAAGCGCTACCTCCAATACTGCAGCTAAACAGGCGATCAGTAGCCTGAAAGAGCTAAGAGAATGCGAGGTACACATGACTCATATGCCTACACCTGGCGACGAGGCAGGATTAAAACGGTTGGGCGTTAACTTAACGAGTGAACCAAATTTTATAACACGAAATCTTTTTCCCGTATATTAAGAGGATAATCTGGAGCTTATTCTCTGTGAAGAGAAACAGCGTTCTGCTCCAACATCTCTCTGGCATTTTGGCGGGATGTTGTTGTGATACGGCTTCCTGAGATCAAGCGGGCGATTTCTTCGACCCGTTCATCTAAAGTCAATTTTTTTATAGTCGTATAGGTTCGTTCGTTTTTTATGGTTTTATCAATTCGATAGTGATGTTCTGCAAAGGATGCGATCTGGGGTAGATGGGTGATACAGATCACCTGGTTTTCTTTAGCCAGATTTTTCAGTTTAAGGGCGACAAAATCCGCGATCTTTCCTCCTATTCCGGAATCTATCTCATCAAAGATCAAAGTTTTGTAACAACCTTTTTCTTTCCCAATGGATTTTAATGCCAGCATTATCCGGGAAAGTTCCCCTCCTGAGGCGATTTTTCGAAGTGGTTTCAGATCTTCTCCGGGATTCGGGCTGATAAGAAACTCGACATCTTCGGTCCCTGTATCCTTGATGTTTGAGATGGTATCGTTCTGGGCCTTCCTGAGAATGATATCGATCTTTACTTTGGCCTTAGTCATACCCAGGTAGCTGATCTCTCGTTCGATGTCCTGTTCAAGTTTGCGGGCGTTTTTTATCCTTTCAGCCCGCAGTTTTTCAGCTATTTTGTAATAATCCAGGGTTTTTTCGCGAATGGAAATTTCCAGTTCCTCCAATTTTTCCTGGCTGTGGCTGAGATCTTCTTGTTCGCTTTTACATTTTTCAAGGTGAATGAGTACCTCGTTGATATTCGCCCCATATTTTCGTTTGAGTTTTTCGATCTGGCTCAACCGTTCTTCGATGGATTCAAGTTTTTCAGGAGAAGAGCTTTGTTTTTCTTTAAAGGTCACAAGAAAATCGGATAGTTCGCGTACTGTGATGGATAACTGGTCCAAATTTTTCTGAGTATCCTTGAAGAATGTATGATATTCCTCCAGCTCTAGGATGATTTCTTGGAGCCGCGAAAGCTGAGGCAGGATAGAATTTTCCCGGTCATAGGAAAGGTTCAGAGACTCTGAAATTAGATTATTGATTTTTTCCGCATTCTTAAGGATATTCCGTTCCTGAAGGATCTCCTCATCCTCACCGGATAACAATCCCGCCTCTTCGATCTCGGTGATCTGGAATTGTAGAAAATCCAATCGTTGTACTCTTTCTTTCTCCCTGTTCTCAAGGTCGCGTTTTTCCCGAAGAATCCTGCGTAATTCCTGGGCTATCAGCCCGATTTCTTGCCTTATCAACATCGTTTCAGCATAAAGGTCGAGATAGTCGAGCTGATTTTCGGTCTTGCGCAGAAAAACATGATCATTCTGGCCGTAAATATCCACCAGATCATTTCCCTGTTCTTTGAGAACCTTAACAGGAACAAGGGTTCCGTTAAAATACCCGCGGCCAGATCCTTGATCTGAGAGAATTCTCTGTGCGAATATTTCAGAATCTTCTTTATTAGAAGAAAGTGCGGCCTGTCTGGAAAGGAATACCCCTTCAACGGAAATCTGTTTTTCGCCTGTACGGATCATGTCTTTGGACCCTTTTTCCCCCAGGATCAGTCTGATACCGTCTATAAGAATGGATTTTCCTGCTCCTGTTTCTCCGGTAAAAATAGTAAATCCTGGTTTCAATGCGAGTTCGATGTTTTCAATTGTCGCCAGGTTATGAATACAAAGAGATTTCAGCATAATGATTTCTATCTATATAATTATACAGATTATAACGAAATAGAGAAAGTATTTAGCTCAGCAGGCTGTTCACTTGATCTTGACAGGGACTAGAGCTTTTTCCATATTAATCCGGCCGTAACCGACGTATTCATCCAATCCAGGGTGTTCATTCCGGTTGATGTCATCTGCTGTGTACCGGATGATGTTCATGATGTCTTTTGGTGACAGCCAGGGTTTGATGGATTTGATCAACGCGGCAAGTCCGGAAACATGAGATACGGATGCGGAGGTTCCGGAGCCATAGCCGTAGGGAATAGAACCCTGCCCGAAATACCATGTCGGAACACAGCTCAAGATGCGTTCGCCAGGTGCAGCAACATCGATTTGAGGGCCGAAGTTTGACCATGTTGTCCTGTTATCATTGTAGTCTGTTGCGGCAACTGCCAGAACATAGTCGTCATAAGCAGCGGGATATAAAACAGGCTCTGTGTCATTTCCAGCGGCAGCAGCGATAAGCACTCCTTTTTGATAGGCATCTTCCAATGCGTCTTTCAAAGCATCTGATGGCGCATCACCTCCAATACTCATATTGATGATGTCCACTCCCTGGTCGGCTGCCCAGGTAATGGCTTCGATCATCCAGGTGTAAAGCCCTGTGCCATCATTATCGATCGCTTTGATCGGGAGAATTTTACAGTTCCAGGAGACTCCTGCTATTCCTTCTTTATTGTTTGTGTCTGCGGCAATAATACCGGAAATAAAAGTTCCGTGGTAGTAGTCGTCTGTGGCATCCATATCATCATTGACAAAATCGCGGCCGCGCGAAATCATTTTTTCGCTGAGATCCGTGTGATCAAAATCCACCCCGGAGTCGATAACTGCAATAATGATGTCTTGATTACCCTTGGATTCTTCCCATGCTTCTGGAGCATTGATGTCGGCCAGGTTTTTTCCTTGAGGGCTCCCGGGAACACTCCCGATGATCTGACCTGTATTGTGAAGGGCATATTGGTATTGAAAAAGGGTATCATTAGGTGTGGCGAGGATATGAGTTTTATAATTGGGCTCAGCATATTCCACGTCAGGATTGCGCTTAAGCAGGGCCAGCATTTCCTCTACTGTGAGGTCAGATGGGATCTGGACCTGAAAAACATCGATTTCCGGGATTTGCCGGAGCGGCTTTACCCTGTAAAAAGACAGTGCAGATGATATCTGGTGATGCGTAGTCCTGGATTTAAACTTGATCAGGACTTGATCCGCTGCATATTGAGACCTGGGTGGTCGATGAAGGCGGTTTTTGTTGAGTGACGGGATTTTATGTCCGGTTTTAAGGTTCCTGTGTAATTTTTTACTGTCCTTTTGATCAAAGCTGAAATTAACTGTAATAAAAAGGATATATATGAGAACAGGAATAAAAATGAGTTTTTTTCTCTTCATCATATCCTCCATACCTTAATTAAATACATAGATGAGTCTGAACATTGACCCAAAATCTGAATTTTTAAAATCGGAGTGAGGCATCAGAATCCCTTCCGCTTTAACCGTCAGATTCCGGGAGATCTCATAAATGAATCCGACACTCAGGCTCAGATCGCTCCTGCCGGTTAGTTTTTTTTCTTCCGAACCGGTCAGGTCCTGTATGGTTTCGTCCATTTTGAATTTGCCCCATAGCTTGTTGTAGCTGAAATTCACATAGGGAAGGAAATAGGCAAAACCTGTATAAGTGAAAACAGGGCCGGCCTGAACGGTCAGTAAGGAAGGTTTTCCCTCTGCTGTTCCCTCCACACTCAATCCTGGGATATCCCAGGTCTGTTTTGTGCTTTTTGAATAATAAATCCGGCCGGAGATATCCATTTCAAAATTCCTCAGCCTCAAGATATTCATATTTAGATTGAGCCCTCCAAGTAAACCTCCGATCGATCCGACATCCAGTTCAAGTGAGACAGGAATATTACGAAATGTCATTGAGTTGAAGTTGGAAATCGAATAGCCAAGGATTGCCGTAATGGAAAATCCATCATTGATCTCAAATTCCGTATTCAGGGTTAGAAAAAAGCATTTTATTCTGTTGGTGGTGTCTTCATCTTTTGCCCTGACCGTTCTTGAAAAATAATCGAGCCCGATTCCTGGTTTGATCTTGATATTAGACAGCAGGCTTTGTTCAGGGTATTGTGAAAAAATTAGTCCAGACGAAAACATCAGGATAAGCAGTCCGACAAAAAATGTTTTAATCTTAAACATAACTTCCTCCTGCACAACCAAAATAGGCTGTGCGGTAATTTACTTTTTTTCTAAGTTTTTCCGGCTGATTTCTTCCATTCGTTTTTGAGCTTTTTTTGCGAGTTTGCTTTTAGGGTAATCTGTGATGAGTTTGGTGAAAAAAGGAATACTTTCTTCATAGAGTCCTGCTCTAAAATTGGAATCACCGATATAGAAATAGACCTTGTCCATCTCAGAATATTCGATATAATTATTAAGAATATCGTTTAAGCGGCTGATCGCCGCTTTATATGCCTTGGTTTTGTAATAATGTTTGGCGATGCTGAGGACATGCTTGGCAAGATATTCCTCGCATTCTTTGATTTTTGCCCTTGTGTCTTTAGCTTCCTCACTCAGTGGATAATTGGTGATAACCTTTTTTAGTTCTGTTAAAGCCTGGTGTGTTTTTGACTGATCCCTTCCCGGTTTCAATTTTTTCTTAAAAAAGGAAAGAGCTATTTGATATTGTGCATAGGATGCTGATGGGGAGTATGGGTAGAGAGAGATAAATTCTCTGTATTCCGCTGCCGCGATGATCATATTGCCTTCATCTCCCTTTTTGAAATATGAATCGGCAATAGCCAGTTTTGCCCTTTGTGCATAAAAACTTTTGGGGAAAGAATCAATGATCTGTCTGAAATACAATCGTGCTTTTTCAGGATTTTTTTTGACATGTTCTTGGCCGATGTTGTAAAGCTGTTCGTCGGAAGAGGCGATATCTGGACTTATCTCCACTTTTTTGTCCTTGCAAGCAGACATCATCACCAGGGCAAGTAGAGTGACTAGTATCAGGAAGGTATGTTTTTTCATGGTGTTTTCCTTACTATTAAATGTTAAAAAGAATAAATGGTTTTCAGCCATTTCCATTCTTCAGAAAGACCATCCTCAATGCTAGTTTTCGGGGAATAGAACAAGTCTTTCCGGGCCTTTTGGATAGAGGCCGCAGTATGTAGCACATCTCCCTTTTGAAGGTCCAGCCACTGGATATTCACATTTTTTTGGCTGATTTTTTCAAAGATCGGAAATAGATCAGCCAGTTTTATACGGTTTCCTCCTCCGATATTATAAATTTCTCCTGATTTTCCATTAATCATGGAAGAAATATTAGCTTGAATGATGTCATCCACATAGGTGAAGTCACGCGTCTGCTGACCATCTCCAAAAACAGGAATGGGCTTGTTTTCAGCAATCGCTTTCAAAAACCTGTGAAATGCCATGTCAGGCCGCTGTCCGGGGCCGTACACTGTGAATAGTCTGAGGGATATGGTAGGGACCCCGTAATTCCTGTTATAAAGCGAGCAGAGATGTTCGGCAGCAAGTTTTGATACTCCATAGGGGGAATAAGGATAAAGATGGCTTGTTTCTGACCATGGAAGGTCAGGACAGGAACCGTACACAGAAGACGAAGATGCATAGATGAATTTTTGTACAGGAAAATTTCTTGCCGCCTCGAGCATTTTTTGTGTGACCTCAATATTATTGTGAGTATAGATAGAAAAACTTTCTCCCCAGCTTTCTCTTACGCCGGCCTGGGCTGAGAGATGAAAAATAAATTCTATATTTTTTAAAAGAGAATTTAGATCGATCTGAGTGATATCCTTTTCAATAAATGAAAAATTCTTGTGATCTATTAGAAACCGAAGATTTTGTTCTTTGATCCACCTGGGATAATAATCGGTAAAACTGTCAATGCCTGTTACTTTATAATTGTCTTTTAAAAGACGGCCGGCAAGACGGGAGCCGATGAAACCTGCAGCTCCGGTGACAAGACAGGTCATGGCATTTTGTCCCCTGCAAGGATTTTTTTCATCTTGATGATGGTGTTTTTTGGGTTTTTTGATCTATAGATGGATGAACCGACAACAAATACATCCACACCATCCAGCATAAGTTGATCCATGTTCTCAAGGCTGACGCCCCCATCGATCTCGATAAGGATGTCCAGATTTTGTCCCTTGATCCAGTTTTTAAGACGAGTGATCTTGGTGTGGCTTGCCTCGATGAACTGCTGCCCACCCCATCCAGGGTTAACAGTCATAATTAGAACATAATCCAGTTCCTGGATGATATTCTGCATATGAAGGATCGGAGTAGCAGGATTGAGGGCAAGTCCGGCTTTGAGTCCATTTTCTTTGATAAAAGAGATGTCTTTGTGAAGATGGACAGATGCCTCGATATGAATGGATATCCAATCAGCGCCAGCCTCTATAAAAAGGGGAGCGATCGCTTGAGGATCATCGACCATAAGATGAACGTCTACAGGCAGGGAAGTCGTTTTTTTGATCGCTGTGATCAGCTTTGGGCCGAATGTCAGATTAGGGACAAAATGTCCATCCATAATGTCCACATGGATGATATCCGCGCCCGCGTTCTCTGCAATTAGGACAGCATCCTTTATATTTGTGAAATCCGCAGCCAGGATCGAAGAAGCAAGAAGTGCCATTATTTACTCACCTCCAATGTGATCAGAGTTCGCTTTTGAACTGGATAGCCTGGTTTAGGAAACAATTGATTGATGATGATTCCTGATTCGATTCCAGGATAGAAACTTTCTCTTAGATCGCTGACACGAAATCCCCTTTTTTTCAGGTATGCGATGACCCGGTCGGCATGTTTCCCTATGAGATCGGGCATCACGTGTTTTTCCTCTTTTTCGCCTTCGCTGACAAGAAAGCTTATCCGTGTTCCCTTTGGAACTTTTTCTCCCGGGATAGGGCTCTGGGCAATGATCCGGCCAGCGGAATATCGGCGTGTATAGACATAGGAACCCCTGCCTTTTTTTAATCCTGTTTCATTAAGAGTAGAGGATATAAGTTGAAACGATCTTCCTCTCAATCGAGGAACCACGACCTTTTCCTTTTCTGCGCTCAGGATCACCTTTACTTCCTGATGCAGTTTTATTTTTTTACCCGGGGCCGGGTCTTGATATATAATCATGCCCTTTTTATAGCGGTCATGAAGCCTAACGCCGTTGTGGACGATGATCAATTTTTTGGTCTTAAGTTCGGCGCGGCCTTCTTCAAAGGTTTTTCCTTCCAGATCCGGGACAGTTGACATTTCTCCATGGAGAGTGACCTGATAAGCAATTATAGCGCTGATAAAAAACAGGTTAAGAAAGATCAGAACATATAGTGCGATATTTGATATTTTTCGAATTGGCATATTATTAAGAATAAATGAAAATAGATTTATCTATACCATAGATTTATAACCAAGTAAACTGCCAAAGAGTTTCATTCAGATCCGTGTATCAATGTTTATTATTGATATTTGGGAACATAGTTGAATATAATATTATATCTTTTTGTTACGAAAAATAACCCGGTTTTTCATTAATTGGAGGATTTCATGACTGATTATTCCGATTTCAGGAGCGATACTGTAACGCGGCCTACAAAAAAAATGCGTGAATGCATGGCTAAAGCCGTAGTCGGGGATGATGTTTTAGGTGATGACCCTACGGCCCAAGAACTGGAAAAGCTTTCGGCTGAGATAATGGGGAAAGAAGCAGCTCTGTTTATTCCATCAGGAATTATGGGAAATGCTATAGCCGTTAAGATCTGGACTCAAGAACTGGATGAGGTTATTGTTGAAGAACGGTCTCATATATATAATATGGAATCCACTCAAATGACGTTCATTTCAAGGGTGCAGCCCAGGCCTCTGCCATCAGATCGCGGCGCCATGGATCCTCATGTTGTCGAAGAAAACATAAGAAAGCCCAATGTCCATATTCCAAGGACATCGTTAATATGTTTGGAAAATTCCCACAACAACTGGAGCGGATCTGTGGTTGGGATCGAAAACGTCCGTTCAATAAAGGAGATCGCTGACCGTCACAATCTAAAACTGCATATGGATGGGGCCCGCATCTTTAATGCCAGTCATGCAGCAGGAATTCCTGTAAAAGAGTTTGCGGAGATGGCCGACTCATTGATGTTCTGTCTTTCAAAGGGATTGTCAGCGCCTATCGGTTCAATGTTGGTCGGTCCCAAGGACTTTATTGATTTTGGGAGGAGGATCAGAAAAGTATTGGGTGGGGGAATGAGACAGGTGGGTATTATTGCGGCTGCCGGTATCGTGGCTCTGACGGATATGACCGAGAGGATCAAGGAAGATAATGCGAGGGCAAAGCGGCTGGCTGCCGCAATAGCGAAATTTCCTGGAATTGTATTGAATCCTGATGAAATCGACACTAATATTATTATTTTTGATCTTGATCATCCGCAATACGGGATTCCAGATTTTCTCGAAAAACTCAATGTGCAGCGCATTCTGGCCTTACCCACCAGGGGAGGTATCCGGTTCGTCACCCATAAGGATGTCGATGATACGGATGTGGACAAAGTTATCGCAGCATTTCAGTCAATTCTAGGATCATAAGAAAAGAAGTCTATAGGAGTCGATAGAAGTCCATCGAAGTCTATCGAAGTCTGTCGAAGTCGAAAAAAGCCAAAGGTGAAAGGTGAAAGGCAGAAAAGAGAGAGCCCAAGGCCCAAAGCAACTTAGCCCAAAGTCATTTAATTTACGTCATTCCCGTGGAAACGGGAATCCAGACGAACAAGACAAACGAGAGTAACGAGATAACGAGACAAACGAGATAACGGGCCAGACGAGTTTAAATTGCTTTGTCAACTACTTGGGCTATATCCTCAACCTTAATCGTTTCTCTTTCTTTATCCTTTAATCCGTCCTGAAGCATTGTCTGGCAGAAGGGACATGATGTAGCGATTATTTCTGCGCCGCTTTTTATCACTTCATCCGTCCGTTTGTGATTGATACGGGTTCCAAGGTTTTCTTCGGTCCACATCAAACCTCCTCCAGCTCCGCAGCAGAAACTGTGTTCCTTATTATTGTCCAGTTCTATGATTTTTTTGCCGGTCAGTTTTAATAAAATATCTCTGGGTTCTTTGATGATACTGTTATGTCTTCCCAAATAGCATGAATCATGATAGGTCAATTCTTTGATAATCCTGTCTTTAAGTGTTAAGGCGCCGGTTTCAAGCAGGTGCTGTATAAACTGGACATGATGAAAAACTTCAATATTTTGCAGGGAAACTTTATCCTCATCCGACAGCTTTGGAAGCAAGTCTAAAAGTTTTGGATATTCGTTTTTAAAAGTGTTATAGCCGTGTGGGCAGGTGACGATTATCTTTTTAACATTGTATTTCTTAAAGGTCTCGATATTGTCTCCGGCAAGTATTTGGAAAAGGTATTCATTTCCAAGCCTTTTGGCAGAGTCACCGCAGCACTTTTCTTCTGTTCCAAGAATACCGAACTTGATACCGGCTTTGTTGAGAATTGAGACCATGGCTTTTGTGATCTTCTGTCCTTGTTCGTCAAAGGCGCCGGCGCATCCGATCCATAGAAGATATTCCGTGTCCGGTACATCGGTGAGCATTTTTACATCCAGTCCTTCAGCCCAGTTGGCGCGGTCGGCAAAACCAATGCCCCATGGATTGCTGTTTGTTTCCATATTCCTGAAAAACGCGTTTAATTCTTTGGGGAATTTACTTTCCATCAACACCTGACTCTGACGCATACTTACAATTTTCGACACATGTTCGATCTCTACAGGACATACATGCATACAGGCGCCGCATGTAGTACAGGTCCAGATCTCATCCTCGGTGAATACGCCGTCCATTAGGTTATTCAGATTGTCCCTGTCTTTTTTAATTATCGCTTTTTTATTTTCCAGAAGATGGTGTTTGAGGTTAAAGATGATCATCTTTGGAGACAATGGCTTTTCAGTTGAAAAGGCCGGACATACATCCTGGCAGCGTCCGCATTCCATACAGGCAAATTCGTCCAGGAGATCTTTCCAGGTGAAGTCAAACGCTTTTTCTGCTCCAAAAACCTCGATGTTCTCCAGGTCAAGAGAGCACAATTCACCATGGGGCCTTTCATTCCTGACTAAAACATTAAATGACCCTGCAAACATGTGAAAATATTTAGAGTGTGGAACATACGAGATAAATCCCAAAACGATCAGGATGTGCAGCCACCAGGCCACATAAAAATGAGTATGAACAGCAGAGGCGGTCATTCCTGACACATTCAATATATTCCCAAAAAAGACTCCCAGAAAAGACAAACGTTCTGTTCCGGGATTGAAGGCGATTGAGAATATCTCAAAGTACAGATAGCTTAATGTGACAACCGTAATTAGAAAATAGATAATAAAGGAATCCATGGGGGTGGTCTGATAGGCCTTTGGCCGGATAATGAATCTTCTGATTGCAAAAAACGCTATTCCGGTCAGCACCAGTATAGCCATCACATCCACAACAAGTGAAAAAAACAGGCTGAAGCCCCCGTGTCCGAACAGATGAAAACGAGGGAAAAACCCCTCTAATATATGGTTGACCGACATAGTATCAAATGTCAAAGCGCTGTAAAAAATAAACACATGCATCAGGCCGGTGAAAGCCCTTTCGTTTTTCAGGGTACATCTTTGCAGAAGGATTTTAGACAGAGAATTCCATATTCTTCTGAAAGGATTGTTGAACCTTTTATTAGGAAGTCCTGCTATCACTATTCGAATGCGATAGTAAACAGGAACTGCAAAGGCAGTAAAGGTTAATAGAAGCACCAGCCCAAAAACGATTTTACCTGTGAAAGAAAGCATTTGTCCTCCTATTAAAAATCATAAGCTAAACCTAAACGAAATACTCTAGGAGACTGGATCTCTGTTGCGTAACGCAATGGATATATTGGACCTGTCCACTCATTTTCTTCTGTTGCAAGGCCCCGGTTCAGGATGTTGAAAGCATCCAGAATAATGCGGAATTTTTTTTCTCCGAAACGGAAGGTTTTTTCCAGGCGGACCTCAATGGTTCTGTTATATTCATACCTGGATACGCCGCGCGGATGAGCCTGTATATAAAAAGGTCCTTGATTCATGCCGGTTACAATGATCTTGCGGGCGAACGGCTGTCCGTCGTAATACTTGATGACACAAGCAAGCCGGAATCCAAGAGGCATTAGATAGTTTATACCGATCCTGCCCGTATACGCACGGTCAAATCGCACCCTGCCGCGGGCATTGATAAGGGTGTTGGGATTGTCATAGAGAGTTCCTATAACACCGTCATCGTTCTCCCATTCGGTGTTGCCCGGATTGGTCGTTCCTTCGGCTTCGGTGGCAGTCAAGGACAGAAAGAATGTAAATGTTTTTCCAAACTTTTTGACAATTGTCATATCTGCTCCGTAGTATTTTGTGAGCCTTTTTTCTCCCACTTCGTTGGTAAGAAGAAAAAAGTCCTGCCCAAGGGTTTCCGGGTTCTGGTTATAGACAACAAAATTCAGGTCATCGTGTGTATTGAACACCCTGTCGTCCCCAATATCGAATATCTTCTCCGGAGAATAAGAGGATAAAGGGACACCTGGGTTTAGGGGTTCTAGAAGGTTTCGAGTCTCGCGGATAAATCCGCTCAGAGTGAATATCCAGCCCGGGCCAAAAGATTTCAAGTATGAAATCGATAATTCATCCGTACAAGGCCTCTTGAGTTCAGGGTCGATATCCGAATAAAAAGCGCCTTCTCTTCGAAGGAAGGTTGATTTTTCGCCTGGCTGGAATTGGCCGTCCTGATTGGCATCGTTCCAATTATAGACCAATCCTCCCAGGGCATCAGGGTGGCCATATGTCAGATAGGAAAGAGGCAGGGTATAATAATATCTTGAAAGAGAGATCTTGAGAGCTGAAGACTTGTCTCTGGACAGGGGAATTGTCATACCGAAGCGGGGAGAGATATTGAGCCATGTGATTTTTGCTCCCTCATCCTGTATTGTTGATCCGGGTATCCAGCCTCTGCTGTAAGCCAGTTGAGCCCCGAAATGTACGGAAAATAAATTGCAAAGGGTAATGGTATCCTGAAAGATTCCACTCAAGTGGAATGCTGATTCCCGGTGAAGGACCGGAGTATTGAAGAAGACGATTTCCAGAGGATAATTATTGAAAAAACGAAGATGAAGATTTTCAAATATGTCCGTATCCGAGGTTGACGAGCTCAATTTAGCTTGCACTCCATACTGCAGGCGATGTTGTGCTTTCCCGATGTTTTTTATAAAGGAATCGCCCTGGAAGAGGAATGTGAGCAGGTCTCGGGACTCATGGTTGATAAAAGGGGTTGAGCCTGACGGGATCTTTCGGAAAATCTCGTATCCGTGCTGCATCCTGTCGTTTTCCTGAGGGTCGAAGTCCAGTTTCCCGTGAGCATAACTCAGACCGATCTTAAAGGCATGGTTCTCATTGGCTCGTGTTTGCCAGATCGCCTGAAGGACATTAAAATAGTCTTTGCGGATAGAGGTGGTTGAAAAGGGGATGTTACGGTCTGCGCCGTAAGAGTTATTGGATCGGATCTGTCCGGTCCACAAAAGCTTAAATGAACTTGAATCGGCTTGATAGTCCAGGCTGAATAATCCTGAAATAAGGGATGATTTATCATCTTCTTCAAACTCAGCGATGTTTCTGGATGTATCGTTGGCAGAAATAGAAGAAAAATAATAGAGTTTATTTTGGACAAGAGGTCCTGAGATGTGAAGATTTCCATTGATCATTGAGTTGAAAGAGTGGTTTTCCAATATCCCTTCTTGCTGCAGGGCAGGAGAAATATTGCTGCTCTGCAGATGGGAGTCTATGAAATAAACTTCCAGGCCGCCTGAGTAATCATCATTTCCATTGCGGGTGATGAGGTTAAAAGCCCCTCCGGGTGAGAGAACCTGGACCGGATGGGACGCATTAGTAAGTTGAGTAAATTTCAGGGAAAAGAAATCCGGATGAAATAAAGGAATTCCAGTTTGATAGGGGTCGCCCACATCCATCCCATTCAGATAATATTCGGTCTGAGTCCAGGACACGCCACCTCTAGAGCTGAAGAGCCCCGGTATATTTCCCCAGAGTCCGCCTACGTCAATGCGGTTAGTTGTTGCGGACAAATCCTGATTCTCCACGAGGTGCCAGATATTGTGGGCGGAAGGCATCTGATAGATGTTGGATTCATTTAGCACGGTTTGATGTGTGTTACTCGCATAATCCAGGTGTTGAAGCATTGAGTAAGACATAATGTCTTTTGTGCCGGGGATGAGAGTGATATCCACATAAAGCGATTGTCCTGGTTCAATGAAGATTTCCTCTTGGTAGAGAGGGTGGTATCCTTCACATTCGATGTGAAGAGAATAGAGGCCCGGGGAAACTCCAATAAGGAAAAAGATGCCTTCTTGATCGCTCAAACCTGTTTGATAGTTGTCCTGTTTGTCTTTTATCAGCAAAATATGTGCGCCATGAATAGGGTTATTAGTGTCACTGACCACGCGTCCCCATAGCAAAGCGCTGTCAAATGCAAAGCTTGAGGAATACAGAGAAATAATGAGAAAAAAAACAGTACAAAATAGTGTGGATATTCTTTTTAATTGAAAAATCAGCGAAACTCTCCTACCTTGAATGATACAGGTTAAATAATTCTCATTATTTATCACCATTTTGGGATTCGCTGTCAAGTCTGAATTATTTATAAAAAAGGTGAAAGGTGAAAGTAAGAAGGCTAAAAGTTAAAAGCAACTTAGCCCAAAGTCATTTAATTTACGTCATTCCCGTTCCCCGATCGGAGTCGGGGACAGGGTTCACGGGAATCCAGATAAACGGGATGAACGAGAGTAGCGAGGAACCCTTTGCATCAATTGATCGGGACGGGATATAATACATCAAAACTGAAAAAATCTTCGGCAAAGAAGGAATACAAGATGAAATATGATCTAATAGTCATTGGTGGCGGCCCGGGAGGATACGTAGCTGCCATCAGAAGTGCACAGCTAGGGAAACAAGCAGTTGTTGTTGAGGAAGATACCTTAGGTGGTGTCTGTATGAACAGAGGGTGCATTCCAACAAAATATTTACTAAATCAGACTAAGAAATATAAGGATATTAAAGACAACAAAAATTTCACCGGGCCTGTAGATCAGATCGGATATGATTGGGACCAAGTTTTGGCTGGCAAACAAAAGATCGTTGCACGTTTAATCAAAGGAACTGAATTTCTTCTTCAGAACAATGGTGTAAAAGTGATTCAGGGGAAAGCCTTACTTTTGCCGGATCATAAAATCCAGGTGATTCAGGAAGACAAAAAACTTTTACTCGAGGCGGAAAACATCATTTTGGCTACAGGCAGTCGTCCGGCTGAACTCCAATTCTTGAAAATAAATGGAAAGGATATCTTGTCCAGCCGGGATGCCCTGGAACTTAAAAAAATCCCGGAATCCATGGTCATTATAGGAGCCGGGGCCACAGGCCTGGAGATGGGTGTAATTTTCCAGCGAATGGGCACAGATGTGATCGTACTGGAATTGATGGCGGGAATTCTTCCGGGATGTGATGTGGAAATGGTGACAAGGCTGGAAAGGCTGCTCAAGCGTCAGGGCATGAAGATCCATACCATGATGAGTGTCGAAAAACTCGATAGGGTTAAAGGATCGGTGCGGCTCACAGGCCGGTCTTTAAAAGATAATAAGCCATTTGAGTTTAAATCGGAAAAGGTCCTGTCGGCTGTTGGTAGAAAGCCCAATTCCGAAGTGTTTCAAAACGTGGATGACAGGATAAGATTCGACCAAAATGGCTTTATCCAGGTCAATGCCCGGCTTGAAACCGGTCTTCCCGGCGTATATGCTATTGGGGATGTGATCGGAGGAAGATTACTGGCCCATAAGGCCTCCAATGAGGGGATAATTGCTGCGGAAAATGCAGCTGGTTTAGACCATGATATGCGTTATCATGCTCTTCCCTCCGCTGTTTTTACCGACCCTGAATTTGCTTCTGTTGGGATGACTCAGGAAGAGGCGGAGGATAGCGGATTGGATGTTCGAATAGGCAAGTTTTCGCTTCAGGCGAATGGAAGGGCCTTAACTATTGGCAAGCCGGACGGGATGGTGAAGATCATTGCCGACAAAAAAGGCAAAGTTGTTGGTGCTCATATCCTGGCGCCGGATGCTGGTGATCTGATCACGGAGATGACCTTAGCAGTAGAAAAAGGATTGACTGTGGACAGCCTGTCTTCATGCATACACATTCATCCGACATTGTCAGAAGCTGTCATGGAAGCATGCCTAAATGCAGACAATCGGGCAATACACATGATGAATAAATAGGCAGAGGCCAAAGATAGAAGAGTCTATCGAAGTCCATAGAAGTCTATTGAAGTCGTCGAAGTCGAAGAAGGCCAAGGGCCAAAGGCCAATGCAAAAGAGACCCAAAGCCCAAAGCAGCTTAGTCTAATGTCATTTAATTTACGTCATTCCCGCGCAGGCGGGAATCCAGGAATACAACGAACTCAAAGAACTCAATAAACTGGATTCCCACTCCCCGATCGGAGTCGGGGACAAGCTTCGTGGGAATGACGAGACAAACGATCTTACTTAATATAGCCGAGAGAGCGCAGCATTTCTTCTGTCTTCTTATCGATCTTGATCTCTTCTTTATTCTTGAGAACATCCCTAGCAAATTCATTCAGGCGCTGTTTGAGAGTTTTTATCTCATCTGGTAAGTCTTTATTTCCAAAAAGATCGTGTTTTTCTTCAGGGTCTGTTTCCAGATTAAAAAGTTGATAAGCGCGATTTTCAGGAGTGAAGATCATATGCAAGGGGAATTGGAGAATGGCAAATTTGTTCATGCCCGCTTCAGGTTTATGTGTTTCCATAAAGATGGCAGTTTCATTATGCTTTTCTGGATGAAGAAGATCTTTGCCCCTGAAGCCCTGAAAACTTTTTAATCCCATCATCCTGAAGATGGTTGGGGCCACATCCATGGGTGTGGCGATCTCTTTGACACGAAGGGCATTTTTAGGTTTGTGAGGATCAAATATAATAAGAGGGATCTTCATATAGACGTCGTTGAGATAATGGATATGTCCGAAATGAGGATCGCCGATGAAATTCTTATATTCACCCAATCCCTCTCCATGGTCGCCAATGATCATAATCTTGGTTCGTTTATCTATGTCTAATTCTCTCAGTTTTTCCAGAAGTTTTCCGATCTCACCGTCCATGTATTCAACTTCATCTTTATAAAGAGAGCGAACTGCTTGGGGCGTTAAAATTGGACTCCCGCGGAAGGAAAAGCTCATTTCCATTGGGTCTTTGTGATTGGTGATGTCAATAATGGAGTTATTTTTAAAGAAAAAAACATTCCGGTCGCGTTTTATGAGCCAACCTCTGGATAGATCTATATCCAAGTTTTCTGAATTGGCTTCAGGGAAAAATTCCATCCGGTCCATTTTTCCGCGGAAATAATTTTCGTTTTCCACAAACTGATTTTTAATCTCGAGGCGAAGGCGATTTTTCCCTGACTTAAGCTCGAAATTTAGCTCATGGTATTCATATTTTCTCAAACAGGCATCGAGGAGAAGTTTTTCGTTAAAAAAAATTTTAAAGTCATTGGGAGTGTCAGGAGGAGAATAAGGATCATGTGGGTCAGAATAATGGACCCAGAGGAAAAACTTTTTGTCCCGGCTTTCTTCAAGCCATGGAAGAACTTTATTGTTTACTTCTTCTGCTGTTAGGTACCAGCGTTTATCTGGAAAATCATCATTGTATAGATCAAAACCTTCGTCAAGTCCGAATTTTTTAGTAATAACTCCCAAAGAGACAAAAGCCGCTGTGTAGAATCCATTTTTCTGAAAAAAAGAGACAAATGACGGCCTGTTTCTTTTGGGCCTTATGATCTGACCGTTGTTATAGTTTTTGACTTCATAAGGAGGTTTGGAAAAGAACATGCTGGCATGAGAGGGAAGTGTAATAGGTATCAAAGAGTAGCAGTTTTCAAAAAGAATGCCCTTTTTTGCCAGAGAATCGATGTTTGGAGTAGACGCTTTACCGTCATTGTATGCGCTTATAAAGTCAGCCCGCTGTGTATCTAATGTAATGAAAATAAAGTTGTCATCACTAACTTTCTTTCGGCAGCCAGGCATAGAGCCGAAAAGAGCTGCGGCCATAATAACCACGAGTGTCGTTTTGAAGATTTTTTTAAATAATTGGTATATATGCATTTAAAACATCCTGTTTTTATAATATTTTCTGTTGAGTATGAAAATTCATATTCGATGGAAAGAATAATTATGGAAAAAATAAAATAAATTGTCAAAGTGTTTGCATTGTCCTTTTATCTCTTATAAAATTGCAATTTAAAAAAAGCTAAATGATAGAAATATTTATTGTCTTTTTAATTTTTGGTTTGCTGGGTATTGTTCTTATATTTATGAACAAGTTTCTCGGACCCAGCCGTACCAATCCCAGCAAAGAAAAACAGTTTGAGTGCGGGAGCCCTTTTTTACAAAAAGGAATAAATCCCATTCCCATCAAATTTTATCTTGTAGCGTTCCTGTTTTTGCTCTTTGACATCGAAGTTGTTTTCTTTTTTCCCTGGGCTCTGATTTTTAAAGAAATGGGACTTACAGCTTTCATTGTTATGTTTGCATATATATTTATACTGGCGATAGGATTTATATACGCTTGGAAAAAGGGCGCATTCAAGTGGGAAAATTGAACAAAACAGAAAAGTTAGCCACGAATGGCGGATGGATAACTACAAAATTCAATGAAGTCCTTGGGTGGGGACGGAAGTATTCACTCTGGCATTATCCTTTTATCACGGCCTGTTGCGGCATGGAATACATGTCGGCAGCCTGTGCCCACTACGATTTCGACCGTTTTGGTATGGGATGGACGAGATTCACCCCCAGACAGGCAGATATGCTTCTAGTTTGTGGGACGATAACACACAAGGAAGCTCCTGTATTGAAGACCGTTTATGATCAGATGACAGAGCCAAAATGGGTGGTGGCATTTGGCGCCTGTGCTGTAAGTGGCGGGATCTACGACAATTATGCGGTTGTCCAGGGAATCGATCGTATCATTCCTGTTGATGTTTATATTCCCGGATGCCCACCTAGGCCTGAAACATTTTTTGATGCATTGATCAAACTTCAGGAAAAAGTGCAGAAAGAGGGTCATGACTGGCGATGGAAAAAAAGAACATAATAGAAGCTCTCAGGAAAAAGTTCCCGGAACAAATCATGGATATTTCCAGTCAATTCGGGGACGAGATTATCACTTTTGAAAGCAGCGCCCTT
The DNA here is from genome assembly GCA_030669585.1 of Acidobacteriota bacterium. Classification (GTDB taxonomy): domain Bacteria; phylum Acidobacteriota; class Aminicenantia; order Aminicenantales; family Aminicenantaceae; genus DAOVDI01. Next base: position 42,764 of record DAOVDI010000008.1, read on the forward strand.
CTGGATATAGCAAATTTTCTGAATGATAAACCATATGAATACACAATGCTGTTGGACCTGACCTGTGTAGACTATAAGGGAGAGGATCAGCGGTTTGAAATGGTTTATCATTTCTTGTCTTTATCCCTGAATGACCGTATAAGGTTGAAAACCCGTCTCCCTGAAAAAAGCCCTAAAATCGATTCACTCACATCGATATGGAAAAATGCCAACTGGCTTGAGCGTGAAGTCTATGACATGTTCGGAATCCATTTCAACGGCCATCCTTATCTGATACGTATCTTTATGTATGAGGGGTTCGAAGGACATCCTCTCCGGAAGGATTATCCCTTGAGAAAGCAGCAGCCACGTATCCGGTTGAGAAAGTTAGAATGAAATTCAGAATACAAAAAGAAGCCAGGAAAGACAGCATGCTCATTAATATGGGACCATCGCATCCTGCAATGCATGGAACTATCAGGATCATGCTCGAACTAGATGGTGAGAAGATCCTGAATTCTGAACTGGAAATCGGATACCTCCACCGGGGCTTGGAAAAAACTTGTGAACACAAGACTTATTTCAGCCTGCTCCCTTACACGGACCGGATGAATTATGTTTCACCGTTGATCAATAATCTGGGATATGCGATGACCATGGAAAAAATGCTGGAGCTTGATGTGCCTCAGCGTGCCCAGTATATCCGGGTTATTCTATGTGAGTTATCACGCATATCTGATCATCTGACTGCTTTGGCGGCCATGACTATGGAATGCGGGGCTTTTACCGTCTTCCTGTATACGATTAAAGCCCGTGAGTTCATATGGGATGTGATAGAGCATACGACCAGTGCACGTATGACAACGTCCTTTATCCGGATTGGCGGAGTCAGAGCAGATCTCCATCCGGATTGGAAGGATCATCTCAAAACAGCCATTATCGAGACAAAAAAGGTTCTGAAGGATGTCCATGGACTGATGGACAAAAATAAGATATGGCTGAACCGGACCCGGGATATTGCGGTTGTCAGTCCTGAAATGGCCATCAATTACGGATGGACAGGCCCCTGTCTCCGTTCAACCGGAGTCAATTTTGATTTAAGAAAAGCAAGCCCCTATTCTTCATATGATCATTTTGATTTTGATGTGCCTCTGGGAGAGAGAGGAGATAATTATGACCGGTACATGGTGCGCATGATCGAGATGGAGCAGAGTATGCGTATAATCGAACAGGCAATGGAAAAAATGCCGAAAAATAAAGCGCCTCTTTTGGCTAAGGGGATGAAACCAGCCAAGGCGATCGAAGCGTCCAGGAAACAAAAAGTTGAGGGCGGCATCAAGCTTTCTCCAAACTTGGAGGGATCTGAAAAAGATAAATATGCAGACATTCTTTCCACAGGGAAAAAATACATTGTCCCGCCAAAAGAAGATACCTATACTTCGATAGAAGGTCTCATCAACCATTTTATATTTTTCATGAAAGGCCATGGCATCAGGCCTCCCAAAGGAGAGGTATATTTTTCAGTCGAAGGGGGTAATGGTGAGCTTGGCTATTACATCGTTTCCGACGGGACTGATAAGCCTTATAGATGGCATCTCAGAGCCCCGTGTTTCCATATTGTTTCCGCACTTGAAGAAATGATCAAGGGGCACTATGTTGCTGATGTGATACCGACATTTGGTTCAACGAATATGATCGGTGGAGAGTTCGACAGATGAACCCAGAATATTCGGACATTAGGAAAAAGAAAATCGATGAACTGATTTCCGGATATCCTGAAAGAAGAGCAGCGATACTGCCTGTTCTCCACATCACTCAGAAGGAATTTGGTCAGATCACGTCAGCAGAAGAAAAATTGGTTGCCGAACTTCTGGATATTAAACCCATAGAGGTTCATGAGGTTGTAACGTTTTACTCCATGTTCAATCAGAAAAAAGTCGGGAAATACCACATTCAGATCTGTTCAAACTTGACCTGTACTCTTTTAGAGGCGGGAAATCTGCTGGAGTATCTGCAGAATAAACTCGGAATCAAACCGGGTGAAACAACAAACGATGAAAAATTCACTCTTTCGACAGTAGAATGCCTGGGAGCATGCGAAGAAGCTCCAGTTATGATGGTTAATTTTGATTATCACGGCCATCTGGACAAGAAAAAAATTGATAAACTCTTGGATAACTTGAAGTAGAAAAGTGGAAGAAAAAATCTTAACCAAGCTTTTTGGTCTCAAAGACTCACACACGATCGACGTCTATCTAAAACATGATGGGTATAAAACAACCCGAAAAGTCATCATGGAGATGAAACCGGGAGAAGTTCTGGAAGAAGTTAAAGCCGCGAATCTCAGGGGCAGGGGAGGGGCAGGATTTCCTGCGGGTGTAAAATGGGGATTTGTTCCACAGAATATCGACAAGCCCAAGTATCTGTGTGTCAATGCCGACGAAGGAGAGCCTGGTACTTTCAAAGATCGCTATATCATGAACCATGACCCTCATCTCCTGCTTGAAGGGATCATCATTGCTTCCTATGCAGTGGGAATTCATAAAGCTTATATCTATATCCGCGGTGAATACGAGAATGTTGCTTTACGGATGGAGAAAGCAATTGAAGAGGCTGCGGCCAGAAGGTACCTCGGAAAGAATATTTTAGGAAAAGGTTTCGATCTGGATATTTATGTTCATCGGGGAGCAGGCGCTTATATCTGTGGCGAAGAGACAGCGCTGCTGGAATCCTTGGAAGGAAAAAGGGGCAACCCACGAATGAAACCTCCTTTCCCTGCATCCATTGGTCTTTTTGGATGTCCTACTGTTATAAACAATGTTGAAACCCTTTCTAATGTGCCGTTTATCATCCAGAACGGAGCTGGTAAGTTCACCAGGAACGGGCTTCTTAAAGATGGAGGAACCAGGCTATTTGGTGTCAGCGGAATGGTGGAAAAACCTGGGATCTATGAGCTGCCTATTGGGACATCTCTGAAAGATATCATATTCAAATATGCGGGCGGAATGAAAAAAGGCAAAAAATTCAAGGCTGTGATCCCGGGCGGAATGTCTGCTCCGGTCCTGACAGCGGATGAAATAGATATTAATATGGATTTTGATTCTTTAGTCGAGGCCAAGTCCATGCTGGGTTCAGCCGGCGTGATAGTGATCGATGAAGAAACATCCATGCTCGATGTGCTGAAAACAATTGCCAAGTTTTATTCTCATGAGTCATGCGGTCAGTGTACTCCATGCAGGATAGGAAATGCCTGGATCAGAAAGATCGTTGAACGTATAGCCGAAGGAAAAGGAAAACCCGGGGACATCGATAATATCCACAGGCTGGCAAAAAATATGCTGCAGAAAACTCTCTGCCCGCTCGGAGACGCAGCAGCCATGCCTATCTTGGCCATCACTGAGAAGTTCCGGAAAGAACTGGAATCATACATAGGAAACTGATGCAGGAGAAACAAGGCACGATGATAAAAATTTTCATCGATGAAAAGCCCTTTGATGTAGAAGAAAGTTTGACCATTTTTAATGCTGCAGAACAGAATGGAATCAGTATTCCTCATTTATGTTATCATCCTGCTTTTCCTCCTGAGGGAACATGCCGGATGTGCCTGGTGGAGATCGAAGGAGTTCCCAAGTTGGAATTATCTTGTTCCACACAGGTCAGAGACGGAATGAAAATCTTTACCCACAGCGATAGGGTAGAAGAAGCGCGCAGAGGAGTGTTGGAATTTCTTCTTGCGGAACATCCCATAGACTGCCCGATATGTGATCAAGCAGGCGACTGTAAACTTCAAGATTATTACGATGAATACGGTCTTTATGATAGCCAATTCAGCGAAATAAAAGAAAAAAGAGAAAAAAAAGTTGAGATCGGCAAAAACCTTCTCCTTGATCAGGAACGTTGTATTCTCTGCAGGCGCTGTGTAAGGTTCCTCGGTGAAGTGACAAAAACCCGGGAACTGGGCGTTTTTCAGCGCGGTAATCATACAGAGATCAATGTCTATAACGGGCAACAAATCGACAACAATTATTCCGGCAATCTTGCGCAGCTCTGCCCGGTCGGTGCGATCACGGATAAGGATTTTCGCTTCCAGACGCGAAATTGGTTCCTGGATTCAGGGAAATCCATATGTCCCCTATGCAGTCGGGGATGCCGCATCTCTATAGATTATCACAAAGGATTTGCGCGTTTTCCCGTTCCAAAACGGGTTTACCGGGTCAAAGCTGAGTATAATCCGGATATCAACGGATATTGGATTTGTGACACGGGCCGTTATGGATACGGTTATCTCAACGGGTCAAGACTCGAAAAAGTCCTGACCAACAATGGATCTAAAAGTTCCGATGTGAAAAAGGCGATAGAGGACGCAGCGAAATGGATTGTTCGCCTGTGCCATATGAATAAAACGAAAAACATTATCCTGGTTTTGAATACATGGCTTTCCAACGAAGAATTGTATCTGATAAAGAAGATTTTTAATGAAAATCTTGGTGTGAAAAAGATCTATTTTGTCGATCTCCCGGATGGCAAAGGAGATGACATCCTTATGACTTCGGAAAGAACTCCGAATAAGCGGGGTGCCAGAGAGTTGGGATTTGATCTCGTTCCATTCGATCTTGAAGCAATCAATAAAAAAACAGACATGATTATAGTTTTCGGTTCATTTATGGCCCTCCAGTACAAAAATACTGAGCTGTATGATGCTTTTGGACTGATCAAGCACAAGATCCTTTTTACTCCCAATACCGGAGAGTTTACTGGTTTATTTGATCTGGTATTACCTGTATCCTTGATTCCGGAAAAGGCTGGATCTTTAACAAATATAGATGGCATTATTCAAGAATTTACTTCGGTGCTGGAACCAGCAGGTGACAGCCGGGCAGAATGGGATATCCTTGTGGAAATGGCCAAAATCATAAATATTGATTTTAAATATTACAAACAATTTTTATCTCCGGATAAAATCAGAACCGAGATGGGAAAAGAAATTCCATTTTTCAGGAAATAAAGT
>DAOVDI010000091.1 GCA_030669585.1 Acidobacteriota bacterium
GAAGAAGGCAAAGGGTTCAAGTGAAAGAATAAGAGGCCAAAGAAGAAGAGCCCAAAGCCCAAAACAGCTTAGCCCAAGGTCATTTAATTTACGTCATTCCCGTATAAACGGGAATCCAGTTCTTTGAGCTCTTTGAGCTTATTGGGTTTATTGAGTTAAATCCAATTAAAATAACCCAAAGAACACAACGAACCCAAAGAACCCAATAATCTTTTATAAACTTCAATAGACTTCAATAGACTTCAACGACTTCTATGGACTTCGACAGACTTTTCTCGCTGACGAGATAAACGATTTTTCCCTACCGCGAACGGGCGGAATCGCAGCAGAGGGAATAAGATCGGCCTATGAATGACCTAGGGAGCCTGGATGATTCACGGGTCGATATGCGCCGCAACAAAGCAGATCGGCTTGCCCGTAGGGTAAAAAGTTGCGATACATAAAAAAAGAATTTTCAAATGATTGTATTGATGTTTAAACGTATCGCAAATTTTTATGAATTATCCAGGTTGGCGGTGGCCGAAGATCTTTGTTCCAATTCGAATAATATTAGCGCCCTCTTCGATGGCGATCTTGTAGGAATTGGTCATCCCCATGGAAAGATAGGTCATTTCCACCCCGTCAATATCCAGCGCCTTGATGCGGTCGAATAATTTTTTTGTTTCTACAAAATAGGGCCGCGAATCTTCCGGGTCACCGGCCCGGGGTCCCATTGTCATTAGCCCCTTGATACGGAGGTTGCGCAGGGCCGCAACCCTGTATATCAGATCTTCTGCATCTTCAGGAAGGACACCGAATTTTTGCGGCTCACGCCCGCTGTTTATCTCTATGAGAACAGAAATGATCCGGGCTGCCTGGCCCGATCGTTTTCCGATCTCCTCAGCCAGTTCAAAGGAGTCTACGCTTTCGATCATATCAAAGATCCGCACTGCTTTTTTAACTTTGTTTTTCTGCAGGTGGCCGATAAAATGCCAGTTGACACGGTGTCCAACAGCACGATAAACCTCCTCTGCTTCCTGAATGTAATTTTCCCCTATGTAACGGATGCCGGCATCGATTGCCCTTATGACTTCATCCGGAGTGCGGGCCTTGGCCGCTGCGACGAGGGAAACCCCTTCCGGAATCTCGGATAATAGGTTCTTGACGTTATTTTCGATCATGATATCTCTTTTCCTATTCTAAAGATAATGGAATAAGGCTGAAATATCAAGAAAATCAAGCTCTGGTTCCTGTGTCAAGCCGTTTTGATTATGCTATAATGTCATTTTTAAACAGGTGGTTTCCATGACAGAAAAAAAATCCTTATTCTTGATCCCTGAAACTTTCCCCTTGAAAATGGACCGCAAGGGGGGAGCGGCCAATCTCTTGCTTACAGCGTTACTAGTGGAAGCCGGCCGGATGCTCGATGAGGAAAGGGATATCCCTACGATCGAGGCTGCCGCAAAAAGAGCTTTTATTTCATCTGAAGGATTTCTATCCAGAATGGATGAGATTGGAATTGAAGAGGCGGTGGCCATGATGAGCGCTTTGTCCGATACCAAAGACCGGCAGGATCCGATCCTTCTTGTTTATGACAATTTTTTTTCTCCGCCGAAATGTTTTCTGTCAAGGCTGGAGCAGTATAAAAATGCCGGGGATCGATCTGTCTTAAAATGGGTCTCGGACAAAGATGCCCTGAAAGGGCCTGAAGACATCCTGGTATTGGAGCTTCTGACCAAGCGTTTTCAGGCGGTTGCCTTCATGGTTGCTGTAGAGCTGGCCGATGCCGGAGTTGCTGGCATTCAGGATCTGGACCGGTTCTGCCGGACTGAATTTGGCTGGAAGGAAGGCCCATTTTCCATGATGAACCGGATCGGCATCGAGGAGGCCCTTCAGATGGTTATAGAAAAGATAGATCTATCCTGCCAGAGCGAGATCAATTTCCCTGTTCCAAAATTGATGATCAAACAAGCCCAGCTTCGTATTCCCTGGCCATTGAACAGCGGAGCGTAGCAGTGCCATGAATATTCGAGAGAACCTGGAAGAGATCGAACAGCAGACCCTGTCCGAGAAAGCCTGTCTGAGCGCTCGATCCAAAGGCCGGATAAGGCTGGAAAAACTTGATTCTATCCGGACGGAATTTCAAAGAGACAGGGACCGCATCATCCACTGTAAATCTTTCCGCAGGCTCAAGCATAAAACCCAGGTCTTTCTTTCACCCTATGGCGACCATTACAGGACCCGCCTGACTCACACCCTGGAGGTCTCCCAGATCGCCCGGACGATCGCCAAAGCTCTCCGGTTGAACGTAGATCTGACCGAGGCCATAGCTTTGGGGCATGACCTGGGGCATACGCCATTTGGCCACGCCGGAGAACAAACCTTGGCTAAACTTCTTCCCTCGGGCTTTACTCATTATAAACAGAGCCTGCGTGTTGTGGATAAGCTTGAATATGAAGGAAAGGGCTTGAATCTGACAAAGGAAGTACGGGACGGTATTTTAAAACACTCCAAGGGAAAAGGTTTGATCCTGGACCGGATCAAACGGAATATGCCCTCGACTCTGGAAGGCCAGATCGTCCGTGTATCTGATGTCATTGCCTATGTAAACCACGACATCGACGATGCCATGCGCGCAGGCGTACTGAAGCTTGAAGATATTCCAGAGCGCCTTATCGCTGTCCTGGGCCGCTGGCATGCGTCCCGGATCGACCGGATGGTAAAAGACGTTGTAACCTTATCGTTGAAGACCGGTCTTGACCGTATTGCCATGAGTGAAGAGATCGAGCAGGCCGTTTCCCAGCTTCGCGATTTTCTCTATGAGAATGTCTATTTTTCACCCGTATCGCGGGATGAATTGGATAAGACAGAAAAGATACTGACCGATCTGTATAAATATATCCTCAAGCATCCGGATGAGTTCATAAAGCCTTATCCTGAAGGAGATTCACTGGAAAAAAGGGCCGGGGATATCATTGCGGGTATGACCGACCGTTATGCTCTGAGGTTGTACAGGCAGTTTTTCTTTCCCAAATCCTGGCCCGTCCTATAGCCTGCACAATTCACGGGCCGATCTTACCGCTTATTTCTTTGTGAGGATCTCTTCAAAGAACTTGAGAGCCTCTTTGCTTTCTGTTTGTCCCAACCAGAATATGGCTTGTTTGCGGACCTTGGGGCTTTTGTTGGTTCTGGCGATATCGATCAACATGGGGACGGATTTATTTTTCGGAAGCTGACTGATGGCAAATACCGCCTGTTTTTTTACATCCAGATCCTTGTCATCCTCCACAACACCTTTGAGCGCTTTGATACTTTCTTTCCCGGCTTTCTGTCCGAGCCAGAAGATCGCCTGCTTGCGCACGACCGTGCTCTTATCCTTCTTGGCGATATGGATGATCTCTTTGACAGCCTCTTCCTGATCGCTGAGATAAAGGGCAAATACGATCTGCTTTCTCAAAACTGTGCTGTCCTCCCGGCTGTAGATGTCTTTTAGAAGAGCGAGACTTCGACGGTTCTTGTAATTACCCAGCCAGAAGATGGCATCTTTCTTGAGTTTTATTGGGTGATCACCTGTAGCAATACGTCTCATGAAGTCAAAGGGGCGCTGACTCTCATGCGTGCTGACCAGAAAGATCAATTCCTTCTGGACTGCATAGCCTGAGTTATCAAATATATCCTCAAGAAATTTCACGCTGTCGTCGGTGTCAATCTTGCCCAGCCAGTAAAGAGGAGCATCTGAAAAATCATATGTATTGTCCAGATCCAGAATATGCGCATCAACAATCTCTGCGTTTTTCCCCTTTCCTCTCCGGAGAAATATAAGTCCTGCCGGCTCGCCCCCTTCTTCTGTATTGAATGATGTTCCTCTATGCGTGAGTGAGGGCCTCTTCATCTTGATTTTGTCCCCTTTAACCAGGACATTAAAGGAAGCAGGTTTTCCCTTGATGTCTCCCCAGTGGATGGTATGCCTGCTCTGAAATATATATCCTGTAAAAAATGAATCGCCCTTGCCTGCTTTATTAAACATTTCCGAAGCCTGGGCAAATCCCTTTGTCAGGGACATCCCTGGCCCATCGATATAGTTGACCTTGCCCTTGAGAAAATCCTCCGAGGCATTCCCGATAGACACCAGGACGGCAAGAAAAAAGGTCATAGCCAGGGTTACTATTCCCAATCGTTTGCTCATTTTTTTCATTTTGTGTTCCTTCTTTCCCAATTACTTTTTATTTTTCGAGGAGTTCTCTGATGTATTTTATAGCTTCATCATCTTTGGACTGGCCCAGCCAGAAGACGATCTGCTTCTTGATCTCAAAATCGGTCTCTTTTTTGGCCAGATCGATCAATGTTTTGATCTTGTCCTTATTTTTGTTATGCATTATGGAGAAGATAAGCTGCTTTTTGACCTGGACGTTTTTGGTTTTGTTGAACAGGTCCACAAGAATGCCCATAATCTCAGGGTCTTTCTGCTGCCCTACCCAGAATATCGCCTTTTCCTTGATTTTGATGGCCGGCTCGCTGCGTACGATAGCGAGCAGTTTTGCTTTTGCCTTTTTGTCTTTGCTCTGAGAGAGAGAGAAGATCACTTTTTCCTTAAGCCGGGGATCAAGCTTGTTATCATAAAGCCTTATCAACGCTTCAAGGCTCTCTTTGGTTTTTTTCTGTCCCAGCCAGAAGATGGCCTGTTCTCTAATATCGCTGTCTTTATCATCCTTGGCCAGTTTCACCAATAAGGGTACAACTTCATCATTTTGTGACTGACAGAGGATAAAAATAGCCTGTTTTCTGAGTTTGGGGTTTTTGTCCTCAGTGACGATCTTTTTAAGAAGTGGCAAAGCCTTATCCTTATCCATGTGGAGAAGAGAGTTGAGTGCGACCAGCTTGAGTTCAAGCTCCGGGTCCTCTTCTTCTATCTTCAGGAGGCCGTTGATGTATGTCCTGTATTTGTCCAGACCGCTTTTCACAAGGTTTTCCGCGATCTCCAGCCTGAGTAGTTTAGCATCATCAGCCCATTTGCTTTTGGCATGTTTTTTAAGCAGGGCATTCAGTTTTTCTAGGGCTTCCTGCTGCTCTCCGATCCGTTCTTCCATGCTGCCCATATCCCGGCTGAGTTTGTTCATGCTGTAACTAAGCCAGTACAGCGAATCATCCAGATACCCACTGTCCTTGAACTGTTCGATGATGTACTTGAGTCTGGCGATGGCATAGTTCCAGTCTTTGGAATAGATGGCCTGACGGGCTTTTTGATATGCCTCTCGGGCATATTTTTCTTTGTACTTACGGGCCGCCTCATAGGCTTCTTGTACAGCCTTTTCTTTGTTCTCACGCGCTGCTTCAATTGCAGCCTGTGCTTTTCTTTCTTGGTCCTTATCCTGAGCCGCGGCAGGCGCGCTCAGGAACAGTGCGGCTGTCAGAACCGCGGCCATAAATTTCATGTTTTTCATGATTTTTCTCCTAAATTATCTGTAAAACTTCCATTTTGAAAAGAATGTCTCTTTTTTGAATGAGTTCCCTGATCATGGATGGTGTCTGTTCATCGCCGCTCTCCATGTTGGCCAATTCCTGGAGCATCAGGTCTATGTCTTCAAGTAACTGAGCTGCGGACGGGTTCTTTTCAGCCAGGGCTTTTTTCAAAAGAATATTCTGAATGATCAGGTGCTGAACGAGCTTTTTATCCACTGTGATGTATTGACCACCGTTTTCCTCGCTGCTGTAGTTAGCGTATTCGAGTACATATGGTTTGAGCTCATCCAGGTGTTCGTTTAAAGCAAGCTTGTAGGAGCTCCCGGTTCGGGCATCCCTGCTGTTGTCCTGAAAGTCCGGGAAAAACCAGATGCGTCCTGCAAATATTCCAAGAAGAAAAACAAGCATAAGGGCTGCGGCCACATATCCCCAGCGTGGAAACGCTGAAAAAGCCCTTTTGTCTGACTTAATCGTCCGCTTACCGGAAGTTTGCGTGAATGTGCGGGGCTGGATGATTTCCCAGTATTTTTCCCAGTCCCCCTCAGGTGTGTATGAAGGCTTGCTGTCATCGAGCGCAGCGAATACCTTTTTGGTGTATTCGAGCTCCTGCCGGCAGCCGACGCAATCAGTGATATGGTTTTCCAGTGCAGCTTTTCGGCCGGCATCAAGCTCGCCATATAAATAAAGGATCATGTCCTTTTTGTATTTTTTACAGACCATAACTTTGCTCCGTTAATAGATGTTTAAATCGTTTCTTGAAGGTCCCGACAGAGCGGAAGAGCTGTTTTTTGACACTCCCTTCCGTGCAGTTGAGATATTCGGCTATCTCCTTGATGCTCATTTGTTGGTAATGACGCAGGATAAAAACCATACGCTGTCTGGGAGAAATGGTCTTTAGTATGGAGCCGGTCTTCTCGCGGATCTCTTTTTGCTGGTGGCTGTGTTCAGGGCTATTTGTATCTTCTGCAGCCGGCATATTCTGAATGTCCAGGTTTTCAGGCGAAAATTCCTTGCGTCTCCTTTTTTTTCGAATGTAGTCGATGCTGCAGTTGATCCCGATACGGTAGAGCCATGCAGAAAAATTTGTGTCAGCAGTGGAGCGGAATGTGTGGAGAGAATTGAAAGCCTTGATGAAGGTTTCCTGAAAGATATCTTCTGTGTCCTCGACGTTTTTGGTGTACTGGTAGGCAAGCGCATAGATGTTTTTCTTATTGGCTTCAAAGAGCATTTTGAGCGCCTCTGCGTTGCCTTGTTTCGCTGATTGAACCAGTGATATCTCGTTCATACATTTTTCTCGTGTTTTATTGTTCTTCATAGCAAAAAACGTATTGTTTGTTGGTTTCGTTGACAATTATAACAAATATTCTTTATCTTGATTTTATAAATAATCCAGGCTTGCTCAGAGCATCGTTTTTACACCTGGAAGGAACAAATGAGGTCTCATCTGCAATAATGGGCGGGAAAGAGGGATCAACTTCTGCTTTGTCATATTTTCTTGTTTGGAGATAATAATTTGTGGAGTTGATGAACTTATAAATCAATTTAGGATAAGCCGTCTCTCCACGATATAGTTTTGATATTTTTTTTGCAGCTTTTTCAAATAAAGGAGTTGGAAATAGGGAATATATCTTAGTTTGCTCATTCCATGTCTTCGACCAGGATTTCTCCCGTTTCAATACATGATTCTCTATTTTTTTTGATAATTGAAAAGCCTCCGGGATTAAGTTGCCTTTCCTATACAGGTCTATATAAGCTTTTATAAACGCTATCACTCCTGACCTTCTACAATAGTCAAGCTTCTCTTTGCCGTATTCATAATACAGTTTTTCAGATATGTAGGATCCGACTTTTATGACCGGGGAGCCTGCAAAAGGATGTATGCCATCTTGAATCTTTTTCAAAGCAATATCAGATCCAAAATTGATATTATTTATGTAATTAAAGGATGCTGTTAAGTCTTGAACATTTTCTGTATACATTTTCTTATATCGATTAAAATAGCCTAAACCAAATTTCCATATATTATGTAATGTTGCATAGATTTCAGGTGATTTTGTTTCAGCTCCCATGTCATACGCGCTCAATATCAATGATGCAACAAGATATGCGTATTTATGAGGGGTGTCTATATTATCGAGGTTACATGCCACGGCAACAGCGAAGTTCTCATATGGGAATCTGAGAAGATAAGTTCTGGTTCCATGTGATCCTCCGCCATGTTCCACAGTCCAAAAAGCTCCTTTGAAGCTAATCCTCCATCCCATTCCATAGAAACCTATTCGGCCGCCTCTTAATACTGTATAATCATATAATTGCTCTTGTTCAGATTTGGAAAGCACTTTTCCCTCATCAAGACCTTTCGCATAATTAATGAGATCAATCACAGTAGTGCGGCACCCCCCAGAAGCAAACCATAGGCTGCTATCCTCAAAACCGGCATTCTGAATTCCGTTAACAGTTTTGCTATATCCTCTTGCCCTATTGGGAATGATATCTTCCACAGAGTCTAAATGAGTGTTATACATTCCTAAAGGTTCCCAGATATTCTCAGTCATATATTGACCATAAGACATACCTGTCACCTCTTCGATCACTGCGCCTAGCAAATTATATGCAAAACTGGAATAAAGCATTTTTGTACCGGGTTCAAAATCAAGCGGCCAATCCTTGAATATGTCAATGGCTTCACGAGTATCATATTGAATCTTATGTGTCCATGGCTTCCATACCATCTGTTTATAACCCATACCACTCGTGTGGTTGAGCAAATGACGAATTGTAACTGGCCAATTTTTCTTGGGATAATAGGGTACATAATTTTGAACTTCAGCATCTAAAGATATTTTTCCTTCACTTGCCAGTTTTACTATCGCTAGAGCAGTCATATTCTTAATTACTGAGGCTAATTTAAATGCAGTTTTGGGCGTGGCCAGAACAGAATTTTCAATGTCAGCATATCCGAATCCCTTGCTCCAGACAAAATTATCCTTATAAAATGCGATACTGAGTCCTGGGATTTGATCTGTCTCCATCTCTTTCTCGAAGTATTGTTCTATAATCTTGATTTCTTTTTCAAATTCGCCATCCTGTTGAAAAAGAAGGGATGGTGAACTAAATATCAAGGCAAGAATAAGAAATACATTAAAGATACTTCTAACCGACTTTTTTTCATTCATTTGCAGCCTCCTTTTATTTAATACTACTTGCATTGATTCCGTTCCGATAATTTGGCAGGAGGGTCTGACATACCTACACCCCCCCCCGTGCAGTTGAGATATTCGGCTATCTCCT
>DAOVDI010000187.1 GCA_030669585.1 Acidobacteriota bacterium
AATTTCTGAAAAGATGGCCGGAGACCTTTAAAAAACGTATCGTAAGTCCCGAAAGTAACCCGTTGCTTTATTAGCGCTAAACGTGCAGGACTCGATAGATATAATGAACTACCCTGCCAGAATCCAAACCCGTCTCGACATACTCAAGCATTTTCCTACACATCCAACATGCCACTATCAGCCAACCTTCTGCTCGAACCGGTTACTTGTTTTTCAATGGATATCCCTGTGGGTTTCCTTCTTGACAATATAAACTTATAACGTCCCTAACCCCTTTGGTTCCTAAAAAAGAAATAAAAACACGCGACATAATCAAACTCCGTATTTTCTGAATATCTGGTGTTGAAACTGATGAAGCATTCTAATCGACCCATCATCCAGCACCTCTTCCTTTGCCATTCGGCGGGTTGTGGCATAAATCGGTATGAGGCCAAGTTCAAAAGCAAAATGCACCATCAGATAGCAGCCGCCGAAATCTCCCTGGATAAGCGCATAGTCGTTTGTCTTTGCCTGCCGGGCAAGCCAGGTTTTTATTGGCTCAAGGTAGTTGTTGATTTCAGTCAAGTCAGGCGGGATTTGACGCCAAAGAGCCTTAAGATCCGGAGGCAGACATCTTATCTGCTGAATTCCGAGAGAACCACCGGCATCACTTTCCTGAACGGGCGTGATTTCGTGGTTGAATATTAGAAACAATGAACGTGGCATGTGAATTATAGATTAAACTTCCATTTCATTTCCTGTTTTTTTAAAATGCGCTTCCTCTTGTTTAGACAAAAGATGCAATTACATCCGGTTTTAACCGGGTGCTTGCCCAGCCGTTGGGCCAGTTCCCATGAAGCGTCAATCATTTCAATGATCTTTCTTCTTTCTTCCTTTATCGTCTGTTGATTCTTTATCATAATCCAAAATCCCCCGGCTTATCAGAAACACCGAATATCTCATCAAAGTATCTTTGGGCCTTTTCCTTTTGGCCAAATTTTTCTGCGAAAAGATAAACACGGTCCATATCCAGAGGCTCGAAATTCTCAGGAATCAAATGGTTTTTGTATAAATTCATGACAGCAAGAATATCGCCTTCGTCTTTTTGACTCCGGTCGGGATTATTTGCAATGGCCATCAGTTTTAAAACAATGTAGTCGGTTGGCTGTATGACAGGGTAAGTTCCGATCAACTTATCACCTGCAAGAATACTCCTTTCCAATATATCTTTTCCTTCCGGTGTGTTCACAAACATGAAGTCGATTTTCCCAAGGACTCCCAATTCAGAATCAAACTGGGCAAAAGACTCTGTCTTCTGATAGCAGGTGTAGCCTAGTTTTTCCATGATCAGTGAGATCCGAGACCAAAATCGTCCTTCTGCTAAGAGGTCGATATCCGCGGTAAACCTTGGAAGTCCATACAAACTCAATGCCAAGGCCCCGATCAATGAGCACGGGATTTGCTCCTGCATAAGATTATCCGTTATTATTTTGAGAACATTGGTTAGTTTTTTTGATGACATGGTTGCTTATCGCTCCTCTTAGGGTGCAAACACATGTTCATAAATTTTTTCATTTTCTTAACTCAGCAACTCTCCCATCTCCTTTCCATATTTGACAACCATCTCCAGAAAAAATTTGGCGTGGAAAAAGGCTTCAACAAACGGCCGTGTATGATGTGTCCATTTCTCATTGTGTTCATGTTTAAATTCCTTTCCATCGGCGCCCTCCTTGATGATTTCCTCAAACTCCTTACATAGCGACTGGCCTTCTGGC
>DAOVDI010000135.1 GCA_030669585.1 Acidobacteriota bacterium
CAGCCCAGATCCTGATAGCCCTGGTCATCCGTGAAGATGATCACAATATTTGGCAGACTGGATCGAATTTTCTTGCAGCTTATAACACCTGTACTTAAGGAAAAAGCCAGCGATGAAGCGCCCAGTCCAATAGTTTTTAAAAATTCCCGACGTGTATTATTTTTTAATGTCATACAATTCCCCCATATCTACTCTGCTTTATTGATAAAAACTGCCGATAAACTAACATATTATAAAGCATCTAGTTAGCCTTTTCTCCGAATAATTTCCGCCATAACTTTGTTCTGTGACATTTCTGTAATGTCTCAATTTTATTATCGGCAGTTTTCACCCTACGGGCGAGCCGATCTCTTCGCAGTGGCTTCGTCGTGTTCCGTCATTCCTGCGAAGCTTGTCCTCGACTCCGATCGGGGAGCAGGAATCCAGCTCTTTGAGTTCATTGAGTTAAATTGTATTAAAATAACCCAAAGAACACAACGAACTCAAAGAACCCAATAAACTTATTTGAATTCCTCGACTTCTATAGACTTCAATAAACCTCTAAGCACTTCAATAGACTTTTTTTACTTTTTTGAGAAAATGGAATAATTTGGTTTCTTATTATGTCTAAGGGGTGTGAAACGAGATTGAGGAAAATTAAACCATGGAGGTTAAAATGAAAAAAATATTCAAAACGATCGGTATTCTATCAGTGGTTGTTATGATGACTGCTGCCGCCTTTGCGCAGCCGCGCGGAAGGAACATGATAAGGCCGGGAAATCAATTTGCTCAGCAGGGCAGGATGAATCGGCCTGGTAGCCGTATGGCGATGCGGTCTCCCATGAGGATGCTTTTGGTCCTAAAGGCAAGACAGGCCGAACTGAAGATCACTGATGCCCAACTGGATAAGATCGAGAATCTTATGTATTCCTTTCAGGAAAATCAGATCAAAGTCCAGAGCGAGGCGAATCTCCAGAGACTGGAGCTTCAAAAGCTTTTTCAGGACAAGGGCAACAGAGATTATGCCAAAATCAAATCCCTTATGACGAAGAGTTCTGCGATAAGGCAGAATATGGCCATAGAGAGGATGAAACACAGGGATGAGGTTTTGAATGTTCTGACTCCGGAACAGCAGCAGGCCGTCAAAGCTGACATAATGCAGCGGTTTCAGGGTAACAGGATGTTTATGCGTGGAGGGAGAGGTTTTTCCAGAATGGGGAACCGGGGTGGTTTTTCCATGAGAGAGGGCTTCCACCAGTTTCCTATGAAAAGAAATCGCTGGATCAGATAATTCCAATCCGGCAATATATTTGGCTGTCTGGGCCGGATCCGGTTGTCAAGAGACGACCGGGTTCGGCCCAATTTTTTTTCTATTGACTTGTAAATAATGCAAGTCCTTTTTATTATTGTGATAGATTGGAGAAATTAATGAGAAAGCAAAAAGGTGGAAATGTTTCTTTAACAAGATTTATTGTGATTGTGTTTATGGTTGGAATGATAGCGGCATTTACTTCAAGCTGCCGTGAGTATGAGATGAAGAGCCAGTGGTGTGACCGGAACATTAAAATTGATGGAAACACTTCAGACTGGGTCGGGCTTTTAGGTTATGTCGAAGATAAGAATATTTCTGTCGGAATTCTGAACGATGAAAAATTTCTTTATATTTGTATGATATCAGGAGATCGTCCCCGGAGGATGCAGGTTATGGCGCAGGGGATGATACTTTGGTTTGATCCGGATGGGGGAAAGAATAAAACTTTTGGCATTCGGTTTCCCATCGGCAGACCACAGATGGAACCTGGTGAACGTCAGGCAATGATGCGTGCTGGTGAGATAGACCGGAATAAAATGCGTGAGAACACTCAGAGCATTTTATCTGAACTGGAGATATTAGGACCAGGCAAGGATGACGTTCAACGGATTTTCCTTGCCGACCTGGAAGGTATTGCCGTCGGATTTGACAGGAAAAGCGACATGCTGACCTATGAACTCAAGGTTCCTCTTAAGGCATCTCAAGAATTAGAATATGTGGTTAAGGCGCTGCCTGGAAAAACTATCGGGATAGGGTTAGAAATCCCTAAAATGAGTAGAGGCGCAATGGGTGGTTCGCGAAGAGACGGAATGTCCGGTGGAGGAATGGGAGGAAGGATGCCTGGAGGCGGAATGGGCGGCCGCGGTGGTAGAGACATGACAGGCAGCATGGGAGGAATGAGCGGCCGAGGTAATATAGGAAGCAGACAGCGCCCTGATATGTTCAAAGACCTCAAAGTCTGGATAACAGTTCCCCTCGCCTCAGACCCCAATTAATAAAACAACTCCGGCTATTTTCGTGGGCCCGGAGGAAAGTTACGTCTTGGCTTCCCCGGAAAAGGGGCTTTCCGGTTGCGGAAATTTCTGAATCTCCTCATAGGACCCGGAGCATTTTCTTCCAGTCTCTTTTTCTGTTCAGGTGTTAGAATGGACTCCATTTCCTTTTCCAGTGATTCCCAGGATAAGCGTATTTTGTTTGAAAACTCCATGCGCATTTCGGTCATGAGTTTTACATGAGCGTCTAATATCTTTTTAATCTTTTTTGCCTGTTCTTCATCTGGCTGGATGATGTTCATATATATTTTGGAAATAAAAACCGGATTGCGCATGGAAAAGGTTTTCTGGATACGGTTATGCAACAGAGCCCTGCTGGCCATAGCGCCCAGGATAATTCCAAGGACAAATGTAAGAATGATAATGAAAGTAATTTTTATTTTTGTGCTCATCTGTTCATTTTCCTTTAAAACAGGGAATAGTCGAGAATCTCTTCTATGGTTGTATCGGAAACATATAAAATTTCGTCCGAATTAAGGCAGTCTCCGATCTGAAAGTTGTAAAGGAGAAGGCCCAGCATAACAACAGCGCCGGCAACAGCGACCCGGCGGAATACCACCTTCAGCGATTGATAATAGGCTTCCAATCCATTTTTGGACTGAACAGTTTCGATCCGTGACAAAACCCGCTCTGCAAAAAAGGGATTAAAGGACAGTTTTGCTGTGTCAGATGCAGACTTTCGCAGCTTAATGGCCCTGTTTTTTTCCCGGCGCAGCTCTTCTGAATTCTTAAGAGCTTCGTCCAGCCTTTTCTGCTGCTTCTCTGACAACGTCCTGTCAAAGGACCGATAGAGAAGTTCCAGTATTTTTTTATTTCTTTTGTTCCCTTTGTTATTCATGTTTCCATCCCATAGAGTGGCGTTAATAAATTTTTTAATTCCATCTGAGCCCTTGCCAGGCGGGAAAGGACTGTTCCGAGCGGAAGCTTTAGGATGTTCGCTGTTTCTTCCGTTGTATAACCGTCTACCAAACGCAGTACGACCACTGTCCTGAATTTCGGTTTCAGTTGTTGAATAGCCTTTTGAATAATCACACGTGTTTCTTTTTGCTCGATTTTTCGGCCGGTGTCAGGAAAAGTCTCGATATCAATGTCAGAATTTGAAGAAGTCAAATACCTGTGCTTGTTGCGCCGCCTGATTTCGTTAAGTGAGAGATTGATAGCGATACGGGTCAGATAGGTTCCTACGCTCGAATCTCCTCTGAACCGGTGGAGCGACCGGTAAAACCGAATAAAGGTCTCCTGGCCGATATCGTCTGTTTCAGGGGTTTGTCCCAACATTCCGATCACTGTTGCTGCCACCTGATGTTCATATTTTTGTACAAGCTCTTTGAAAGCGGAATGATCCCCCTTTCGAGCCTTGTCCACCAATTCTTTTTCGTGCAGTTTCTTCTCCCAGCCTGTTCTTATAAATCTGTTGATCAGGGTGCATTGTAGGTCCACGATTATTAGACCATCAGAACACTTATTTTATTTCATATGATCAGCAATTATCAATCAGTGATTTTTTAGTAAGAACATTAAAAAGAGAATTGACTGTACCGCTTTGAATGCATAAACTCTGTGATCATAAGGAGAGAAATATATTGTTTGGCGCAATTTTGATTTTGTTTGTACTGCCTGTTTTAGTAATAGGGATGTCGTTTTACGTCTTCAGGATATCTGGGAAGAAGAAGGACTAGCGCAGAAATGAATATCTATGACAAGCTCAGCCATCCAGTTGCTCTCCTGATCTTCAGTTTGACTTTATTCCTTCCTGTTCTCATCGGATTTTTGACCAAACAGAGGACTAAAGACCAGTCGGATTTTTTTATCGGAGGGAGGGCTATGAACAAGATTGTAGTCGCCCTCTCCGCAGTCTCCTCCGGAAGATCTTCCTGGCTGGTTCTGGGGGTAAGCGGGCTGGCTTTTTCCCTGGGAACAGGCGCTGTCTGGGCGGTTGTCGGTTACATTACGGCAGAGATGTTCCAATTCGTCTATATCGGCCGGAAACTGCGGATCCAGACAGAAAAATATCAATCCCTGACCCTGCTGGATTATTTTGAGTCTCGCTTTGACGATAAAAACCGTGTGATTCGTTTCACCGGGGCAGTCATCATTGCGGTATTTATTACCACCTATGTGGCGGCTCAATTTAACGCTGGAGCCAAGTCTCTGAGTACGGCGCTTAA
>DAOVDI010000177.1 GCA_030669585.1 Acidobacteriota bacterium
GTAAATGGAATTTTGGATTCGATCAACAAAAACATAAAAACGATCAAAAAGACCTTTGAGGATAAAGAAAATGACGGACACCGAGGAAAATCAAAACATTCCTAGCCCAGGCACACCATCAGATGTAAAGAAGACAGAGCAGGAGATAATACGGGAGGCCAAGCTTAAAAGCATTGCTGAATCCGGGGTGGATATATTTCCCCATAAGGCGGATGTAACGCACACAGTCTATGGTATTGTTTTCAAATATTCCGATTCCTTAAAAGAGGATCTTGAAAAAAAAGAGGTCAAGGTTAAGGTTGCGGGACGATTGCTTTCCATCAGGCGGATGGGAAGAGCGACTTTTTTCCATATTTCAGACAGCCGAACAAAGCTTCAGGCCTATATCCGTGAGGATAAAGTTGGCAAAGAGAATTATGAATTATTTTCCCTTCTGGATATCGGGGATATCCTGGCTGTTGAGGGGGTGTTATTTAAGACGAGGACTGAAGAATTGACGGTTTTAGTCAAGTCTTTTACTTTCTTAGCCAAATGCCTGCACCCGTTACCTGAAAAGTGGCACGGCCTTCAAAATGTGGAGATCCGGTATCGAAAGAGGCATCTGGATCTGATTATGAATCCTGAACAGGCTGATGTTTTCAGACTGCGCAGCGCCCTGATCACACAGATCCGGAATTTCTTTGATGAACGGGACTATATCGAAGTTGAAACGCCAATGATGCAGACTCTTCCCGGAGGTGCGCTGGCCAGGCCCTTCAAGACATTTCACAATGCCCTGGGCATCGACCTGTTTCTGCGGATCGCGCCGGAACTGTATCTGAAACGTTTGGTTGTAGGCGGGTTAGAACGGGTGTACGAGATCAACCGGAATTTCCGCAACGAGGGGATATCATCTGAGCACAACCCTGAATTCACAATGCTGGAATTTTATCAGGCTTACAGCGATTACAACGATATGATGGACATAACTGAGGAACTCATCTGCGATCTGAGTGTCAAGTTTCTTGGGAAAGAGACCATCACCTACAGCGATTTTGAAATATCTCTAAAAAGGCCCTGGAAAAAGATCAAATTTGTAGATGCACTATCCCAATACAGCGGGTTTGCCCGCGAAAAATTTAAGGACAGAAAGGAGATCATTGTTCTTGCATCTGAACTGGCCCCGGATAAAACACCTCTGTCATATGGAAATGCCCTGGATGTATTATTTGACAAATATGTCAAAGATCATCTGATAGACCCGACTTTTGTGACCCATCTGCCCAAGGAGATATCGCCGCTGGCCAAAGCATCACCGGACAATCCTGATGAGTCTGAAAGGTTCGAGTTGGTTATTGCAAGAATGGAGATTGCCAATGCATTCAGCGAGCTGACCGATCCCGTTGAGCAGAAAAAGCGATTTGAACAGCAGGCCGAAGAGCGGAAAAAAGGGGATGAAGAATCTCATCTTATCGACTTGGATTATGTCAATGCTCTGGAATACGGTCTTCCTCCCACTGGCGGAGAAGGGATCGGTATCGATCGCCTTGTCATGATCCTAGCCAATCAAAAATCTATTCGTGAAGTCATACTGTTTCCGCTGCTGCGGCCCAAAGGCGATTTTTCCTGGTAAAGAGTCCATGAATTACGAGTGGTTTATTGCCAGACGCTATCTGACGGCAAAGCGAAAGCAGGCCTTTGTATCCGTTATCACCACTGTTTCAGCCCTTGGGATCTGTATCGGAGTCATGGCCCTGGTTATTGCCATCGCCCTGATCACGGGTTTTCAATCCGATGTGCAGGACAAGATCCTCAGTTCGACATCCCACATCATGGTTACTGACCTTGTCGGAGACGGGATCGAAGATTATTCTGATCTTATAACCCGTATCGAAAAGGTAAAAGGTGTAGAGACTGTTTCTCCCATTGTTTTCAGCCAGATCCTGCTTAAAGGTTCTTACAGGATGCATGGGGCTATGTTAAAAGGTGTCGATTTTGAGCGCGAAGTCCGCATCTCCTCCTGGCTGCGGCAGTTGGAGAGAGGGAATATTCCGGAAGAGGGGACAAAGCGGCCAGGCATTCTATTGGGAAAACGGCTGGCGCTGGAGATTGGCGCCGGACTGGGGGATGTGGTGACGGCGTTCACATCTACAACCAGGCTTTCCCCTATGGGCCCAATGGCCAGAATGAAAAATTTTGTGGTCAGCGGGATCTTTAAAACAGGGCTTCACGAGTTTGACTCGACCACAGCCTTGATCTCACTGGAAACCGCACAGGCTGTACTCAAGCTGGAAAACAGGATCAGCTATTTCCAGGTCCGGATCGATAATATCTTTCAGGCTTCAAGGATTGGAGATCGTATTA
>DAOVDI010000018.1 GCA_030669585.1 Acidobacteriota bacterium
TCGGATTCTTCTATTATCGGCTCGTCTCTTTACATTTCCGGTGAGATCAGAGGCAATGAAGATCTTGTTATTACAGGCCGGCATAAAGGCAAGATCGATCTAAAAGATAACACCCTTATTGTTAAAAGAAATGCAAAAGTCCAAGGGGACATCTATATTAAAAATATCGATGTCCAAGGAAAGATCGAAGGAACGATCTACGCTTCAGGAAAAGTCGACGTCCGTAACGGCGCCAAGATCACAGGAGACATCTTCGCCTTCCGCATCTCTATTGAAGAAGGCGCTCAATACAAAGGGAGCGTCAAAATGAGCGAACCTCCAAAATAAAAAAGCGGACCTTCACAGCGGTCCGCCTCTTTTAATAAAATCCTTTAAAAGTTATTTGTATCTGTAGTATTGGCCAGGTGTCTTGCTGACAATGTGCTGGACTGCTTTTTGAATACAAATTCTTATAGCTTTTTCGACCGGTGTCTTAGAGAATCCTCCCAGTCCAACAGGAAGGCTTCCTCCGATATTCGCGCCTCCGAGAGCACCGAAACTAGTGGCGCTGCCCTGAACACTGACAGCTGATACGATCTGAGATGTCGTGGCATCAATGATTCTCACATCAATGGCGATATGCGCTTTTTTGACTCCGCCTCCGACATTGATTCCCAGAACACGAGTTCCCCCGCCAATCCCTTTGGCTCCACCTTCAAACTCTGTCACAGCAGCCGTGATGATCAGATCCGCACCGTAGATCTCGCCTGTTTTGGCCTCTGTCCCTTTTTTTATACGCCCTTCTGTAGCAAGATCCTGCTCGGCTATTACCGCTCCAAGCTGCGCCCGTTCAAGTACGATATAACGGTTGGTATCGAAGAGAGCCGTGGTCATCATCTCACGCATCCCCTTCCCGATCTGCTTGAAATTCATACCGAACATTCTCATCCAACCGGTTGAACCGCTGCCCCTGGCAGTTTTGTCTGTAAACTCTCCCACAGATAATCTTGCTTTGGGGCCATCATACTGTTCCGCCTGGGCCTCTGCAATGGACGGACCGCCTCCGGACGTCACTACAGCTGTGGGCGCACAGGAATAGACCCAAAGCACAACAGCCAGCAATGCCAAAATATTCAGAGCTTTTTTCATAGTTCTCCTCCTTTCTTATTGCTCGCGGGTTATTATACCACCATATTAAACAAATTTTAACCATCAAATTGTTAATCTGATATAATGTGTTTTGTGAAAGATTTTAAGCTTCTATCCGAATACTCCCCCACAGGAGATCAGGCATCCGCTGTTGAAGCCCTCTGCAGGGGGGTGAAAAATCAGGAATCCCATCTGACCCTGATGGGAGTCACAGGATCTGGCAAGACTTTTACCATAGCCAATGTCATTGAAAAAACCAACAGGCCGGTACTTGTCATCTCTCACAACAAGACCTTGGCCGCACAGCTTTATCAGGAGTTTAAACGGTTCTTCCCGGAAAATTCTGTTGAATATTTTGTCAGTTATTACGATTACTATCAACCTGAGGCATTTATGCCATCAACAAACACCTATATTTCCAAAGAAGCCACCATCAACAGTGAAATCGACCGAATGAGGCTGAAGGCCTCTAACTCCCTCTTCCAGAGACGAGATGTCATCGTTGTTGCATCAGTTTCCTGCATCTACGGGATCGGATCCCCTGCTACCTATTACAGCCAGAGTTTTTCCGTAAATACAGGGCAAAACATCACACGAAAAAATTTCCTTAAGAAACTTGTTAACATACAGTACACCAGGCAGGATGAAAACTTTCAACGCGGAACATTCCGTGTCCGCGGTGATATCGTAGAACTTTTTTCCGCCTATGAGGATTTCGGCTATCGTTTTTCTTTCGAAGACAACCGGATCCAAAATATCAACCTTTTTGATCCCCTTCTGGGCCGCACACTGGATTCCTTTGAAAAGATCATTGTGTATCCCCGGACTTTTTTTTCTACGCCAAAGGATATCCTGAACGAGACGATACCAAAGGTGGAAAATGAACTTGATGGGCGAGTTGCTTATTTAAAAAAGAAAGAAAAACACAACGAGGCCGACAGGCTTGAAGAACGGACTCTTTATGACCTGGAAATGCTCCAAGAATTCGGATGGTGTCCTGGGATTGAAAATTATTCCCTTTATCTGAGCCGTAGAAAACCAGGTCAGCCTCCTTACACACTGCTGGATTATTTTCCAGACAATTTTTTAACTATCATCGATGAATCGCATGTTACGGTTCCTCAGATTGGAGGGATGTATCACGGGGATCGTTCCCGAAAACAGACTCTGATCGAGCATGGTTTCCGTCTTCCCTCTGCTCTTGATAACCGTCCCCTAAATTTTGAAGAATTCGAGAAGAAGGTCAACCAGGTCCTTTATGTGTCTGCAACTCCGGGTTCCTATGAACTAAAAAAAGCCAGCAACCGGATCGTAGAACAGATCATCCGCCCGACAGGCCTGGCTGATCCTGAGATTGAGATCAGACCGGTTAAAGGCCAGGTTGATGACCTGATGGCTGAGATAGAAAACCGGGCGCTCGCCAGCCAGAGAACGCTTGTAACAACATTGACTAAAAAAATGGCGGAAAATCTCACTCGTCACTATCATGAACAGGGAATAAAGGTCAGGTATCTGCATTCCGATATCGAAACTTTGGACAGAGTCAAGATCCTGAAAGACCTGCGAAAAGGAAAATTTGACGCCCTTATCGGAATCAATCTCCTCCGGGAGGGTCTGGACCTGCCGGAAGTGTCTCTTGTCGCCATACTGGATGCGGACAAGGAAGGATTTCTCCGTTCTGAAACCTCTTTGATCCAGACTTTCGGCAGAGCTTCAAGGCATATCCACGGAAAAGCCATTCTTTATGCGGACAGGATCACCCCATCCATGAAGCGGGCCATGGATGAAACATCGAGACGGAGACAGATCCAACTGGCGTACAATACCAAGTTTCATATTACACCCAGGTCTATCCACAAGCGCATCGAAGAAATACCTATCAGTGTTTATGATCGGGATTATTATGATGTTTCCTCCATTTCAGAAGAGCAGGTGAAGTATCTCTCTGCAAAAAAACGCATTCAAAGAATAAATGAACTTGAACAAATGATGAAAGCCGCTGTTAATAATCTGGAATTCGAAAAAGCGGCTCAATACAGAGATGAGCTGAAAAGAATAAAAAAATGGGAGCTTGAACTGGGCGATTAAAATGAAAGACAGTCTGAAAAAGAGGCTTAACGCGATTCCCGAAAAACCCGGTATTTATATTTTTAAGGACAAAAATGGGATCCCGGTTTATATCGGGAAAGCCCACTCTCTCAGAGACAGAGTTAAATCCTATTTTAATTCCACCTTGGACAGGAAGATCGCAAATATCATCGCTGAGACCAGTGATATTGATTATATCCAGGCGGATTCCGAGAAGGAAGCGTTGTTTCTGGAAAATAATTTTATCCGCCAGCTTCAGCCAAAATTCAATCTCCGCCTCAAAGATGACAAGCATTTCCCTTTTCTCAAATTGACTGTTCAGGAACAATATCCGGGAATCTACATGACACGCCGGGTAGAAAAAGATGGAGCGAAATATTTCGGTCCATTCAGTCCTGCTCTTCAGGCACGCAGGACCATCCACCTGATCTCAAAATATTTTGGAGTCCGTACCTGCCGCGAGCCTGTTCCCGGAAAAAGAAAGCGCCCCTGTCTGGATTTTGATCTTGATCTCTGTACTGCTCCCTGTGTGGGAAAGATCCCGGAAGCAGACTACATGGAGCGTGTTCATAACGCGCTTCTGTTTTTAGAAGGAAAGGTGGAAACCCTGCTCGATAAACTGGCATTAAAAATGGACGAGGCAGCCAAGTCTCAGGAATTTGAACAGGCCGCACACTGGAGAGACCTAATTCGCACGCTTGACGAGATCAAGTCCAAACCACAACTCATCACGATCCAACAGGACAACAAAGACATTGTAGGATATGCTCAAAAAGATAATGAGGCTGCCCTGGTCATATTCCTTATGAGGAACGGTAAGGTCCAGGACACCATTCGTTCCGTTTTTCACAGCACAGAAGATCGTACTTATTTTCTCGGCGAATATCTTTTAGACTTTTATCAGGACCGCGAAGATCTCCCGAATCGTATCATCCTTCCCTTTTTACCTTCAAACAAGACCGAACTTGCTGAAATGCTGTCCTCCCAAAAAAGGAAAAAAATCGAATTACTTGTCCCTCAAAGAGGAAATAACAAAAAACTCCTTGAATTCGCGATCCGTAATGCTGGTATTCTGCTCAGAAAACCGGACAAAGACCCATCCCCTCTTCTCGAGATCCAAAATGTCCTCAACTTAAAGAAACCGCCCTTCAGGATCGAAGGTTATGACATATCCAACACAGGAGGAGAGGAATCAGTAGGGTCTGTAGTAGTTTTTGAGCACGGGCTTCCGAAAAAAGGCGATTATCGAAAATACAGGATCAAAACCATAAATGGGCCCAATGATGTGGCAAGCATCCAGGAAGTCCTTCGCAGACGCTTCACAAATATAATCCGGAAACAGGGTCTCTACCCGGATCTAATCCTGATCGATGGGGGAAAAGGACAATGGAGTGCAGCCTTTCAGGCTCTAGCGGAATTAAGGCTTCAAAAAATTCCTCTGATCTCACTGGCAAAAAAAGAAGAGCTTTTGTTTATTCCCGGGCGAATGGACAGCCTCCGCTTGGAGAGAACCTCTCCGGCATTAAAATTGTGCCAGAACATACGGGATGAAGCCCACAGATTTGCCCTTACTTATCATAGAAAAAAAAGGGAAAAGAGAAGTTTTTCCTCTCCCCTGGACGATATACCGGGAATCGGCCCCAAACGAAAAGCTGCTCTACTAGCCAGATACAAACATATTCAAAACATAAAAAATGCTTCTACCGAAGAATTGGCCCGGATCATCGGGAAGAAGACGACATGCAGACTGCTTAAATGCTTGGAGAAGAAGTAAAAAAGTCTATAGACTCCGATAGACTTCTATGGACTTCTACAGACCTCGATGGACTTCTATAGACTTCGATAGACTTCTATAGACTTCGATGGACTTCTATAGACTTCGATGGACTTCTATAGACCTCGATAGACTTCAATTGACTTTTATCCCTTAGACTGGATTCCCGTCCCCGATCGGAGTCGGGGACAAGCTTACACGGGAATGACGGTCATCTTTGCGACATCACATAGATGACACGAAACTAGAGGTTCATTAATAGTCGGGTTAAAAATGAAAGAACTATCGCCACTCCGACATTCATGGCCATGGATATCATGGCTATCCTTCGCCCCATTTCTTTCCAGAGCATCGCAACAGTGGAAACACAGGGAATAAAAAAGCATATGAATACAGAAAAAACAACCAGTTGCCCTTTTGTGATCACGGTCATCAGTTCCTCATATCCCACTCCAAGAGACTGAAGCATCATAATCAGTGAGAGCTCTTTTCTCAAAAAGCCAAAAACGAGGGTAACACCCAGTTCCTGAGGAAGCCCCAGCACCTTTTCAACCATGGGAGCAAGGATCAGGTTGATAGTCCGGTCCAGATGAAAAAATTGAAGCAGTCCCAATACTGCGCTGCCTGCGATCAATATCGGCCAGGCGAATATTATGAAAGATTTAAGCTGCAAATATGTTTTTTTTAAAATATTCTGCAGCGAAGGACTTTTAAGTGAAGGGATTTCCAGGATCAATCCCGGAGAGGGTGTTTTAAAAAACATGGATAAAATCCGGCTGATCAATGCTACAAGAAAGATGTTGACCACATAAAAACCAAAGGCCCACACCGGGCCGAGATAAAATGCGACCAGAGCCAGTATGATCGTCGTCCGGGCTGAGCATGGGATAAACGGGATCAGAAGCGAGGTGATAATTCTGTCCCGCCGGGACTCAAGCATCCGGGTGGAAACAATGGCCGGCACATTGCATCCAAAACCAAGGATCAATGGAGATACCGATTTCCCATGCAAACCTATACGGTGCATAAACGTATCCATCAGGAACCCGGCCCTTGCAAGATAGCCTATATCCTCCAGCAGAGACATCATTATAAGAAGAGGCACAAAATATGGTAAAACAATGGCCACTCCCCCGATAACGCCCTGGATCAATCCATCCGTTACGTAATAGATCAGGCCGCTCCCTAAATGAAGGGACAAAGATTGGCGCAGGCCGGCGGCCGGGCCTAAAATAAGTTCTTCCAGGGGATTCCCGATCTTGAATATAACAAAAAAGAAGCTGAAAAATACGACAAGCAGGATAATATATCCCAGGAACGGATGCATGATGATATCATCTACCCTGTCTTTCCAATCGCTCTGTCTTCCTCTTTCAACCCTGCTGCTTTGCTCAAAATATTTAAGAGCCAGGTGATGCCTCTCCGCAGCAATGACCTCATAAGCAGGGACGTCGTGCCGGGATTCCAGATTATGCCTGACTTTATCCAATTTCTTTTTCAAATTCGGGAAAATCTCTTCCAGCACTTCCTCAAAAAACAGTCGTCCGGCTTCGATCATTCTAATCGCAGTAAATCTACTTGTTGCAAAAACCGGAAAGTCATCCGGTATTGATTTTTGCAATTTATCGATGTTTTCTTCCACATCTTTTGAACAAGGAATGGAATGAGGTCTCTTGTCTTTATCAAGAACATCAAAACATGCATCCAGTAGTTCCCGGACACCACGTCCATGAGTAGCGGTCATGGGGATAACAGGAATACCCAGAAGTTTTCCCAATTTTTTTGTGTCTATTGTAATCCCTTTTTTCTCCGCCAGGTCCATCATGTTCAATGCCAGGACCATAGGGTATTCCAGTTCGATGAGCTCTAAAGTAAGCTCCAGGCTTCTCCCCAGAATGGATGCATCCACCACATTGACAATGAGATCCGGTTTTTCAGAGAACAGATGGGTCAGGACAACTTTTTCCCCTTCATCAGCAGGATTTAAAGAATATGTGCCGGGAAGGTCTATGATGTTTAATAATCTTCCCTCCACATTAACCTTACTGTGAGTGTGGGTAACCGTTGTTCCCGGGAAATTGGAGGTTTTAGCTTTCAGGCCGGCAATAGCATTAAAGATCGTGCTTTTTCCACAATTCGGCTGCCCGATGAAAATTGCATCGGGATTTTTATTTGAATTATTCAACGATCTCAACGAGTATTTTTGTTGCGATCCCTCTGCCCAATGCCACGGTGGTACCCGACGTCACATTCCGTATCAAGACAGGGCCACCGAGTATATTTCGTTGATCCAGCTCGAGGACATCATCTTTATGAAAACCAAGTGACATAAGTCGCCGCCGCACTCCGTGGCCGCCTTCTATTCGTACAATAGTCATCCGCTTGTACTTAGGCGCTTTGATTAAACTTATCATTTTATCCTATTCATCAAAATTAACCTGAGATGATAAATGATACAGGCAAAAAAATCAACCGTATAACTCCAAAAACCATGTCCGCCCTGCGTTGACAACCTCCAGGTATTCTGCGAAAATGATTCAAATGTTCAATTATATTATCGAAAAGATCTTCGGCACAAAAAACGCGCGCGACCTAAAAAAGCTCCAGCCTTATGCCAATGCTATCAATGAGTTGGAATCCAGTATTCGGCCTCTCAGCAATGAAGCGCTTGCCGGAAAAACAGCGGAATTCAAGGAGAAGCTTCATCAGGGAGCCAAACTGGACGACATATTGATCGAAGCTTTTGCTGTTGTCAGAGAGGCATCGTGGCGAACTCTGAAAATGCGGCACTTCGATGTACAGCTCATAGGTGGAGTCGTTCTCCACCAGGGAAAAATCGCCGAGATGAAAACAGGAGAGGGAAAGACTCTGGCTGCAACACTTCCCATCTATTTAAATGCTCTGGAAGGCAAAGGGGTTCATGTCGTTACAGTCAATGATTATCTTGCCAAGAGAGACACGGAATGGATGGGCCCAATATACAAAATACTCGGTCTCGAAGTGGGAACCATCCAGCATGAAATGAACGATTTCGACCGTAAGACAGCCTACCGTAAAGATATCACATACGGAACTAACAACGAATTTGGTTTTGATTTCCTCCGCGACAACATGAAATTCCGGCTTTCCGACCTTGCCCAGAGAGAACATCATTATGCCATTGTGGACGAAGTAGACAGTATTCTTATCGACGAAGCCCGTACTCCGCTGATCATATCCGGCCCGACAGATGATAGCACAGCGATCTATTATAAAGTAGATAATCTTATCCGCAAACTACGGAAAGAAAAGCATTTTCAGGTCGATGAAAAAACACGGACTGTTTCTCTTATTGAAGAAGGCGTGGCTGAATCCGAAAAAATTCTCAATATTGAAAACCTGTACGATCTCTCCCAAATGGATCTGATCCATTCTATCAATCAATCTCTCAAAGCCCATAACCTTTTTGAAAAAGATGTTGATTATATGGTGAAAGAAGGAAAAGTCCTCATTGTTGATGAATTCACCGGCCGTTTGATGCCGGGACGGCGCTACAGCGATGGATTGCACCAGGCCTTAGAAGCCAAAGAAAAAGTACGGATCGAAGCAGAATATCAGACCCTTGCCTCGATAACTTTTCAGAATTATTTCCGGATGTATAATAAACTGGCTGGAATGACCGGTACTGCAGTTACTGAAGCAACAGAATTCCAGTCCATCTACAACCTGGAGGTTGTTGAGATTCCCACCAATAAAACACTCATCCGTCACGAATACAATGATGTTATTTTTAAGACACCCAAGGAAAAGTGGGACGCAGTTGTTAACGAAATCATCGATCTTAATAATTCAGGACGTCCTGTTCTTGTAGGAACCATCTCTATCCAGAATTCAGAAATCCTCAGTTCCCTGCTCCGTAAAGAAACGATCAAACATGTGGTTTTGAACGCCAAATATCACGAAATGGAAGCCCAATTCATCGCACAGGCAGGCCGGGTCGGAGCAGTCACTATTGCCACTAATATGGCCGGCCGTGGAGTGGACATCCTGCTTGGAGGCAATCCCGAGTATATGGCCAGGGAATCTTTGCGAAAAAAGGGAAAAGATCTGGAAACCCTGGAGCAATCGGAATTGGATTCTGCTTTATCAGAAGCAAAAAAAATTATGGAAGTCGAGCGGAAAAAAGTTCTGGACCTTGGCGGCCTCCACATCCTCGGAACCGAGAGGCACGAGGCCCGCAGGATTGATAACCAGCTTCGCGGACGGGCTGGCCGTCAGGGGGACCCTGGTTCATCGAGGTTTTATCTATCCCTTGGCGATGACCTGATGCGCATTTTCGGCAGCGAAAGGCTTGCCGGTTTGATGACCCGTATCGGTATGGAGGAGGGTGTTCCAATAGAACACAAGATGGTAAGCAGGGCAATTGAACGCGCCCAAAAACAGGTGGAGGGCCAGAATTTTTCCATCAGGAAACACCTCCTCGAATATGATGATGTGATGAACAAGCAGAGATCATCTATCTATGAAATGCGGCGGAAGATCCTTCATGGAGAAAATAAAAAGGAATACATCGAAGAAATAACTGTCAACCTCGTGGAATGGTTCATGGAAAACCATACAGGAAAAGACCAATCCCCTGAGGATTGGGACTCCGAGGGTTTGAGAAATTCGGTTGGCGCACAGTTCGGTCTGGATATCAATGAACTGGGGATCGACTGGGACACTATCAACTATGATGAATTGAGGGACAAGATCCTGCAAACACTAAAGGCCGGATATATTGAAAAAGAAAATATCATCGGCGAAAGTCAGATGAGAGAATTCGAGCGGGTAATGCTTCTCCAAATCTTAGACAGTCAATGGAAAGATCATCTCCTTGGCATGGACTACCTAAAGGAAGGGATTGGTTTAAGAGGATACGGTCAGAGAGATCCTCTTATCGAATATAAAAAAGAAAGTTATACAATGTATCAGGATATGATGGACAGGACCGAAGAAGAAGTCATTAAATATCTATATCTTCTTCAGCCCAGTGTAGAGGAAGACATTCCCCAAAGAAAAGAACAGCAGCTTTATTATCAACAGCCCCAGAATGCTCCTCAACCAAAGGGTAAAAAGGCCCGTTCGATGATCCCTAAAAAAAGGAAAAAGAAGAAAAAATAAGGAAGACACATGCTTGACGTAAAAATCAAAGAAGGTCTGACATTTGATGATGTTCTGGTCATTCCGGCAAAATCCGGAGTGCTTCCGACTGATGTCGATTTAAAAACCCGCTTCAGCAAGAATATAGACCTGAACATCCCTGTCGTCAGCTCAGCTATGGATACTGTCACGACTTCAAAGATGGCCATCGTACTGGCCCAGCAGGGGGGCATAGGAATAGTCCACCGGAACATGTCCGTTGAAAAGCAGGCAGAGGAAGTTGACAAGGTCAAGCGCTACGAAAGTGGAATGATCGTCGATCCCATCACTATGAAACCCACCAATAAGATATATGAGGCCAAGGAGGTCATGAATAAGTACAAGATCTCTGGGTTGCCTATCACGGATGGAAACAACAAACTGGTCGGCATTCTCACGAACAGGGATATCCGGTTCGAAACCCGCATGAACCTCCTTATAAAAAATGCCATGACCAAGGCCCTTATCACTGTTCCTGTCGGCACTTCTTTAAAAGAAGCAGAAAAACTCTTTCACAAACACAAGATAGAAAAAATCCTTATGGTGGATGAAAGCTTTCACCTGAAAGGACTTATCACTTACAAGGACGTCCTTAAAAGAATACAGTATCCAGATGCATCTAAGGATGAACTCGGCCGCCTAAGGGTGGGGGCTGCTTTAGGCGTCGGAGCCGATACACTGGAACGGGCAAAAGCTCTCATCAATAAGAAGGTTGATGTTTTAATCATAGATACAGCCCATGGCCAGTCAAAGCGCGTGATGGATACTATTAAACTTATCAAAAAGAATCATCCAAACCAGGAGCTAATAGCAGGAAACATTGCCACCTTCAAAGCGGCCAGGGACTTAGTCGAACTTGGAGTGGATGCAGTCAAAGTCGGTGTAGGACCGGGATCTATCTGTACAACACGCGTCGTTTCAGGAATAGGCATTCCCCAGATCACAGCCATTTCAGATGTCAGAAAATATACGGAATCCCGGGATATTCCCCTGATCGCAGACGGCGGGGTCAAGTTTTCAGGAGACATCACCAAAGCTATCGTTGCAGGAGCTGATTCAGTCATGATCGGCAATCTTCTTGCAGGCACAACCGAATCGCCTGGAGAAGTCGTTATATTTCAGGGGCGTTCTTACAAGACCTACCGCGGAATGGGCTCTTTGGAGGCCATGCGGGAAGGAAGCCGGGACCGTTATTTCCAGGATAAACTATCAAGCGAAAGCAAGCTGGTTCCTGAGGGTATTGAAGGAAGGGTTCCTTATAAAGGCAGCGCGCCTCAGATCATCGAGATGCTTGTCGGAGGATTAAGATCGGGCATGGGATATGCCGGCTGCAAAACCATAAAAAAACTGCAAGAGAATGCAAAGTTCATCAAAATCACTTCATCGGGCATGCGTGAGAGCCATGTGCATGATGTCATTATCACCAAAGAAGCTCCAAACTATCACCTGGATTAAGACTATAGTCTTGTCATACATGAAGTATCGTATCAGGCGCTCGTCATTCCCACGGAAGTGGGAATCCAGAAGCCTGAAGTAGCCAAAAATACTGGATTCCCGCTTCCGCGGGAATGACGAAAAAGGCGGGAATGACGGTCATCTTTGCAACATCACATAGATGACAGGACACTAGAGGATAATATTGTCAATCAGCCTGGTTTTTCCTACATAAACGGCCAGGGCGATCAAAGTACCTGCTCGCACGATATCCAGAGGATCCAAATTTTCCGCATCAACGATCTTAACATAATCGATTTTTGCCTCGGGACAATATTCAATAATATCTTTAATTTGAGCCGTTATGATCTCAGTACGTATCTCTCCCTTTTCCACCATTATTTTTGCTTCTCTCAGACTTCGGGAGAGTGACAGGGCTGCCTGTCTTTGTGTATTTTTAAGATAGGCATTTCTCGAACTGAGCGCAAGCCCGTCCTTGTCCCTGACGATAGGAAGGATCTTGATTCGAACATCCAGGTTCAGGTCCTTAACCATCCGCTTGATGATGATTCCCTGCTGGGCATCCTTCTGCCCGAAAAATGCAGTGTCAGGATTTATGATGTTAAAAAGTTTCAACACCACGGTACATACTCCCCGGAAAAATATAGGTCTTGTGAGACCGCATAATTTTTCTTGAAGGTCATGCACCTCTACATAGGTTTTGTATTCCGCCGGATAGACAGTATTTCTCTCCGGCATAAATACAATATCGACTCCTTCCCGCATGAACATATCCAGATCCCGGTCATAATCTCTTGGATAACTGTCAAAATCCTCATTTGGCGCAAATTGTGCAGGGTTGACAAACAGGCTGGCTACTGTTTTATCCATGCTTTGCACGGATTTTCTGACCAGACTCAAATGCCCCTCATGCAGAGCCCCCATAGTCGGCGCCAGACCGATGGACTTCCTTTCCCTTTTCAGTCTTCCGGATCTTTCCTTCATTTCTTCAATAGTTTTGATGATCTTCATTTTTCTCTTTTTTTATCAAGCAAGTCCCTTATGTCAAAGCCAGATTTCAAATGGTATGAGTGAGCATCCTCTGGAAATTGTTTGTGCCGGACATCATCTGAGTAACTGCTGACAGCTCCCAATATAGTTTCATGGAGATATGCGTACTTTTTAACAAACTTTGGCAAATATCCATCCATGAATCCGACAAGATCGTGGAAAACAATGATCTGACCATCACAATGGGGGCCGGCTCCGATCCCAATAGTCGGGACTATCAGACGTGTTGTTATCTCTTCAGCCAGTTCTTTTGGAATACACTCCAGAATAACTGAAAAAACGCCTGCATCCTGAAGATCCAGGGCTCCCTGGACGATCCGCTTGGCTTCATCCGGAGTTTTACCGGATACCCTGAATCGCCCAAGATGATTGATGGATTGGGGTGTCAGTCCCACGTGCCCCATCACAGGGATCTCTGCTTCGATCATGGATTCGATCAGTTTGAGCCTCCGCGGAGAAGCCCCTTCGATCTTTACGGCCTTTGCGCCTGCTTCCTTGAGAAACCGTGAGGCATTAAAGATGGTTTCCTTCTCTGAGAGATGAAAAGAAAAATAAGGCATATCTCCAACAACCAGAGCCCTTTTTGCCCCCCTGGAAACAGCCTTTGTGTGATGGATCATCTCATCCATGGTCACAGGGATGGTGTTCTCGTAACCAAGGACGACCATTCCCAGGGAATCCCCGACAAGGATAAGATCTACACCTGCCTCATCAACGATCCTTGCCATAGGATAATCGTAGGCAGTGAGCG
This sequence comes from Acidobacteriota bacterium, assembly GCA_030669585.1. Taxonomy (GTDB): domain Bacteria; phylum Acidobacteriota; class Aminicenantia; order Aminicenantales; family Aminicenantaceae; genus DAOVDI01. Next base: position 13,407 of record DAOVDI010000018.1, read on the forward strand.
CAACGATTTTTTCGCCTGCTTCTTTTTTTGCAAAAAGCCGGGGAATGGTTACATATTGATTTTTTTGATCGGACATTTTATTTCCTTTCTCCCCATCCCGCCTTTATTATCGAGATTGAGGTAAAGTCTCTATCCTTCTTTTTTACTCGCTTTGCCAAGAGGAACATAAAAAAGAGGGCTTTTTTTCATTTGTGTAATCTTCTCGATCAAGTCCTCTATCTCTTCATCCTGCGTAAAATCCAGATTATCGGATCTTACGACAAGCAGAGGAGCCGCCTTGTAGTTGAAGAAAAAATAATCAAAGGCTTCAAGAATATCCTCGAGGAATTTATCAGAGATATTTTTCTCCACCGCATTACCGTATTTCACGATCCTTCTCATTAAAACAGGAAGGGAGAGCTGGAGGTAAATCACAAGATCCGGTTTTGTGATCCGTTCGGAAAAGACAGAATAGATCTTTTCATAGACCACAAGTTCTTCATCAGTCAGTGTCTGATAGGCATAAATTTTATCCTTCTCAAAGAGATAGTCGCAAATAATGCGTTCATCAAACAGGCTGCGCTGTAGAAGTCCGTATTGCTGATGATATCTATTGACAAGAAAGACAAGCTGAGTCAGAAAAGCAGCGCCTTCTTTTTCATCATAAAACTCTTTTAAATAAGGATTATCCGTTCTATCTGCGACAACTTTTCCGCCGATACGCTGCGCCAGGATATTGGCCAATTGTGATTTATTAGACTTAAGCACACCTTCAATGGCAATATGTTTATATTCGATCTTGTCCATTTCACATGCGGCCTTTTACGTAGTTAAAAAAATATCGAATTGCTGTTAATAAGTCAACTCTCCAGACTAAAGTCCCAGTTCCTTATGGATTCCCTGCATAGCCTTAATACAGATGGAAATAAACTCATCCAGATCAATATCTATATTCCGGATTTGTTCGATATCCTCTCTTCTGGCTCCTCGTGCAAAGCTCTTTTCTTTGTATCTTCGCTTGACAAAGCCCAGGTCGATCTCTGCCAGCTTTCGTTTGGGATGCATCAGCGTAGCAGCAATTATCAGTCCGGTCAAAGGGTCGATGGAAAAGATCGCATACTCCATATCACTCTCGCAGGTCTTCTGTCCTGCATGCGCCTGAATGGTTCGGATGATCTCGTCTTCTACTCCGATCTCCTGTAATATTTTTACTGTTTCTCTGGTATGAAGTTCTGGACTTTTTTCAGTTATCTCATAATCCAGGTCATGTAATAATCCAGCAAGCCCCCATTTATCAACATCTCCGCCCATTCGTTCTGCCACTGCCTGCATACAGGCCTCCACGGCCAATGAATGTTTGATAAGATTTTTGTTCTTAAGGTGCTTGTGAACAAGCTCCAAAGCTTCTTCTCTATTCAATGTTTTTCCTCCTATCTGGAATATATCAAATACCATGGAATTTTCAAAAATTGGGAGTTGAAATCCGGCCATATTTTGAGAAAACCAGCTATTTCTTCTTCTGTAAATAATATTTCCTTTATAAAGAATTCGATCTTGGTTTCTTCTTTTTCCATTTCATCTGTCACAACCACACCAATTATATAATCCCCCACTTTTTCCGGATACCATGCCCACTGGGTTTTCTCAGATTTTTTCTGGACAATTTCCTTTTTCGAACCTGATTTCAAATAAAACTCGTACTCCGGCTTAAAAAAACCTAAGGCAACTGCACTAAAAACAATTTCTTCCTCAGTTTTCTGAGGCGATAATTTAGACGGGGCCAAAGTGACATTCACTATTTTTTTGAGGCATACAAGACGCCCTTCTTCAGCTTTCACGTTATAGAGTCCAACCAAAATATAAGGTTCGTTCCACAAAGGATTGGTCTTTATCTCAGAGGCCGCCTCATAATATCCTTGTTGTTCTCCGGATTCGATATCAAAACATACTAATGCTGATGACAAGGAAGAAACAACGACTTTTTTATCCACAACAGCGAGGTCGTATGTACTGCGCGACGGTATATTTCTCCACCATTTAATAGTACCGTTCCTCTTATCCAGGCAGTAAAGGACTCCGTTCCAGCACGCTACCAGAAGTTTTTTCTTATATACAACCGGAGGGACTTGGACTTTTTCTCCAAGTCTTGTTTTCCATTTTCTCCTAAAGGTCTTCAAGTCGAGACAAAATGACAAAAAATCATCTGAAAAGAAGTAAAGCAGGGATTCATCAAGACTAAGATTCGGACCGATCTTGGTTCCCGCATTGAATGAACCACGCAGTTTTCCAGTTGAATCCATGGCATACAGATTTCCATCCTCACATCCGAAGATTATGGATCTTTCATATGATAGAATGTTCGAACTGACGGCTGATTTCATGGGGATCTTTCTGATCACACTGCCATCATTTCGGTCCATCACATAAATATCTCCGCCTTCTGTTCCCGCAAAAACTCCATCCTCTGTTTCGAGAACATTGCTTGTTACCGGTCCTTGAAGTTTTTGCGACCAAATCAACTTTCCATCCGTGTCCAAACAGTAGAGAACATGTTTTTCCCCGATCAAAAAGATATTTTCCATACTTATGTATGGGGAGCTTATCAGTGGTCCCGGCGCTTTGTATACCCATGTAACACTCAGATCCTCAGCATGAATGGAATATACATGTCCTGTTCTGGTCGATAGATAGATATTTTTGCCCTTTTTTTGAATATCCGGGAAAATCATCCCGTTGAATGAGACAGAAGTTTTTATATCAACAGGAAATATCACGCCTGCCGGATAGACTTCCGCCTTTTTTTTAAAAAGCATACATGAAGTTAAGCACAGAAGGCAGGCGATCAGAATCGTTTTAAATACTTTCATTTGAGGAATAAATATTTTAACATGTTTCCTTATTCTTCCTCAATCTTTACAGGAGACTTTGTAACTGCTATCATTTCTTTCTTCACGGTCATGATCAACTATATACTTCTATACAAAATTCGAAAAAGGGTCAAAAAGATCCTTAAGGAAAAAATCGCAAACGAGGAGATCGCCACCACACCAAGTTCCTGTATTGGATGCCTTGCGGATGAGATCAGCTGGGAGATATATTATTTACTGAAAGATGCCTAGTGTCATGTCATGCGTGAAGTATCGTATCATGCATTTGTCATTCCCACGAAGGTGGGAATCCAGTATTTCTGGCTACTTCAGGCTTCTGGATCCCCGCGTTCGCGAGGATGACGAAAAAGGCGGGAATGACGGTCATCTTTGCGATATCACATAGATGACACGACACTAGTCAGGTTATTGTTAGTTTTATGAATAGGTCAGGTTAGGAGAGTATACAGATGACTGATAATCACATTAAAAGGCTGCAAAAAGCACATGAGATTTCAGGGGAGTTCAACTTTGAGATCGTAGAACTTGAAAAGGGATATGCAAACAGAACACTAAGGATCGATCTTGACAAAAATGAGATCAAATCCCTGCCAGTTACTCAGCAGATGAAAGACCTCTGGGTCGGTGGAAAGGGTTTTGATCTATGGCTTATGTTCCATGAGATCAATAAAAATACAAAATGGAGCAACCATGAGAATCCGATCTGTTTTTCCTCCGGTCCTCTCGGAGGAACAACTTCATTTCCAGGGTCAGGAAAAACGATCGTAACAACGATCTCACCACTTACGCATTCAATAATGGACTGCAATGTAGGCGGCTACTTCGGACCGTTTCTGAAATTTGCCGGGTATGATGCTTTATGTATTGTAGGAAAGGCCGAAAATGAAACAATCATCTACATCGATGCCGTGAAAGGCAAAATCACCATTGAAAAAGCCCCTCTTGAAAGTATTGATTCTCATCTTATTGCTGAAGATCTAACAAAAATGTACGCAGATGATGAACTTGACAAGAAAAATATTGCCGTAGTTTCTGCGGGAAGAGGCGCTCAGCATACAAGAATGGGAGTGTTGAATTTTTCTTTTTGGGATTGGAGAAGAAATGTTACACGTCTTAAGCAGGCTGGAAGAGGAGGTATCGGCACTGTATTCAGAGACAAAAAACTAAAGGCCCTGGTTATAAAAAACAGGGATATCACTCCTGCGTGGAGAGTTGAAAAGAACAAAGTTGCCAAACTGGTTACTCCAAAAAAAATATCCTTTATCACCTCTAAACACGAGATCGAAGAAATTGAAGAAATAATAAAAAAGTGGCATTACGACCCGGATTATGCGATTGAGATGATGCAGGACATTCAGGAACGCTTCCGTCATATTCCCAAAACAGCTATCGAAGAACTAAATAAAAAAACAGGGACACCAAAGGCATATCTTTATCATATTGCCACCTTCTACAAAAGCCTGAGTCTTGAACCCAAAGGCGAGAAGATCATTCAGGTATGTGTCGGCACTGCCTGTCATGTTAAAGGGTCGGCAAAGATCCTTGATTCATTTGAGCGTGTTCTTGATATAAAAACAGGCGAAACGACAAAGGACAACAAATACAGCCTTGAAGCGGTAGCCTGTCTCGGCGCTTGCAGCATTGCTCCTGTTGTAAAAATCGGTGAAGAAGTATACGGCAATGTCCAGGCTAAAGATGTTGAAAGATTATTAAAGAAAAGCAGCAAACAAAAAGACTCCGGAATCCAAAAAATCAAAGAACATAAAAAAGAATCAATTACGAAGTTGGAGAATAAAGACCTTGAAAAAATTGCCCTGCGGGAAAATAAATATCTTTCATCATACAAGAGCATGCTCATGGTATGCACCGGAACAGGGTGTGTTGCAGCTAAGGGTTTTAATATCCGGGATAAACTGATCAAAGTTATTAAAGAGAAAAACCTTGATAATGATTATCTTGTAGTCAGCACAGGATGTAATGGTTTCTGCGCAGCCGGTCCGATCGTTGTCGTTCAGCCTGAAGGCATATTTTATCAGAAGCTTAAAGAAGAGGACATCGAAGAACTCGTTGAGAGTCATCTTGTACATGGAAAACCTGTGGAAAAATTTATGCATAAAGATCCTGTTACAGGTGATATTAACAAAACAATGGATGATATTGGTTTTTTCACCAAACAGCAGCTTATAGCCCTCAGGAATAAGGGGCTTATCGATCCGGAAAATATAGATCATTATATTGCCCGCAATGGTTATAAAGCATTAAAAGAGATTCTTAGCGAACAAAATCCGGAAAGTATTATTAAAACTGTTATAGCCTCGGGGATCCGGGGGCGCGGCGGCGGCGGTTTCCCTGCAGGTGTCAAATGGGAATCAGGCCGTAAAGCCGCCATTGAAAGAGATGAAGAAATATTTGTAGTATGCAATGCCGATGAAGGCGATCCCGGGGCCTATATGGACCGAAGTATCATCGAAACAGATCCCCATACAGTTTTAGAAGGAATGCTTATCGGCGCATTTGCCGTAGGCGCAAAACAGGGATATATCTATCTCAGAAAAGAATATCCTCTTGCCCTTGTCAGATTGAATAAAGCGATCGCCCAGGCTCGTGAATACGGATTTCTTGGGGAAAACATTCTCGACAGCGGCTTCAGCTTTGATATTCACGTTCACAGGGGCGCAGGCGCATTTGTATGCGGTGAATCCTCTGCTCTTATGGCTTCCATGTCAGGTCGCGCCGGGGAGCCGCGCGCAAAATATGTTCACAACGTGGAGTTCGGATTCCGTGACAAACCGACTGTCCTCAATAATGTTGAAACCTGGGCTAATATTCCTGTGATCCTGGAAAAAGGCGCAGCATGGTTTGCTTCGATCGGAACCGGGGATGTAAGTGAGAATCCATGGGGCGGTTCATCAGGAACAAAAGTATTTTCTCTGGTGGGCGATATTCAAAATACCGGCCTTGTAGAAGTCCCCATGGGTATCAAACTCAGAGATATTATTGAAGATATCGGAGGCGGTATTCCGAATGGACGCAAATTCAAAGCCGTACAAACAGGAGGTCCATCCGGTGGATGTATTCCGGAAAGCAAACTTGATATGAAAGTTGATTTTGATTCCCTGACTAAAGCAGGCTCTATGATGGGTTCAGGCGGAATGATCGTTATGAATGACAGAACATGTATGGTTGATGTTGCCAGATACTTCATCAATTTTCTGGTTGATGAATCCTGCGGAAAATGTACACCCTGCAGAGAAGGACTCTATGCGCTTAATCACACATTAACAAGAATCTGTAATGGACAGGGAAAGGATGGTGATATTGAATTCTTGGAAGAGATTTCAAAAACAGTAATCGAAGCAAGTCTTTGTCAACTGGGAGGATCAGCGCCAAATCCTGTACTTAGCACGATCCGTTATTTTAGAGAAGAATATGAAGAACACATAAAGGATAAAAAGTGCAGGGCAGGTGTATGTAAACCGCTGATCACATATAAGATAAATGACAGTTGTACCGGATGCACGATCTGCGCAAAACGCTGTCCTGCTGATGCGATTACAGGCAAACTCAAAGAGTTACATGTCATAAACGAGGAAAAGTGTATAAAATGCGGCATTTGTTATGAAGTTTGCAAATTTGACTCTGTGGAGGTGAACTGATGGAACCAAAAAAAATCGAGATCATCATCGATGGCAAAAAAGTTTCTGTTGTCAGAGACTCCTTCCTCCTCAATGCCATAAAGGCGCTGGACATCGACATCCCTGTTCTATGCCATCATAAAGATCTTACACCCAATGGAACCTGCAGGCTCTGTATATGTGAGATCGAAGTCAGAGGAAGGAAAAAGCTGGTAACATCGTGTAATTATCCTGTTCGCAGTGAGATCAAAGTTGAGACAAATTCGGGCCGGGTCAGGCAGCACCGAAAAGTTCTCGCAGAAATGTACCTTGGCAGATGGCCTAATGTTCCTGTAGTCAAAGAAGTGGCTGCAAAATGCGGCGTTACGGATGGATTAAGATTTAAAAGTGATCTGACCGATGAAAATCCCAAAGCATGCATACTCTGCGGTCACTGCGTAAAAGCATGTGAGGAATTTATTCAGGAAAGGATCCTTGATTTTGCAGGAAGGGGTATTAAGAGACACCTCACAATGCCGTATGGCGAGGTTGATAAACACTGTGTGGGATGCACATCGTGCGCCTATGTCTGCCCAACAGGAGCAATAGAAATAATAGATGACATGAACCATCCTTTAGACGCAAAAATGATCCGCAACTATGGGATGAAGATAAATGCTGAAATGGCAACCATTGATAAAGATCAGTGCGATATGCGGTCAGTAGGAACAGCCAACATCGTTGATGTCATGGACGCTTATGATCTTCTTCCTGTCCATAATTACAAATTCGGTTCTCATTCCGAAACAGAAAAAATCGGCACGAAGCTTTTTAAAAGGGAATATTATACACAGGGTATTTCCGACGGATGCTGGAAAGGCTGCTCGATGTCATGTGCCAAAACAGTTGACGGCTTTGAACTCATAACAGGTCCTTATAAAGGGCAAAAAGTCGTTGTTGACGGGCCGGAATATGAAACTGCGGCCGGAGCAGCTAATATGGGCTGCTTTGATGCGGGTTTTCTCCTGGAATATAATTTCTACTGCGACACATATGGTGTAGATACAATCTCCGTGGCAACCTGCACTGCTTTTGTGATGGAAGCTTATGAAGCGGGTGTTATAAATAAAACCCACACAGGCGGAAAAGAACTGAAATTCGGCGCCAGCAATGAAGTTCTGGAAATACTTCATGAAATGGCCCGCGGTGAAGGATTTGGTGTTGATGTCGGTCAGGGAATACGCTGGCTCAAGAAAAAGTGGATAAAGGAATACGGCGCTGATGCAGCATTCCTTCAGGATATCGGTATGGAAGTAAAAGGCCTGGAATATTCCGAATATGTCTGCAAAGAATCCCTGGCCCAGCAGGCCGGATATACAATGGCGGTAAAAGGACCCCAGCATGATGAGGCCTGGCTTATTTTTATGGACATGGTCAACAATCAGATCCCTTCATTTGAGGATAAAGCTGAGGCTCTTTATTACTATCCTTTGTGGCGTACCTGGTTCGGATTGATGGGGTTGTGTAAACTTATCTGGAACGACGTTGTTCCTGCCGATAACAGTCAATACCCCCCCCATGAAGCTGCAAAAGTGCCGGGTCATGTTGAGGACTTTTTCAAGTTCTTTGAGGGGATGACCGGCATTGAACTGGATGAGAACAAAATGCTCGACCAGTCCGCCAGAGTTCACAATCTACAGAGGATTATGTGCCGAATGCTGGGATATGGAACCAGAAAAGATGATATGCCTCCGTTCAGGGCGCTCGGACCGGTGACCAAAGAGGAGTATGAATCACGCGCCGATCGATATTATGATAAACAAATAAAGGAAAATGTCGGAGTTGATCCTGAAGGAAAAAACACAGAAGAGAAAATGGCAATTCTCCGCAAATTCAGGGAAGATCAATACAATAAAGTTGTAGATGCCGCCTACAAAAAACGCGGATGGACGAATAACGGCGTTCCAAAGATCGAAAGACTTAAAGAACTGGGAATCGATCTCCCTGAGCTGGTAGAAATAGTCCGGAATGATCAGGAATGATCAAACTTATTTACGGTTTACCATTCGGTAGAGGAAACTCGAATGTAATTCGATTGCATCCTCTGGGCACATCTCATGACAGCAGTAGCAGCGGATACATTTTTTTTTGTTTATCTGAGCAAAATTATTATCAACAGAAATAACCTTCACGGGGCAGGCATCACGACAAATACCGCAAGCCGTACATTTATTTTTCATTATTTCAGGCCGGACAGTGATCCAATTCTTAAACAGTGGAATCAAGACTGACAGAGCAAAAGAACTGGCTCCGGCATTCAGTGTAGCGGGCAGCTTGAAATCAGGAATACAAAGATCTGATTTATCGACTCCGATAACCTCTACTTGTTCAAAATGATTGGGATACAGGCCGCATTTTTCTGCTTCGATCAACAGTGGATTATTTTTCCTGTCAAGGCCCATAATTTCACCGGCAACAATATCCAGTGCAAGCGGGCTTCTTGACGCAAGTAATAAACCGATATGGCGCGGCGCGCCATGCTGCGGCCCGTTCCCTTCCATACCGATCACAGCATCCATTATAGATATTCGGGGAGAAACATATTCTGACAGGTCAAGGCACATACTTGTAAAATTGCGCACATCCTGGAGTTTTGCATGATAGCCTGTTTTTTTAATTCCAGGAATAACACCTAAACTGTTTTTAACAGCGCCTGTCATACTCATGAAACCATGCGTTTTCAGCTTACACAAGTTAAATACACCATCAGCCTGGATAACCGGAGTGATAACCTCAAAGCGCTTTATCAAATTCCCCTCAGGAAAGGAAACCGTTTGCCAGGTAGTATCAAGATTCACCTCGATTCCAGACTCATCAGCAACTTCAGACATCCCACACGTGCTGTACACTTTATCCAGCGTCTTTTTGTTATACGGAAAGGCAGAGCCCGGGCTGTCAACAATAATGGGGCTGGCTCCAACGCTTTTAGTCAGCCTCCCTACCGCAGCCACAACTGCAGGATGGGTAGTAACGGCTTTCTCCGGCTTTTTGGGTACAAGAAGGTTTGGCTTCAGGACAATTTTTTCTCCGGCCTTAGCAAATTGACCCATTCCACCCATCATTGACAGTAACATGTCCATCTTTTCATCGACTTGTTTATAGTCTGAACACTTGACAACATAAACTTTGTTCATTAATTTTTTTCTTCTTATCTACAAGCCGTATTTTATATTATGTTATTGAATGATTATTGTCATTTTTTTTAAAAGGTACTATTATCCAATTATGGCAAAAAACAACAAGCTTTTTGAAAGGAATGTTCCCGGTTCAACTGCAATTCTCCAGAAATCCGTGGTTGCCATTGCAGGATGCGGCGGGCTTGGTTCAAACGCGGCGGTGGCCCTGGTCCGGGCGGGAATAGGGAAACTCATAATTGCAGATCCTGATATAGTGGAGGAATCCAATCTTAACAGGCAGTATTATTTCCAATCAGATGTGGGGCAAAAAAAAGTGGACGCGCTTACAGCGCATCTTAAGGCCATAAATCCCGAGGTCATTATTGATGCTTATGACAAAAAAATTTCCCGGGACGATATTTCAGAGATCTTTAGAGAGGCGAATCTTTTAATAGAAGCATTTGACAGAGCTGAAAATAAACTGTGGCTGATCGAAGCATGGTGTAAAGCTTTCCCGGAAAGAGCAATTATCTGTGCCAGTGGAATCTCCGGGCTTGGAAATACAGATGAACTAAGAATAAGAAGGGCAGGACATATTTACTTTTGTGGTGACGAAAAAACCGATATGAGCATGGGATTGTGCTCAGCAAGGGTTGCTGTTGTTGCAAATATGCAGGCCAATATCGCGATAGAGATTCTTACAAAAAAAGGTTAAAAAACGTGCTGAAGATCAACAACAGAGACAAAATCGAATGGAACAAGGGTATGACCGTAAGGGATGTCCTGAACCGGATGAAATACAGCTACAGCCTTATAACTGTTACGGTTAATGGAGAACTCGTCTTAAAAGAAGATTATGATTCTTATAAGGTTCCGGAAAAGGCAGACGTGATTGTTTTTCATCTCGCCCATGGCGGGTAAAACCTGGATTATTCACGGGCCGAGGTTGCCGTAGCTGCGAGGAGTGGTTCGTGAAGCTGTATTCATATACTGCGAACGGAACACGACGAAGCCACTGCGGTAAGATCGGCTTGCCCGGAGGGGAAAAAAGGGCCGATGATTAATGGGAAGCAGTCATAGAACAATAGCCCATTCTTGCTTCTGAGTACAATCAGAGTGAGAAGTCAACAAAAAAAAAGAAACATGGGTATCGGCCATTTTTTATGAATAATCCAGGAAGGAGTCATTGGCCAGTGCTCTTATTCTTCTTCTTCAGAGACTTCCACCAGTCTATGCGTTTTTTGATTTCTTTTTCAAATCCCAGAGGCCCTGGGGTGTAGTATGTCCGGTCCTTGAGTTTCTTGGGCATGGTTTCCATTTCAGTAGTCAGATCTGTATAATCATGGGCATATTCATAACTTCTGCCGTAACCAACCTCTTTCATCAAAGACGTGACCGCATTGCGAAGCTGTAATGGAACAGGCTCAAAAGGAGAGGCCTCCACATCCTTCATAACTTTGGAATAGGCTGAATATGTTTTATTGCTTTTAGGCGCTGAGGCCAGATAGATGACCGCTTCTGCAAGGGCCAGCTCCCCTTCAGGTGTGCCCAGAAAATTATAGGCCTCTTTTGCGCTCAGAGTTATAGACAGGGCCTTGGGATCAGCCAGGCCGATATCCTCTGATGCAAAACGCACGAGGCGGCGCGCAATATAAAGGGGGTCTTCTCCGGAATACAGCATCCTGCCCATCCAGTATAAAGAAGCATCCACATCGCTGTTCCGGAGGCTTTTATGAAGCGCGGAAATAAGATTAAAATGTTCTTCTCCCTTTTTATCATAAAGAAGGATCCTTTTCTGAAGCGCTTCTTTTACTCCTTCTTCGGTTATCTGATTATTTTCTGCGAAATTCGCTGCTATCTCCAGAGTATTCAGGGAGCGTCGCGCATCACCATTTGAATGATCGATGATCAATTCAAGTACAGCCTCATTTACCTTAAGGCTTAAATTCCCGAGCCCTTTGTCTTTATCATTTAGCGCTTCTATCAGTATCTTGACCAAAGTTTCCTTCTCAAGAGGATTCAGGATAAGCACCTTCATCCGGGATAAAAGCGGTGCAATGACCTCAAAGGATGGATTCTCCGTTGTGGAACCATAAAGGATAATATCCCCTCTTTCCACGTAGGGAAGAAACGCCCCCTGCTGGGCTTTATTGAACCGGTGGATCTCATCGATAAAAATGATGGTCGGCTGTTTGTAGAACTTTTTATGGCTCTCAGCCTTGGACATAACTTCCTTGACTTCCTTAATGCCCGAAACCACGGCGCTGAAAAAAATACATGGGAGGTCAAAGTATTTGGCCAGAATATACCCCAGGGTCGTTTTTCCCGAGCCGGGAGGGCCCCAGAAAATAATGGAAACAAGATGATCGGATTTGATCAACTGGGAAAGAATTTTACCCTTTCCGATCAGATGTTCCTGCCCGTAAAATTTGTCCAGACTGAGAGGCCTCATACGCTCGGCCAGCGGAGTGTACTCCTTTTCATCAGATTTTTTTTTGGAGACAGACATTGATAGAATTATAACAGATAAAAACAATAGCTGAAATGTCAATATTGGTTCAAAACAAGATTCCAGTTGATTCCACTTAAGCCGGGATAATATAATCAGATACAGACGGAGACAACATGAGCCTGAGATCGGAAATATTCGAACAACCAGAAGTCCTGGCCCGGCTGATGGACGTTCAAATGAAAGATGTGGAAAGAACGGCCAGGTCCCTAAAAAAAAGAAAGATCGATTTTATCTTCCTTGCCGCCCGAGGCACTTCGGACAATGCGGGCTTGTACGCAAAATATCTATGGGGCGCCTATAACCAGCTGCCCATAGCTCTGGCCGCTCCTTCTCTGTTCAGCGTGTATAAAAAACCGCCTTGCCTGACAAATGCACTTGTTGTGGGAATATCACAATCAGGAAAATCACCTGACATCCTCAGCGTGATAGACGAAGCAAACCGTCAGGGAACGCCCACATTGGCCATAACCAACGATCCCCGGTCACATCTGGCCAAAACATCTGAATTCATGATAAACACCAGCGCCGGGCCAGAAAAAGCTGTGGCTGCGACAAAAACATACACCACGCAACTGCTTGCCGTTGCTATGCTTTCCATTGCATTGAAAGGGGATAAAAAACGTCTTTCCGAACTCCAAGGCTTGCCTGAGATGGTTGAAAACGCGTTGAAACTGGACCCTGCTGTAGAACAAGCAGCAGAGCGACACAGAAACATGGAGAAATGTGTCATATTGGGACGGGGTTACAATTATTGCACAGCATATGAATGGTCTCTCAAGTTGAAGGAACTGGTCTACATCTTTGCTCAACCATATTCATCCGCCGATTTTCAACACGGGCCGGTTGCTGTCATCTCACAAGGCTTCTTTGTGCTTGCAGTTGTTCCTGCCGGCGAAATCTTTAAAAACATGATGGGCCTGCTTTCAGATCTGGTCGAAAACCGCCAGGTAAAACTGCTGGCTATCTCCAACAGACAAGAAGCTCTGTCCCTGGCGCAAACCTCTTTTCCCCTGCCAAATGATATGTCCGAGTGGTTGAGCCCTTTGGTGAGCATAGTGCCTGCCCAGCTCTTCTGCTACCACCTCACACGCTCAAAGGGATTCGACACGGAGAAACCTCGAGGTTTGAGTAAAATTACTCTAACCAGATAACCCGAAGCGCAATTCTTGACGAGGATTTCATTCCATGCTAAGTTGATATCAATATGACAACCGGAAAGTCAAACAAATGGACCTACAGTCTGGAGGAGATCAGCCGGCTTACTAAACTGGACCCTTCAGCCATTGAAAACTGGGAAAAGGAATTCTATTTTATTCATGCCGGACAGACCGCTGCCGGAGACAAGATCTTTCGAAAAAAGGATCTGGACATTTTCCTTCGTCTTAAAGAACTTATGGAAGACCAGGATTACACCCTGGCCGGCGCCAAAAGAAAAATCGAAGAGGAATTCCAGATCAGGGGGGCAAACCCCATTCACCCTAAGCTGATCAAGAAGATCCTGTTTCGTATACGCGAAGACCTAAAAGACATCAAAGAACGTTTAGGCGACTGATTTCCCCGCCAAGTTTTTATTGATAATAAAAACTTCTTTGCTATAATAGTGATTCTTTATGTCGGGACGTGGCGCAGCCAGGTAGCGCACACGCTTGGGGTGCGTGGGGTCGGCGGTTCAAATCCGCCCGTCCCGACCATCCTGTTAGTTATTCCGAATAAAAAGGCTGAAAGTATACTATGTACAAACCTTTGATTCTCCTTACAAATGACGATGGGTTTTTTTCCCAGGGAATTGAGACGCTGTACAATGTAATGAATCGTGTTGGTGAGGTATTCATCGTAGCGCCCGACATGGAAAGAAGCGCAACTTCTATGTCCCTGACCCTGCACGATCCTCTCCGTGTTAAAAATATCAAGGAAAAGATATATTCGGTCAGCGGCACACCTGTGGACTGTGTCTATATGGCGGTTCAAAAACTCCTGCCCAGAAAACCAGATCTTCTGATATCCGGGATCAATCACGGCCCCAATCTCGGCCTGCAGGATATTTCTTATTCCGGCACCATGGGAGGAGCTCTTCAAGGAACTTATCTTGGAATTCAATCTTTTGCTATATCTCTGATGTCTGATTCCAACCATAAATTCGAATTTGGGCATGGAGCTGAAATTGCGCGGAAAATCGCATTAAAAATTCTTCAAAACGATCTCCCGCAGAACGTCACATTAAACGTCAATATCCCTGCTCCTCCTGTAAAAGGTGTTAAGGTCGTAAAGTTGGGCGAAAAACGGTACAACCCGGAAATCGTAGTCAATAAAGATCCTCGAAACCGTGTTTATTACTGGATCGGAACAGGCACTCCTAAAGCCACGGGAGAAGATGACAGCGATGTTTTTGTCATTAAAAATGGCTTTGTGACCATCACGCCTGTTAACAGGAATCTGACTGATCAAGATTCTATGGTCAATTCTGAGGTCAAAAACCTTCTGGGTATAAAAAACGATGAAATTTCTTAAAAAATTGTATGACTGGGTCCTTCATTGGGCGGAAACACCTTACGGGCCTTTGGCCCTTTTTCTTCTTGCTCTGGCTGAAAGTTCATTTTTCCCCATCCCTCCGGACCCACTGCTTATTGCCCTCTGTCTCGGCGCAATAAAAAAATCCTGGAAATTTGCACTCTATACATCTGCGGCCTCTGTGACCGGCGGCATCCTCGGTTATCTTATCGGTTTTAACCTGTGGCCTGTCGTTGACACGTTTTTTTTCAAATACATTCCCGGATTTACTCCAGAGGTTTTTAAAGCTGTTATGGGCAATTTTGACAATTATGGCTTCTTGTATGTTTTTATGGCAGGATTCACACCAATTCCCTATAAAGTTTTCACTGTCGCATCCGGTGTTTTCCAACTCAATTTTCCCTTGTTCCTCCTTGCATCTGCTCTCAGCCGTTCTTTAAGGTTTTTTGCAGTGGCTGCTCTTTTCCGGAAATTCGGACCCGGGATCAAAGATTTTATTGATAAGTACTTTAACTGGCTTGCCATCCTTTTCATGATTCTTCTTCTCGGGGGTTTCCTTGTCATTAAATTCATGCTTTAAATGAGTTTTCAGATCAATAAACAAGACAAGATCCAGAGAATTGACAACGCGCTGGAATCCCTACACAAACATTACGAACACTGTACTCTCTGTCCCAGGGAATGCGGCATCAACAGGCAAAAAGGCGAATTTGGTTTCTGTGAAACAGGCAACCAGGCCTCAATCTCACAGGCCATGCTCCATTACGGCGAAGAACCTGTCCTGAGCGGTTATTTTAACTGTAAAACAGGGCGCGCCAAAAGATGCGGTTCAGGCACGCTGTTTTTTTCAGGATGCAACCTTAAATGTCTTTTCTGCCAGAACTATCAGATCAGCTGGGAGATGCAGGGAAAGCCCTTGTCAGCCTCAGAATTGTCAGACAAAATGCTCCTGCTTCAGCAGAAAGGAGCCCTTAACATCAACCTGGTGTCCCCGAACCATGTCCTTCTCCCCATACTGGAGGCGCTGAGGATCGCTTACACAAAGGATCTGCACATCCCCCTGGTTTACAACACCAACGGCTATGATAAGGCCGAAATTATTAAACTTCTGGATGGGATCGTGGACATCTATCTTCCTGACATGAAATATTTTTCATCTGAAACCGCTGTCCGTTATTCCCGGGCCCCCGAATATTTTCTCCATGCCTGCTCATCTATAACAGAAATGTACTGTCAGCAGCCATGCTTGGCCCTGAGTGATACAGAGACCGTAGAATCAGGGATTATCATCAGGCATCTGATCCTCCCCGGCCAGTCCGAAGATTCCATTCAGATCCTGAAATGGATAGCAAACAATCTTTCAACTCGAGTGGCGCTGAGCCTTATGAGCCAATATCACCCCTGTTTTAAGGCTCCACAGGAAATACAGAGAAATATCAGCATATCAGAATATAAGAGCGTCCTAAACAGCGCTTATAAGTTGGGATTCGAAACCATGTATATCCAGCCCGAACCCTTTCATGAAGAGGAACACCGCATGCCTGATTTTAAAAAAAAAGACCCATTTGATTGGGACTAAAGCTAACCTGGATTATTCACCTGTTCCAATCCGGCAGTGAAGTCCCGCAGTTTATCCTGTATGATCTTTATATTTTCCGGGCCCATTCGAAATAGATGTTTCTGGGCATCAGTCAATTTCTCCAATCTTTGATCGACAAAGACATAGCTGACTACTTTTTTTTCAACTTCCACGTCATCCTCTACAACCGGCACAGTAAGAAGATGAGAAATCGCCTTTTCCAGAGTTTTTTGAAAATCAACGTCCGGATATCCCAGTTCATTATAGGCTTCCTGACATGCCGGTTTTAACTGTTGGAAAAGTTTTATGCAACTCGTAGTATCCAGGGAATTAAAGATATCGGCAACTACATCATAACGGGAATAGATTGACGGGTCGATGTATGTTTTACCGCCCTTCCACTCGATCTTGAATCTTCCTTTTACCTTGAAAAAATCAATATTGGGCCTGGGACTTTCTCCATTGGCAATGTTATCCACAGCAGCAGTGAATTTCCTGATGATGTTCCCTGAAGTCAACCAGCCGGGAAACTGAACATGGGAAGACAACTTTCCTGCCAGCTCCCGGACAATACCATCACTCTTATCCAGGTCGACTTGAATTGTTTCAATCTCTGCTTTTGGTGTGACTTCCTGAACGCTCTCGGTTTTGGAAGTCTCTACCGGCTGTGTTATTACGTCCTGTTCTTTGGGTTCCCTGTCGGCCAGGAAAAAATAATACATAATGATTGCCAGGACAATCAGACAAATAACAGCCGCGCCGGCAAATATGACTTTTTTATTATCTTCCATATTTCTCCCCCTAGTATTTGAAGGCCTTGGCTCTTTTTATATGGATTTCTCCCTCAGCAGAAATCAGAAAGAGCCTTGCCTCTCCTTCCCCAATTTTATGATAATAACTTCCCAGGGATCGGGACCTGTCAGAATTGAATTCTGTAAAGATCCTCCCTTCCTGAGCTTCGGCCTTGATAAGGATGTTAACATTTTCTTCGAGATAGACAACGATGTTGCCCAGATCGGTTTCAGCTCTGATCTCATCCTCATCTCTTACATCAAAAAGATGGAGTTCTATCTCCCCTTCTCTGACGAGAGCGGACAGCGAGCCCGAAAAATTCTCCACAACAATATTCCCTCTGTCAAGACCAACCTCAGCCGATCCATAAACACTGGATATCAAAATGTCCCCGGTCTTCTGACCTATGTGCTTAAGATGAATAAAACGGGGAACATTTAACATATAATCGACCTGGCCTTGCTCTTCGGGATTTTCAACCTGCTCTGTCCGGATATGGACGGTATTTTGTTTTTCATCCACATCGATATCTGGAAAAAACTCATTCATGTTGGAAATACGGAATTTATCTCCATATCGGCGAGGAAGTATTCTCTCCGCAAAGATCTCCACTTCATCCTTGTCCCAGCCATGTATCTCTATATTCCCACAAATATTTTCTAATACTAATTCTCCTTCTTCCGGAAAAGGCATGGTTTCATGGAATTCCTTTCCAGGCATTCGATAACGATCACCGGAATATTCAACCACAGCAATTACACAGGAGCTGATCAAAGGAAAACACAGGAACAAACAGATCAGATAAAAATGGATCTTTCTCATTATTTCCTCCATGTATGAGATCATTATACGAAATTTCAACAAATAAAGAAAAAAAATTTCATATTCATTTAAGAAAATACTGAAAATTCTTGTAAATCTGACATGATTTTGTCATATTACAATCAGTTTTTGAGATGAAAATTTTAGGCTATTAAATTTGGAGGACTTATGGGAGGATTTTTCGGAGTTGCATCCAAGAAAAGCTGCATTGATGACTTATTTTACGGTACAGACTATCATTCACATCTTGGAACTAAGCGAGGCGGACTTTCCGTTATCAATTCAAACGGTTTTCAAAGGCGTATTCACAATATAGAGAACACGCAATTCCGTTCGAAATTTGATACAGTCATCCCCCACATGTCAGGAAAACTGGGAATCGGAGTGATCAGTGACAATGATGACCAGCCTCTTTTGATACGTTCCCACCTGGGTAATTTTGCCCTGGTCACTGTCGGAATCATCCAGAATGAAAAACAGCTGACACAGAAACTATTCAAATCGAAAAATACTCACTTCTCTGAAATGCGAGGAGGTGCGATCAACCCCACAGAGCTTGTCTCCGTTCTTATCAATCAGGGCACAACTTTTGAGGAAGGGATACAAATTGTACATGATTCCATTGAAGGTTCCTGCTCTTTACTGCTTCTGACAAAAAACGGCATTTATGCTGCACGGGATAAACTTGGCAGAACCCCTATTATTATCGGGAACAAAGATGGAAGCTACGCCGCAACAATGGAAACCTGTGCTTTTCCTAATCTAGGCTTTGAAATAAATTATTATCTCGGTCCCGGGGAGATCGTATTCATGACCAGTGATGGGTTTGAACAGAGAAAGCCTCCGGGAGACCGACTGCAGATATGCAGCTTCCTCTGGGTCTATTATGGATACCCGGCCTCTAATTATGAAGACATCAACGTCGAATGGGTCAGGAACAGGTGTGGCGCAATGCTGGCAAAAAATGATGACCTGGAAATCGATACTATAGCCGGGGTCCCGGACTCAGGCACCAGTCATGGATTGGGTTACTCCAACCAATCCGGGATACCCTATAAACGACCCTTTGTTAAATACACCCCGACCTGGCCAAGAAGTTTTATGCCTCAAAAACAGGATACAAGGGACCTGGTTGCCAGGATGAAGCTCATTCCAGTAAAGGAATTGATCGAAGGAAAAAAGCTTCTTTTCTGTGAAGATTCCATAGTAAGAGGAACCCAGCTTCAGGAGACGGTAAAAATACTGTTTCACTGTGGAGCAATTGAAGTTCACATGAGGCCTGCCTGCCCTCCCTTGGTTTACAACTGCAAGTTCCTTAATTTTTCGCGTTCCACCTCGGAATTCGATTATGCGGCAAGAAAAGCCATTAGACAATTAGAGGGAAAGGACTTCCACGATTATGCCCCCTATGCGACCGCCGGGTCGGACAAGTACAATGCCATGGTCGAGAATATTAAAGAAAAGCTCAATCTGACATCACTCAAATATCAGAGATTGGAAGATCTTATCGAGGCCATCGGACTTCCAAAAAATAAATTGTGTACTTATTGTTGGGATGGAGTTGAATGACCAAGTTTTTATTCAAACAGGTAAATGGACATCCTTAATCTCGCTCTCCTCTTTGGAGTCGGCATGATCGCCGGTTTCATAAATATCAACGCAGGAGGTGGCTCCAGCCTGACTCTGCCAACATTGATATTCCTCGGGCTCGATGGGGCATTGGCCAATGGTACCAACCGTGTTGCTATTTTTATCCAGAACATCTTTGCAATTACCTCCTTTCGTAAAAGACAGGTTTCTGATTTCGGCTCGAGTTTCAAGTTGTCGCTTTTCACACTGCCCGGAGCTGTTATCGGAGCAATCGCCGCAACACGCATCAGCAATATTTTGTTTCAGAAAACACTGGGTATTGTTCTGATATTTATTGTAATCTCTCTCTTTTTTTCCCGGTCTTACAAAAATGGAGAATCAACGCAAACACAAAAATCCGGATGGTTGATCTACCCCGCCCTATTTGCCATCGGATTTTATGGCGGGTTCCTTCAAATAGGAGTTGGATTTCTTTTTATGGCAGCCTTATATCATCTTCTGGAACGAAATCTTGTTCGCGTCAATATGCACAAGGTTTTTATCATCCTTATCTATACATTGCCGGCCATATTGATATTTATGGCTACAGGCAATATAAACTGGAAATACGGCCTTGTCCTTGCTGCTGGAAATGCACTTGGCGGCTGGTGGGGCGCCCATGCTGCAGTCAAGGGAGGAGAACGGTTTATCCGTATTGTTTTGGGTGTGGCTGTATTCATCATGGCCATAAAACTCCTGG
>DAOVDI010000044.1 GCA_030669585.1 Acidobacteriota bacterium
TAAATAATCTCTCTGATGAGGAACACTTGGAATGACAAAATGAATTCTACTCTGTTTATCAACACCAACGAGTGAAGGAGAGTAAGGCGGTCTAAATTTCTTCAAGTTTTTAATTGAAATAATATTAAATTCAATTCCAAATTCTTTCTTAATGAAATTCACCTCTATAACTTCATCATCTGGGATAACGCCAACTATTCTAAACGGAGATGAGATTCTATTCAGGACGCTGAGGGTTTCAAGACAGGGTTGGCAATCTTTATAGGAGAAAAAGTAGTAGAGATAAAATACATCCTCTCCTGTTTCAGATAGTTTGTTATTTATATCGATGGGGAATCCTTGATAAATAGGGGAAAAATTGGATCGATAAAGAAAACTTATCAATACAATAATAACCGCAAGGAGGAAAAAAACAACTGTTTTCCTCATAATACAATTCTATATTTAATTACAGCATAATGCATCTCAAAATCATCGTCCATGGTTGCTGACAAAGCATAAAGACAATCAGTCTCTTTATTAAAATAAAATGGTATAAAACGATGAATGAAAACCGCCTCTGGGAGTTTATTTTCATTTAAAAATTTTCCCTCCGGCGTATAAAACTGAATGATAGGAACCAGATGAGATAACGAATCAACATAGTTCATATAGATCACTATGATCATTTCCTTGGTAGCGATTACTTTCCTCACCATAGAAGATTTATTCAATTCTCGGCGATAGTCCTCCAGGTTTCTTTTTTTTTTTGCTCGAATCAGGGCTTTTGTAATTTTCGGCCTCTTATAATTTTTGGTTGCGAATCCGAACCTGCTTTTTGTCATAGATTTTAAATCAATTTTAATAACACTCAACAAACCTTCCCAAACGGCATATATAGAATCACCAAAGAAATCACAATACATTCTGCCCCCAATATTGGATAGTAGTTCTTTCGCTTTGTTATCTCGGGCAAGCAATATTTTTTTTGGAGGGAGGTTGAGCATTTCCCTGGTTTGTAGTAGTAAATTATATTTGTCTTTTTCCACATTTTTTATAAAGAGATGATACCATAAACCATTCCTGTCAGTTCTCGCACCGCTCAATAATAGATTATTTCCCATAAACCGCGCATCCATATACACGCCGAAATAGTTTTGCACTCTCTTTATCTTCAGGTTCTCTCCAATTTTATATACCGAAAGTTTATGTCTTTGCCAATCATTAATGAGAAGTTTGGAATCAATATAATCATACACTCTTGGGGTTCCGAATTCGTCGGGCCCTTGACCCCTTTTTCCAAACACATTAAGCAGATTTCCTTTTATATCATAAAATTTAAAGTTTACTGCTTGGCTATCGCTTAAAACAATTATTTCTTTATCAGTAACTGCTATTCCGCCCGCGGCTTCAATCATTTCTTCTTTTTGAGCGAGATCAGTTTTCCAACAAAAGATAACTTCTTGGCTTTGGACTGGAATGGCTTGGAATAGGAAAGCCATTAAATATATAACAACTGCGGTTATTTTCATTTGTATTCACTAACCCGAAGCACAGAATTTCCCGGGATTGTCCGTGGAGTCTCCACCATTCTGTTCAGACTCTTTTTTACTGTTAAAGTAAGGGCGCGCTTTGCAACTCGCCCTTACTTTTAAAATTAATAAGCATTCCTGTTCTTTAGGGATCAATCCGTTTCCAGCAATCTACAAACACTAAACAGTAACAATACCATCCCGGTGGGGCAGGCTGATCGAATACTATTCCATAGCAGCCATTTCCTTGCGCTACAACATCAACAGGGAGAAAAAAATTAAACATGGAGACAAAAACACAAAGAACAATCAAAATCATTAGAATTTTCTGAAAACCTTTTTTCATTATAACCTCCTAAAACTTAATATTATTACTTACAGATTGGACCTAATAAAAAAATATGTCAATATGATTTTGGAAAACTTCATATTTCTTCACTTTTCTCAAATTAAATTCATTTTTCTTCAATTTTTTTACATGCCACTCGACAAATGTATAATGGTAAAAATTAGTTGAGATTAAAGAAATTTAATCCAATTCATTTTTACAGCAAGGGGAAGATGGTGAAATCTACAGATAGATTAGATTCTTGGAAAGAGATAGCTAACTATGTAAACAGAGATGTGAGAACTTGTATTAAATGGTCAAAAAAATTGGGATTACCAGTATATCGTATTGATAATAAATCATCGCGTTCTAGAGTTTTTGCTTATGCGTCAGAAATTGATCAATGGTTTAAAAACAGAGCAAAATAATCAGTGTTCATTCTATATTTAAAGAGAGATCCATTCTACAAATATTTAACTAAAATTGTTGATATATCTAAAATATTTATAGTGAATTCTAATAATGAGAATCCCTTCTATCCTCATTTTTTTCGGAGGGATTTCCAGTTCTCCTTATTGTATTGTATAGAGATACACCTAAAATTGCGATTCATTTTGGTTTGAATCTACAAAACCATTATAAAATGCCTATCCTGAAGTAATTTGGTCTAGAATACTTAAAAGATCCCAGGAAAAAAGCATTTGAACCCTTGAATCCTCGAACCCTTTTCATTATTCATAAATCACTAAAAAGTGCATGAGTGATTCACGGATTGAGATTGCCGTAGCTGCGAGGAGAGGTTTGTGAAGCTGTATTAATATACTGCGAACGGGACACGAAGAAGGCCAAGGGTTCGAGGATTCAAGGATTCTAGGGTTCGAGTGACGGGCATGAGTGATTCACAGGCCGATATGTGCGGCGCGGCGTATGAAGCCGTATTCATATACTGCGAGTGCGCCGCAACAAAACAGATCGGTCTGCCCGTAGGGTGAAAAGTGTCGATACATAAAATCAGATCTTTCATTAAACATATTGATGATGGAACGTATCGACAATTTTCATGAATCACTCATGTATGTACATACAGTCACCATAGCTGAAAAACCTATACCCAAGTTCAACCGCTTCTCTATACGCCCGCATCACAAAGTCGTATCCGGCAAAGGCGGATACCAGCATGAGCAGGGTGGAGTTAGGGAGGTGGAAATTGGTCAGCAGCCGGTCCACCATCTGGAATTCATAGCCCGGGTAGATGTAAAGCCTCGTCGAATGAGAACCGGGTGCAATACGCTCGTGTTCAGCGCTGCTTTCAAGGGCGCGGACCGATGTTGTTCCCACAGCAACAACCGGCCGTTTTTCTTCTTTGGCCCTGTTGATCGCTGCAGCGGTAGAGGAACTGATTTCATAAGATTCATCCAGCATCTGATGGTCTTCAATGTGTTCTGCCCTTACCGGTTGAAATGTGGCTAGTCCGACATCCAGGATAAGATATTCGATTAAAACTTCCTTTTTCCTGATTCTTTCGAGGAACGGCAGAGTGAAATGAAGCCCGGCTGTCGGTGCGGCAATAGAGCCGTCCCTGCCAGCAAAGACTGTCTGATACCGGTCCAGATCAAAAGTTCTCATTCCATCGGGTCTGGGTTTTCGTTTGATGTAGGGCGGGAGCGGAGCGTATCCGATCTTATTTAATCGAGGCAGGATATCCGCTGACCTAAAGCGCAGGAAACGTTTCCCTTCTTCTAAGACGGCAGTAACTTCGCCAATAAGCTCAGAGGAAAAAGTGATAGTATCACCTTGACGGACATGTTTAGCCGGGCGGCACAGCACCTCCCATTCCTTTTTCTGCCTTTCCTTTAAAAACAGAAATTCGATATCCCTATCCCTGTTTTTCCCCCAGACCCGGGCCGGTATGACTCTGCTGTTGTTGAGAACAAGCAGGTCTTCCTTGTTAAGGAATTCCGGGAACCTGGAAAACAGTGTGTGGGTGATTTCCTGTGTGGTCCTGTTCAGAACCATCATCCGGGACTGCTCCCTGTGTGGAAGGGGTTTCTGTGCGATCAGTTTTTTGGGAAGATCATAGTTAAAATTCTCAAGCAGCATGTTCTAGAATAAGTCCCCTTGGCTGGGCGGCGGCAAGGTCAGTCCCAGATGTTTATAGGCTCTGGAAGTGACTTTGCGTCCGCGGGTGGTCCGCTCGAGAAACCCGATCCGCATGAGGAAGGGTTCGTATATGCTTTCAATGGTGTCTTTTTCCTCATCGATGGCCGCTGAAATGGTGCCGATGCCTACCGGCCCTCCATTGTAGTTTTCAATGATGGTCATCAGGATCTTGCGGTCGACCTCATCCAGTCCCAGGGAATCCACCTCCATCTTATCCATCGATTGGGTTGCCTCTTTTCCTGTGATCTTGCCCTGCCCGACCACTTCTGCATAATCCCTGACCCGCCGCAGGAGACGGTTGGCGATCCGCGGTGTGCCTCTTGCCCGTCCTGCGATCCTCTTGGCCCCCTCATCATCTATGCTGATTTTCAGGATGGAGGCTGACCTCAGAATGATATTTTTCAGATCCTCTGTATCATAATAATCCAGGCGGTTGATGATCCCGAAGCGGCCTCTTAATGGAGCAGTGATCCGTCCTGCGCGGGTTGTAGCGCCGATCAGGGTGAATTTCTTGAGCTGCAGTTTGTGGCTTCGGGCGCTTGGTCCTTGGCCTATGACGATGTCGATGCTGAAATCCTCCATGGCCGAATACAGGATTTCTTCGACAGAAGGATGCAGCCTGTGAATCTCGTCGATAAAAAAGATCTCCTTGTGCTGAAGATTGGAAAGAATTGCGGAGAGATCTCCTATTCTCTCGATGACGGGTCCTGACGTGGGCTTGATGCCGACACCCAGTTCTTTGGCAAGCAAATAAGCCAGGCTTGTTTTTCCCAGCCCCGGGGGGCCGTACAGCAGTACGTGATCAAGATGTTCCTTTCTTTTTTTTGCAGCCTGGATGAAGATATTGAGGTTGGATTTAATGGTCTCCTGGCCGATAAATTCATCAAAATTCTGGGGCCGGAGATTGTCCTCGAACAGCACATCGTCCTTCATCCGGACCGGAGTCAGAACATCCGCCAATTCTTTGCTTTTCATATTGCTCCAAAGATATGATATACACTTCTTATTGTCAATAATGGAGGGGACAAGTCCACGAGAAAAGCGTGAAAAGGTGAAAGGCAGACGTCGTTCCCGCGAAAGCGGGAAACCAGGATAAGATATGAAAATAAAGAAAATAGACTGGATTCCCGTTTACACGGGAATGACGAAGAGGCGAAAACACTTATTAAGTCGTTAGAAAGAAAAGCGCTTGAACCCTTGAATCCTAGAACCCTCGAACCCTTTTTTTAAACGTATCGCAAATTTTTATGAATAGCCTAGGGGGTCTGGGTTATTCACGGGTCGATATGCGCGACGCGGCGTATAAAGCCGTATTCATATACTGCGAATGCGCCGCAACAAAGCAGATCGGCTCGCCCGTAGGGCAAAAAGTTGCGATACATGAAATAAATTTTTAGATGATTGTGTTGATGTTTAAACGTATCGCAAATTTTTATGAATAGCCTAGGGGGTCTGGGTTATTCACGGGTCGATATGCGCGACGCGGCGTATAAAGCCGTATTCATATACTGCGAATGCGCCGCAACAAAGCAGATCGGCTTGCCCGGAGGGTAAAAAGTTGCGATACTTAAAAATAAATCTTTAAATGATTGTATTGATGTTTCAACGTATCGCAAATTTTTATGAATAGCCCAGATCATATTCGGGCGAGGCGTTTGAGACTATCGCGAAGCAAGGTCTCAAAATTTGTATCAGGTTCCTTTGCCTTTATGGTTTCGCTTACAGCTTTTTCTGTTTCCCCTCGCTTGAATCCCAGATTCAAAAGAGCGGAGATCAGATCCTCTTTTTCTCTGAGGCTGTGGACGTCAAGGGCCTCTCCCTTTTTCTCCAGTTTTTCTTGAAGTTCAAGAGCGATACGCATGGCTGTCTTTTTCCCGATGCCGGGGACAAGAGAGATGCGGGCCACATCACTGTTCCGAATGGCTTCTTCCAGGTCAGACACCTCGATTCCGGAAAGGATGTTCAGGCCGATCTTGGGTCCGATGCCTGAGATGCTGATCAGCTTTAAAAACAGGTCCTTTTCTTGCTCCGAGCCGAATCCAAAAAGAGAAAGAGAGCGGTCGCTCATTTGGGTGAAAATCCGCAGTTCCACCCGGTCGTTGATATGACCCAGTTTAAGGAGCGTGGACAGAGGGATCTGGACACAATACCCTACGCCACCCACGTCGATAATGACCTGATTGGTGGTTTTTTCGATCAAAATTCCTTTAAGGTAGGCGATCATTTTTTTGCTTATGTCTCCTGACTTCGATTTATTTTTTCCTGGAATATCCGGGAGTTGGCATGGCAGACTGCGGTTGCCAGAGCATCGGATGCATCCAAAGGCATATTGTCGTCATCAATATGGAGGAGTGTCCTGACCATAAAATTGACCTGATCTTTTTCGGACTGGCCGTAACCGGTCACAGCCTTTTTGATCTCAAGGGCAGAATATTCATGGAGAGAACAGTCGTGTGAAGCGATTGCAACAAGGATTGCGCCCCGTACCTGGCCAAGGAGCATGGCTGTCTTAATATTATGAGCATAAAAAGGATTTTCGATAGCAATCTCCTCGGGACGGTGCTTTTTGATAAGGTCTTCGATCTCAAGCCGGATCGTGTTGATTCTCTGATGAAATGGCAGGCGGGGAGAGGATTTGATAACGCCGTATTGGATTGCATTCCATACGTTTTGATCATATTCGATAATCCCATACCCGGTGGATGTTAGGCTGGGGTCTAAGCCGAGAACACGCATCAGCTTATGAGGAATATTGGTTGATCTCTTCTTCGTCGATATCAAAGTTTGACCAAACGTTCTGAACATCATCGTGGTCTTCCAGTTCTTCCATCAAACGCAGGACCTGCTGGGCCTGTTTGCCTTCTACCTTGACGTAATTCTGCGGGATATAACCCAGGTTCTGTGCTGCGATCTCCATATTATTTTCAGTTAGTGTATTGACTACTGCTTCGTAATTGTCCGGAGGTGTGATTATTTCATAGTTACTGCCGTCTTCCTTCAGGTCTTCAGCGCCGGCCTCCAGGATTATGTCCAGAAGTTCATCCTCGGCAGCCTTGTCTTTCTCAATAACGATGTAACCCTTGCGGCTGAACATCCAGGAAACACATCCGGATTCCCCGATGTTACCGCTATTTTTGCTGAAGAGATGCCTGATCTCGGAGACCGTCCGGTTTTTATTATCGGTCAATGTTTCAATAAAGATCGCCACTCCGCCAGGCCCATATCCTTCATATGTGAATTCTTCGTAGTTTACACCTTCGAGCTGGCCTGTGCCCTTCATAATGGCCCGCTTGATGTTGTCAGCCGGCATATTGGCGGCCTTTGCATCGGCGATACTTTTACGCAGTCTGGCATTAGTCTCCGGGTCGCCGCCATCGATTCGGGCTGCAATTGAAAGCTCTTTTATGATCTTTGTAAAGATTTTGCCTCTTTTGGCGTCTGTTGCCGCTTTTTTATGTTTGATGGAGGCCCATTTTGAGTGTCCTGACATGGAATCTCCTTGTGTCTGGATTTTAAAAAAGTTTACCACAAAAAAGATATGAATAAAAGTCAATACGATGATACTGGTGAAAAGAAAAGATAGAAAGAGAGGGTTCAAGGAGTCAAGAAGAGGCCAAGGGCCAAAGATAGAAGAGTCTATCGAAGTCTATAGGAGTCTATTGAAGTCGAAGAAAACTAAAAGCAGCTGAGCCCGAAGTCATTTAATTTACGTCATTCCCACGAAAGTGGGAATCCAGTTCTTTGAGTTCATGGAGCTTATTGGGTTTATTGAGTTATTTCCAATTAGAATAACTCAACGAACACAACGAACCCAATAAACTCAACAAACTCTTCTTGACTTCGACGACTTCGATAGACTCCTATAGACTTCTATGGACTTCGACAGACTTTTTTCGCCGACGAGACAAACGAGATGAATGAGGCAACCAGGAACCCTTTGCATTAACTAATTTGGAGAGGAACCAAAATTAATTGCTTTCAATACAATATCATCTTCTTTTACATTCAAATCATTTGCAATAACGGGGCATTTAGTAATTAAAAGAAAAAATACAGATCTCATTACATCTGAGAGACCTTCATAATTACCCTGGCCCTTGCTTATGATCATGTCAGCATTATAAAATATTTCAGAAAAATCATCACTGCATAAACTCAGAATAGTTCCAGGCGCTGAAGTGCCCGAAGAGATGATTTCAGCAACTTCATCGATACCAGAATCTATTGCATCTTTCTCAGTAACATCGTTTATAACCGGAATATCACGCACTACATAAGTTACTGGTTTTCCTAATTCCTCGATGAGAATTTTGTCAAACACTGATTCTCCGGCATTATCGCCCAAATATAAAACTGAGTTTGCTTTTTCAAGTTGTTCAACGAATTTATCAAAATCCATAATTGCAAAATCTTGCTCTAAGATTTCAAGGAAGTGATTTGCGATGTTAAACTTTTTGTTAACACCAAAATCTATAATATTTCCTGCAATGGCTATTCGAACAGCCGTAAGCAGACTGTTTTCAGATTTCCGTACAATTTCTTTTAATTTAGGGTATAGAGATAAAGCTTCGTTAATATTTGCCTCTTTAATTTTTTTATAAGGGTCGTTAACGCCTGTTATCTCTCTAATTTTCTGGTAAATAATATTTCCCATTTCCGGAGGAGTATTATCCAGAGAAAAATCCTTTATCATAGCGCCTACGCTGTCGAGAAGCTCTTTGATCTTTTTTTCGTCGGTTGTTGCTATTCGTCCAACGCGCAAGGCCTGATTCATAAAACATGGCAGACAATCAAGATAGGTTTTCACCTTTTCCTCCATATAATATTAATTCGATTCGTTCGCAATGACAGTGCTGTCAACATATTTTCCGGATCATGTTGAAACAATTTCGTTATTCCTTTTGTTTTATTGGTAACATGAATGCAAATGGTATTGATAATACTGCAAATGCCGCACAAATTTTAAATGTTAATTCAAGTCCGATCTTATCGCCCAAAATACCGACAATAAGCACCATCAGAGAACTAATACTAAAACTTATTGTCATATAAATACCATTTATAAATGCCGGGCGCTCAGTGTTCGTTTCCTGTACTAGGGCCAATATTACAGGTCCTGACGCAAATAAAAAAAAGCCCATTAAAATTAGGAACGGGACCATCAAGATTTCCCCTGAAATAATAAAAGCCCCCATTATTAATGGGCTTGCTATTGCAGTAATATAAAGTGTTTTTCTATGGCTTATTTTATCAGAAATGTATCCAGCCCCAAAAGTACTTACAGCTCCTGAAAACTGTAATATTGACAATGCAACTCCAGCCATCCATAAAGATTTGCCTTTGCCGGTTAAATATATCGGCAGATAAAGCGTTAGCGCCGCCTTCATTCCAGCTCTAAATAATTGAAAACCACCAATAGAAACAAAGAAAGGAATAAGTTCCTTAATAGTTTCTTTCGTGCCCTTCTGTTTCCTGTTGTTCTCTTTATTGTTAATCGGTGATATATCTTTTAGTTTAAGAAAAAGAATGATCGATGCTATTATTCCAATAGGCATAACTCGATAAGAACCTTCCAGTCCCCAAAGAGAAAGCGCCGCAGTAATTAATAAAGGGCCTAATGTTCTTGCTATTTCTCCACCGAACATATAAAAACTCATTCCCGTTCCTACTTTGTCGCCTGAAAAATGTTTTATCATAACAGGAGATGGTACATGAAATAGAGCGGAGCTAATTCCGGTGACAAACAGCAAAACAAATAAAATGGTATACGAAGGTGATTTGCCTAGTAAACTCATAGATATCGCAGTAATGCCGGGTGTTAATATTACTAAATATTTAACACATAATTTGTCGGCTATCAGTCCGATAACTGGGTTGAATAGTGACGGAATTCTTCTAATAATATCTAAAAGACCAGCCATTGATAATGAAATGCCCAACTTACTGATTAGCAGCGGTAACATTGGCGCAAGAAATGCAGTGTAAATGTCATGAAATAAATGACCCATAGAAATTGTAATAACTTTTCCCTTCTGAAAATTGTTCTTCATCCTAAAAACCTATAAAATTCTATAACTCCTGTATCATGGATTCTTTCTTTTTGGACAATATAAAAATTCGAGGGTTCAAGTGCTTTGAGCTAAGCTTCTTTTCTCTTTTTTATAACTTCTTCAATTCGCCTTTTTTATAAGCGTTGAAGGCCTCTTTAACTGTCATCTCACCTGCGCCGATATAAATATTCAAACCGGCTTTTTCCAAAGCAAATGCGGCATTTCCGCCAGGGCCGTTACCTGTTATTAAGGTATCAGGATCAAGCTCAAACAATTTCTGTGCGGTTTGAGGGCCAGCGCCGTGAGCCACGTTTTCGATGGCCCTGTTATCACAATGAATAAAACTATCTTTCTCGTCGTCATATACCAGGATAAATTCTGTTCTTCCAAAACGAGGGTCCATCATGGAATTCCACTCTGTTCCTTTAGTTGTAAATGCTATTTTCACTTTTTCTTTCCTCCTCCAGGATTTGTTGTTTCTTTCACTTTTTCCCAGCTTTTTGTCATGAGCGATTTTAAATTACTCTTTTCATATTCAACAATGGTTTGCCCAACAGTCATTGCCTTTGTAAATGTTTCATCATAGGGTAAGTTGGATATATGAACAATACTTTCTTTTCTTAAAAAATCTTTAATTTCTTCACACGCATGTAAGTTCAAATCAGATTTATTAATAATACATCCGGCCTTGATATTGAATTTTTTTACCAACTGGTAAGCCCGTTTTAAGTCGTGCAGGCCGGAAACAGTGGGTTCTGTGACCAAAACCACAAAATTAGCGCCGGATAACGAAGATACAACAGGACAGCCGATTCCGGGAGACCCGTCAACAACAACATAATCCTTTTGGGTATTTTCTGCTATGCGTTTAGCTTCTTTTTTTACCCTGGCTACCAGCTTGCCTGAATTTTCCGCACCAATACGAAGCCGCGCATGAACCATCAAATTTCCTGCTTTTGTCGTTGATATATACCATTGGCCCACGTTTTGTTCTTCCATTATGATGGCATCTGTGGGACAGACCCTGGGGCAGTATCCGCATCCTTCACAATTTAAAGGCTTAACTATATATTGGCCGTCTATAACCGGAATAGCGTTAAAACGGCAGACTTCAACGCATTTTCCGCATTTATTACATTCATCTTGATTGATTTTGGCGATAAAGCCGCTGTAGAAATCTTCCGATTTTGCGAAATCAGGCTGTAAAAGCAGATGCATATCAGCCGCATCTACATCGCAGTCTGCTGCCACAATATCCTTTCCGCCCAAATAAGCAAACGATGCAGTTATGGAGGTTTTTCCGGTGCCTCCTTTTCCGGAGATAATAACAATTTCCTTCATCCGGAGCCTCCGGTCTTCAGTTCAAGAATATAGTTCTTGATTTTTATGAGCTGATATTTTACTTCTGGAACATTTTGGTAGATCAACTCCCCGCGCGAATATAATTCGGCAATACGGCGCTTATTAAGTATTCTGGCCAGAACAGGAATGCTATCTTTTTGACAATAGTTCAGTACATCATCATTGCCGATACCATCGCGATTGATAACAACTCCAAATTTCTTTTTTAACTGCTTTATGGTATCGACCGCTAGTTTCAGATCGTGCAGCCCGAAAGGCGTAGGCTCAGTTACAAGAATTACAAAATCGGCATCCTTGGTCGCCTCGATCACCGGGCACGAAGTCCCTGGAGGCGAATCGTATAATTTGATTATCTCATCAGAGAAATGCTCATCAATATAATCTTTAGTCTGTGAGATTAACGGCACAGCCTGCTCCTGGCCGATATCCAGCCGGCTTTCCACAAAAGATAGATTGCCGTTCTGATAATGTTTCATTTCGCCCATTTTTTGCTGGATCATTGGCAGCGCCGATGTGGGACATAATTCAGAACAGGCATAACAGCTGTGGCACAACTCGGGAAAAACCATGATCTGATCGATTAGTTGTATTATGGCGTGAAAGTTGCATACCTCCTGACATAGCCTGCAGAGGGTACATTCTTCCTCTTCCCATTTCGGGATCATTTTATATTTATCTTCTTCGTGGATAGATTTTCCTTTTATAAACAGTCCGGAATTGGGCTCTTCAACATCCAGGTCGATTAAAACGACTTTATCTTTTTCCGCCAGATAGGCAGCCAGGTTTGTTGCAAGTGTCGTTTTTCCAGTACCGCCCTTTCCGCTGGCAATGGCGATTTTCATTTATTTGCTCAATAACTCTTCTCTTACTAATGTATTACCGCATTTGGGACATTTTAATTCAGTGCATCTGATGCCCAGCTCGTGAGAAACTTTTTCTCCGCATTTAGCACACACACAGAAACCACCCGGGCCAAAAGCGCCGCCATTATTGCGACCGCGTCCTCCACCGCCACGGCCTATTCCCTGGCCTCCTCCTGGGTTTTCATTTCTTTCAAAATTATTCATTTCATTTTTCTCCTGTTGTTATATTACTTTCACTGCTCATTTTATGCCAGCTTTATTCATGAAAACTCCTGCTTTATTTATAAAAACTGCCGATAACCTAACATATTATAAAGCATCCAGTCAGGCTTTTTCTCCGAACAATTTCCGTCATAACTTTGTTCTGTAATATTTCTGTAATATCTCAATTTTATTATCGGCATTTTTTACCCTACGGGCGAGCCGATCTCACCGCAGTGGCTTCGTCGTGTTCCGTTCGCAGCAGATGGGATAAAATCGGCTTGTAAATTGTTCAGGAACACAGTATTTGTGATAATATCTGAGAGATGAACACGAAAAAAAAAGTGGCTGTGGCTATGAGCGGAGGGGTGGATTCATCCGTAACTGCAGCTCTTTTGAAAAAAGAAGGTTATGACGTATTCGGCCTGACCATGGATCTTTTTTCTCTGCCCAAAGACTTAAGCGGTATGCAGACAAAAGAAGATGCCAATAGCGCTGCTTGTACCCTGGGTATAGAACATTTTGTCGTAAATCTGAAAACTGAATTTAAAAAGAAAGTAATTATGAATTTTGTCGAGGAATACATTAAGGGACGCACTCCAAATCCCTGTATCAGGTGCAATCAGCACATCAAGTTCGATGCCCTGCTGGAGAGAGCTAAAAAACTCGGAGCAGAATATCTGGCGACGGGACATCATGCAAGAATTTTGTATGAAACAGAAACAGGTCACTATGATCTTTTAAAGGGAAAAGATCTCACGAAAGATCAGTCCTATTTCCTCTACACTATGACCCAGCAGCAAATGAAAAAAATCCTGTTTCCGGTAGGTGATCTTACTAAGGAGGAGGTCAGAGCTTTTGCCCGGGACCTGGGACTTCCGGTGGCAGAGAGGATTGAAAGCCAGGAGATCTGCTTCATCCAGGATAATAATTATGTCCGATTTTTGAAAGAAACACAGCCCGAAGCATTTTGCCCTGGTCCCATTGTGGATGAAACCGGGCGGGTTTTGGGAGAACACCAGGGTGTTCTGCAATACACAATCGGGCAGCGCAGGGGGATGGGGATCGCAGCAGAGTCTCCTCTTTATGTCATCGAGATCCAGCCGGAGCGCAATGCCGTAGTGGTCGGAAAAAAAGAGCGCTTATTAAGAAAAACACTGCTGGCCTCTAATGTCCATTGGATCAATCAACCTGATGCTTCTGGCCCCATTTATATAAAAGCACGTATCCGGTACAGGCACAGCGAAGCGCCGGCCAAAGTAATGGTCACAGCCTCCGGTCAGGTCCGGATCGAATTTCAGGAACCACAGCGAGCGATCACACCAGGGCAGGCAGTGGTCTTTTATGATGGCGATATTGTACTGGGCGGGGGGATTATACAAAGAAGTATATAAGAAGGAAGAGAGAAAGAGAGGGTTCAAGGATTCAAGGATTCTAGGGTTCGAGTGAAAAGAAAAGAGATAGAAAGAAAGGGTTCGAGGATTCAAGGGGTCGAGGATTCGAGTGAAAAGAATTGACTCCTATAGACTTCTATGGACTCCTATAGACTCTTCCCGTTTCCCGCGTTAACCCTTTCTCGCTTTTCTCGCTGGCGAAGCTAAACTCAAAAAGCTAAAAGCACTTATTAAGTTTTTAGAAAGAAAAGCACTTGACCCCTCGAACCCTTGAATCCTTGAACCCTTTATATCAACTAGATAGGTTGTGTAGCTTTGTCTAGCCAGCTTATATCCTTTTCATTAAAGAGTGGGGCCAGGGTTTCAAACACTTTTTTGTGATACCGGTCCAACCAGTCGATCTCTTTAGCACACATAAGCTCTTTATTGATCAGGTTCCGGTCGATAGGGCACATGGTCAAAGTTTCAAAGGTGAAAAATTCTGATTCCCCGTAACTCAAGTCATTGTTTGGAACAACAAGGGTGACGTTCTCCACTCTCATCCCATATTCCCCTTCTTTGTAATATCCGGGTTCGATGGACTGAACCATTCCGGGTTCAAAGGCAACTCCGATGCAGCGGTAATAGGAGATGGCCTGAGGGCCTTCATGCACATTGAGAAAATGCCCTATTCCATGGCCGGTCCCATGCAGGAAATTCAATCCCTTTTCCCAGAGAGCTATACGGGCGATGGTGTCAAGCTGCTTGCCAACCGTTCCTTTCGGGAATGATGTGGAGGACAGCCCGATAAGGCCCTGCAGAACCCGTGTGAACCGGTCTTTCTCCTCTTCTGTGGGTGGGCCGAGAGCGATTGTACGGGTGATGTCGGTAGTGCCGTCCAGATACTGGCCTCCTGAATCAATAAGGTAGATCCCCTCAGGCTTCAAGATCGCATCGGACTCAGGGGTTGGCGCATAATGGACGATCGCACTGTGGTTCCCATAAGAGGAGATAGTTTCAAAACTGAGCCCCTGGAAGAAGCTGTTGTGGGAACGGAAATCTGCCAATTTATCCGCCGCGCTGATCTCGCTTACTTCTGTTTGACCGACAGTCGTGTCCAGCCAGGCTAAAAATTTAACAACTGCTGCGCCGTCCCGGATGTGGGCATTTTTTATCCCCTGGATCTCTGTTTTATTTTTAAGCGCCTTAAATAAAACGATGGGCCCGGGCTTGTTGAGGATGCGATTTTTAATGCCGATGATATCTATGATATGCTGATTGGCCGTACTGCCGTCGATCCATATCAGATTTTTTTTCTCTGCGATCTGCCTGAGTTCCTCTTCCATATCTTCATAAGGCCGGAGGGAAACCAGCCCGCTGAGTGTTTTTTTCATGGCATCTGTCACTTTGCTTTCGTCCACAAAAAGTGAGGCTTTGTCAGGTTCGATAATGGCATAGGCAATGACCACGGGGTTGTATTTTATATCCGAACCCCTGATGTTGAAAAGCCAGGAAATTGAATCCAGCCTTGTGATGACATGGGCTTCCGCATGTTCCCCAGCCATCTTTTCTCTCAGCCTTTTCAGCTTTGATGTTACTGATTCTCCGGTATATTTTTCCTCATGGACCTTGATTGAGTTATGTGGAGGAGTAGGCCTGTCCTTCCAAACGGCATCGACCAGATTTTTCGGAATACACTTGATCTTGATTTTCCCCTTGGCCAGGGTTGTTTCCATATTTTTAAAGCTGTCAAGGGAAATGACCTGAGGATCCACACCAAGTATTTTCCCGGGCTTCAGCTCCTTAAGCAGCCAGTCATTGATGGTTGGGACATCAGGAAGTCCTGCTTTGAAAAGTGTGAACACCTGCGCATCCAACTGCTGTTCTGCCTGGATGAAGTATCTGGAATCTGTCCAAAGGCCGGCCTTAGTGTTTGTGACTGCAACCTCACCGGCTGAACCTGTGAAGTCACTGATAAATTTTCTCCGCTGCCAGAATTCGGGCACATACTCGTTCTGATGCGGGTCAGTGCTTGGGATGAGATAGGCATTAATCCTGTACTTCTTCATAAGCCGCCGCAGGGAATCGATCTTTTTTTGTGCATTCATGATTATCACCTTCGAGATAAGTCAGGATTTTCCGAGGGTTCTTAGCTTAGAATCGATAGATGCTTCCTTATCCAGGCGGTGGTCCACGTTAAGATCTATATGGATCCTTTTTGTGCCCATATTGACCAGGGCGGCATGGGCTTTCTGGATCACCTTGAACAGAGTTTCCAGGTCCGGAGCTTCTATGGTTGTATTCATGCCGCCGGTACGGCTTTTGAGGCCCGATTCATCGATAACTTTGATAACTTCTTTGACATATCTACTGACGGATGCTCCTTCACTGGTGGGGAATATAGCTAGAGATGCAATGATCATGGTTTTACAGCCTTCTGTTTTTCGATCTGCTGAAGGTCATGAAGAGTCATTTTCCCAAAATATTTTTTGAGTATGTCGCTGGCGTTCTGCCATATCTCATGGGCAGCGCAAATTTTTGAGCGTTGGCAGAAATCTTTGTTTTCAACACATTCCACAAGATCACATGTGCCTTCCAGAGCATCCAGGATCTCTTGTATTTTGATCCTGGATGGAGGGCGTGATAATATATAACCGCCCCCGGCACCCCTGACGCTTTTAACGAGCTTATTTATCTTTAACTGGATAATGATCTGTTCAAGGTATCGGATGGATATATCCTCTGTATTGGAGATGCTCATCAGAATAACCGCATCATGCCCGCTGATGTAATGATTTGCAAGGTTCAGCATAAGACGAGTTCCGTATCTTCCTTTTGTAGAAACTCTGATCATAAATATTTCCCCTTAGTTGAAAAAAAGGGTTCGAGGATTCAAGGGTTCAAGGATTCAAGTGCTTTGAAATAAACTCTTATCTCTTTTCTTTTCACTCGACCCCTACCAACTTTTTTGGAGAGGATCCAAAAAAGATAATAACCTACAAAAACGGATAATTCAACATAATATTATAGAATTAATAGAGTTTATATAAATCGGGATACTCCTTGAGATTCAGTCTGATTTTTGATTAAATACAAGGTCAATACATTACTAATTTAAGGAAATAATATGAAACGGGAAATCTTGCTTGGTGATGAGGCCGCTGCCCTGGGGGCGGTCCATGCCGGATTAACAGCCGGTTATTCCTATCCGGGAACTCCGGCTTCTGAAATTATGGAATTTTTAATTCGTCTGTCTAAAAAGGATGGCGGGTTCATGGCTGGCTGGAGTGTTAATGAAAAGGTCGCCTATGAGGAGGCGCTGGGTGTTTCCTATGCCGGGAAGCGGAGCCTTGTTTCCATGAAACATGTGGGTCTGAACGTGGCAGCCGATCCGTTCATGAATTCTGCGCTGACAGCCATTGGCGGAGGTCTTGTGGTGATCGCAGCCGATGACCCGGGAATGCACAGCTCCCAGAACGAGCAGGACAGCCGTTATTTTGCAGACTTTGCCCGAATCTTTTGTTTTGAGCCATCCAGCCACCAGGAAGCCTATGACATGACCAGGCAGGCTTTTGACATTTCGGAAAAGTACAATATTCCGGTTATGGTCCGTATGGTGACGCGCCTGTCTCACAGCCGTTCCAGTATCGAGGTACATGAGACTCGTACGCAGAATAAAATCCTCTACGGTAGTAACAAGGATTGGACTTTGCTCCCGGCAAATGCCCGCCGGAGGTTCAAGGGACTTCTTGAAAAACAACCTGAACTGGTCAAAGAGTCGGAGGAATCCTGTTACAATAAATTAACGCTGAATGAGACGGACAGGTCTATCGGGATCATCACATCCGGTATTGCGTACCAGTATGTCCTTGAAAATCTTAAAAAAGAAAATGACCGGTTTTCCATCTTGAAAATTTCCAGCTATCCCATACCAGAGGGCCTGGTTAGAAAGCTTTTTAATCATGTAGACATAATCATGGTGATTGAAGAGGGCTATCCCTTTATCGAAAGGCAGCTTATAGGCCTTTTTGGGGTCCACGGCAAGGCAGTGAGAGGAAAGCTGAGCGGACATCTGCCTTTGACTGGAGAGCTGTCTCCGGACATTGTCCGAAAAGCGCTGGATATGGATGTCCTTCCCAGGCAGGAACTGGGCGAGATCGGCCTGGCCGGCCGTCCTCCTCAGCTATGTAAGGGATGCCCTCACATCGATACATTTAATGCTTTGTATAAAGTTCTTGAAGGCTATCCTAAGGCGGTCGTTTTCAGTGATATCGGGTGCTATACGCTCGGCGCCCTGCCTCCTTACAATGCCGTTGATACATGTGTGTGTATGGGGGCGAGCATCAGCATGGCCAAAGGAGGCACTGAGGCGGGAGTACATCCCTCAGTGGCGGTCATCGGGGATTCGACCTTCGGCCATTCGGGCATCACTCCGCTTCTTGAAGCTGTGGCAAACAAAATTGATATGATAGTAGTGATCATGGATAACTCCACCGTAGCTATGACCGGCGGCCAGCCCAGTTATGCCTCCGGAGAAAAGCTTATTTCCATT
>DAOVDI010000146.1 GCA_030669585.1 Acidobacteriota bacterium
TCCCACTTTCCCCTGAAAGTGATCCAAAAAGAAAGAAATATCAGTTTTAAATCCAGCCAGAAAGAACGCTTTTTAACATAAAGCATGTCATAACGGAATTTTTTCCGCCTGGCGGCATCGGCCCGGAGAAATATCTGGGCAATGCCTGTCAGGCCGGGAGTAACAGACTGCCTCTGACGATATCCGGGGATATCTTCAAGATTCTTCACCTTAGAATCCGTTCCAACCTCTTTTTCCTCCGGTCTTAAAGCCCTGGGACCGACAAAACTCATGTCTCCTATAAAAATATTGACCAGTTGAGGAAGCTCGTCCATAGCCGTGATCCTCAAAAGGTGACCAACTCTTGTCACTCTGGGATCATGTTCTGCCGCCTGAACCGGCTTCCCGTCTTTCTCAGCACCCTTGATCATTGAGCGAAACTTAATCGCCTTAAATATTCGTCCATTCTTCCCCGCTCTATTCTGAGTATAGAACACAGACCCTCTGTCCTCGATCCATATCAACAGTGAGAAAAGGCCCCATAGAGGTGAAGACAGCAACAGCCCAAAAAAGGAAAGCACCACATCAAACGGTCGTTTCAAAAATAAGGCTTTCATGTTTTTCTGTCAAATTCCGTAACAGGCATTGTTGGGTTCCTGTGTGTCAGGAAGATCACTCTCAGGGCCGACAATACACCTGCTGTATCAACCAGGACATCGAGGAAAGACCCAGTACGGTCTCTGATAAATATCTGAACACATTCATCAAGCAAAGCAAATACAAACGAGATCATAAAAGACAGCATCATCCACTGCACCCGCCACTGTACTTTGCTTACTCCTCTGAAGGCACGATACAGAAGATAGGCTAAAAAAGCATATTCCATAAAATGAAAAGATTTTCTGAGAATAACATACAGAATTCCGAGGGTTTCAAATGACGCTTTGGGGAAAATCCAATGCAGGGTGGAGATGCAGATCCTGTAAAACCGGCTCGATCCGGTAAAACGACTTGTCAATGGGAAGATGGCGATCATCCACAACAAAGGCGGAAGCCAGTATTTTAAAAAATGTCTCATTTTTCGTGGATTGATACAATAAGCTGTTCCAGATTATCGAGCACACGTGTTTTCGAATATTGCTCAACCGCAAGTCTTCGGGCATTATCTGCCATTTCTGCCAGGCGGCCTTCAGAACTTTTAAGTTCCTGAATAGTCCCGGCGATTATTTCCACATCTTCGGGAGGCACACAAACTCCGCACTTTCCCCCCTCGATAATGCTTTTGACCTCAGAATCTTCATGGGCCAGACCCATAATGGGACGTCCGGCAGCCATAAAATTGTAAAGTTTGGATGGAACAGAGAGCAGTGATTTTTCCTTATCCAGCGGGACAAGCAGCACATCACTTGAAGCCAGAAGAGCAGGAAGATCTTCATAGGGCTGGAAGGGAAGAAAAAGCACATTTTTCAGTTCCAGCGACCTTGCCTTGCGCTCTAAATCCGGCTTTTTTAATCCTTCGCCCACGATCACGAATAAAATATCCTTGTCCCCTTGAAGTTTATTTGCGCTTTCCAGTATAAACTCAAGCGTTTTAATGCTGCTGATACTTATGGTTCCGGAATACATGACAACAAATTTCTTGTCCAGGGAATGTTTTTTTGCGAATGGGTTTTCTTTCGGAAGCGGTTTTAAAAGATCGGTATCCACCCAGTTAGGTATTATTTTTACTTTGGAAGGCTCAACTCCCTTGTCCACCAGATTCCGCTTAAAACCATCACTGATAACGAGGATATTCTCAGAATATTTATAGATCCATTTCTCAAATTTTTGTGCCCACCGAACAGCCCGGGAATTCCGAAGCAGCCCTGATTGGATCGAAAGGTCCGGATGAATGTCCTGAACATTAAGCAGGATCTTTACACCCTTCCATTTCTTGGCGATGACACCTGTTACACCTAGCTGCAAAGGAGGAAGACGGAGAAAAAGCACATCCCCCTTGCACACCCTGAACAGGTTAAGCATGGTGAAAAAAGTATAAATGGACCAGGCAATCAGACGGCCGATGTGATGAACTGTGGAGTTGGTGAAATATCTTTTTACCGAATAACCATTCCGTTTTTCATGAGCGATCATGAGGCCGCGAAAGGGTTTGCGGTGAGGAGGCCGGGGAATGGTTGTGATGACCTCAACATCGTGCCCCTTGGAAGCAAGATCCGTGGCCAATTCATCCATCAGGATCGGAGCGCTGCCGAACTCCGGAAGGGAATACATGGTGTGGATATAAATTTTCATGAGACTTCGTCTCGGAAGAAAAGGGTTCGAGGATTCAAGGCCTGCCTGTGCGTCGCACGCAGACAGGGTTCAAGGGTTCGAGTTCTTTTCTTATTTCGACCTCGATAGACTCCTATAGACCTCTATGGACTTCTATAAACTTCGACAGACTCTTTTTTAGTCCAAACATAAATATAGGCAACAGCCGGTATAAAAAGAAGAAGATCGACCCCGTAGAATGCTGCTGTGGATTCAAAGAAGCTGCGGGCCGTCAATGCGCCCACCAACAGGATGGATTCAACCAGCATAACATAGTCCTTGTCTTCCGCATCTTTGATCTTTTGAAAAAGATTGTTTTTCAGGATCACATACCAGATGCTGACAAAACCCCCGATAAAAAAAAGGGTTCCGATAATACCGCTGTGGATCAAGGCATGAAGATAGGAATTGTGCATGTGTTGAAAATCAAGCATTATCCTGTCTGCATGAAACCCCCATCCCAGCAAAGGAGACTTTTTGACTTGTATCAGCGCCTGCTGCCATGTATATTCCCTTCCCGTCAGGCCGATAAGCTGTGCAAATTCCGCTTTAGCTCTCAATTGATAACCGGACATCCAGATAGCATAGGCAACAAGCGGCCCTGCAAAAGCAAACTGCCATTTTAATCCTTTGATCAAAACAAAAAGGACGCTGGCAACGGCAAGGCCCAGCAAGGCTGTTCTGGATTGGGTCTGCAGAAGCAGGTACATTGCTGGAGCCAGGGCTATAAACCACATATAACGATTGATCTTTTTGCCACACAGGATTCGGGCAAAGGAAATAATAACCACAACCAAGGCGAACCGCCCGACCCCGTTTTTGGTCATCTGCCCCAAATTGAACGGGAGTTCGTAGAAGGCCGTAATACCCAAAGCACCGCTCGCTTTTTTTATCACTTCCGGAATCAGGCTGAACATCAAAAAAATGGACACAGCATAATTGATATAAAGAACGGCACGCAAACGCTCCATAGCTTCTTCCAGAAAGGATATTATCCATATAA
The DNA here is from genome assembly GCA_030669585.1 of Acidobacteriota bacterium. Classification (GTDB taxonomy): domain Bacteria; phylum Acidobacteriota; class Aminicenantia; order Aminicenantales; family Aminicenantaceae; genus DAOVDI01. Next base: position 3,293 of record DAOVDI010000146.1, read on the forward strand.
AGAGGAGGGGAGAAAGATAAAGAAAACCCCAATATAGAGCCGCTTTTTTCTCTGGCGAAAGAAAGGACACAAAAATGCCGATCATACAATAGTAAAAAAACAGACCGATGGGGGCTGAAAAGGAAGGAGGTTTTATTCTCGCCAGGAACATCCACATAATGCATATATAAAGAGCCACAAGCGGTAAAAAAGCCCTCAGGCCCTGAATCGCAGACAGGATATCCGAGAACATTTGATCTGTAACATTGTAGAGGCCGGTGAACATACCTCCCCAGATCATAAGCCAGAGTATGATTGATAAAATCATAAGTCGTTTGTCTGGTTTGTCTCGTTATCTCGTTTGTCTCGTTATCTCGTTTGTCTCGTT
>DAOVDI010000109.1 GCA_030669585.1 Acidobacteriota bacterium
TCACTGAAGTGGCCATAAATATTTCTGTTGATGGTTTCGATTCCCCTGTCTGCATTTATGATAATTTTATTGATATCAGTGTGCTGAGGAGTTGAAGAAGGAATTGTTGATGTGCTCATGATTTGAGCGAGAAAAAATAGACCAAGAAAACAAAAGGTTTTATATATATGTTTCATAATGCTTGCCCTCCTTTATCCATTTTTATATCACAATGATCAAAATGAGCACAATCGATATTGCTGCTGTTATTCCAACGCTATATTTTAATTTCATTTGACACGGGTTTTCTATAAATAGTAAAAATAACTCGAATTAGAATAATCGAGAAGGGAAAAACATATGCAGGCATTACAGTTTCTTGACTGGCTGATGATCAGCCTTTATTTTGCGGTCCTTTTCGGGATTGCCTGGTGGGTTCTTAAGCAGAGGAAGGAGACAACAACAGACTATTTTCTAGCAGGGCGCAATGTGGGCTGGTTTGTTATAGGAGCATCGATCTTTGCCTCTAATATCGGATCTGAACACATTGTCGGACTTGCCGGAACTGCCGTAAAGACCGGAGTTGTTATGGGCCAATACGAGCTACATGCTTGGTGCATCCTGCTTCTCGGTTGGGTTTTTGTTCCTTTTTATATGCGGAGCCGCGTATTCACTATGCCGGAATTTTTAGAGCTTCGATATTCTCCCACAGCCCGCTGGCTCTTATCCGTCATATCCCTGGTTGCGTATGTGATTACCAAAGTGTCTGTCACCATCTATGCAGGAGCTGTGGTTTTTCAGGCATTGATGGGAATCGAATTCTGGACAGGAGCATTGATTACGGTTGTTCTGACAGGTATTTATACTGTCCTGGGAGGACTGCGGGCTGTCGTCTATACAGAGGCTCTTCAGGCCATTGTCCTGATCGTCGGATCGGTCACAGTGACAGTCATGGGAATGATCAAGATCGGAGGTTGGGGCAATCTGGTTTCTATAGCTGGGAGCGAACATTTCAACCTGTTTCTACCCCTGGATCACCCTGACTTTCCCTGGCTGGGAATGGTGCTGTCCGCTCCTATTATCGGCATCTGGTACTGGTGTACGGACCAGTACATTGTCCAACGGGCCCTTGCCGGCCGGAATGAAACACAGGCCAGGAGGGGGACAATTTTTGCCGGTTATTTGAAGCTTTTGCCGTTCTGGATCTTTGTTATTCCCGGTGTTATTGCATATGCTCTGACAAAGACCGGACAACTGGAACTGAGTTCAGCGGATCAGGCGTTTCCTGCCATGGTTAAAGCCCTGCTCCCTGTCGGGATACGGGGCCTGGTTGTTGGTGGACTGTTGGCCGCCTTGATGAGTTCACTGGCGGCTGTGTTTAATTCTTGTTCCACACTGTTTACCATGGATATCTATAAAAAATTAAAGCCCGGGGCCACGGAAAAAAGGCTCGTTTTTGTGGGTAGAATTGCTACTGCCGTAGTGGTTGTCAGCGGAATTGCCTGGATCCCTCTGATGAAACACATTTCCGGGCAGTTGTACCATTATCTCCAGAGTGTCCAGTCCTATCTCGGGCCGCCCATTGCTGCGGTTTTTCTGCTGGGGGTCTTCTGGAAAAAGATTAATGCCAAGGGGGCTGTGACCGCTCTTGTGGGAGGATTTGGGATCGGTATGATGCGTCTGATCGCCGAGTTGAACAAAGAAAGATTGAGCGGTGTTCTTCATAGCTTTGCTGATTTGAATTTTCTTTATTTCAGTTTTTACCTGTTTCTGGTTTGCATTGCCATGATGATCCTTGTGAGTATGTTCACGGAATCGCCTGCCTTTGAGAAGATTAAAGGACTGACTTATGCCACCACCGTGGCCGAAGACAAAGCATCCTCCCGTGCAAGCTGGAACACAAGGGATCTGATCCTTTCAATGGTTATTCTGGTGATTATCGTTCTGATACTTATCTATTTTTCACCGCTCATCATTGCTAAATAAAAGTATAATATTAGGATCTTTTCTAAAAGAGTTGGTAGGATTATAAGGATTCAAGGATTCAAGGCCTGCCTGTGCGTTGCACGCAGACAGGGGTCGAGGGTTCGAGTGAAAAGATAAGAGATAAGAATTTATTAGGCTTAGCTCGCAAACTCGCCTGCGAGAAAAGAAAGAAAAGGCGAAAGCAAGACGTCATTCCCGCGAAAGCGGGAATTTAGAGGAAGATATGAAAAAGTATGCTCTGGGATTGGATTTTGGAACTAATTCCTGCCGCTCCCTGATTGTTGATCTTGGGGATGGCAGAGAGCTGGCCGGATATGTATTTCCCTATCCCTCGGGTGCAGAGGGGGTCCTGCTGGATCCGGATGATCCCAACCTGGCCAGGCAGAACCCGGCGGATTATCTGAAGGGAATAGAAGTCACGGTCAAGGAAGCTGTCGGGCAGGCGAAAAAGGCAGATCCGCAGTTTGATCCATCCCTTGTCATCGGTCTTGGAATTGATACAACAGGAAGCAGCCCAATGCCGGTAGATGAGGATGGGACTCCCCTGGCTTTTTTGCCTGAGTTCAAGGATAACCTCCATGCTCAGGTCTGGCTTTGGAAGGACCATACAAGCCATGCTGAGGCAGCGGAAATCACCGCGCTTGCTGAAAAGATACGGCCGCAGTATCTGGCCAGAATCGGCGGCGTTTATTCATCCGAATGGTTCTGGAGCAAGATTCTCCACGGAAAAAGGGTGGCCCCAGATGTATTTGAGGCGGCTTACAGCTTTGTTGAGATCTGTGATTATCTCCCCGGTGTTTTGTCAGGAGAAACAAGGCCGGATAAGATAAAGAGAAGTGTGTGTGCGGCCGGGCATAAAGCCATGTATAGTGATACATGGGGAGGCCTGCCGGACAAGGAATTTCTTTCCGGGTTGGATCCGGTACTAGGCGAATTGCGAGACAGGCTCTACGATGAAGCTTTTCCATCCGATCGAATGGCAGGCTGCCTGTCCGGCGAGTGGGCTAAAAAACTTGGCCTCAAACCGGGTACTGCTGTGGCTGTAGGCGCTTTTGACGCGCACATCGGGGCTGTCGGGGCAGGAGTCAAGGAAGGAACGCTGGTTAAGATTCTGGGGACAAGCACATGCGACGTCATGGTTTCTCCTAAAACAAAAGGGTTTCCAGAAATACCGGGAGTGTGCGGTATTGTGGATGGATCCGTATTGCCCGGCGCTTTTGGGATCGAGGCAGGACAGTCTGCGGTAGGGGATATCTTTTTATGGTTTGTACGCAGCCTTGTCCCGGACAGTTACGGTAAGACTGACAAAGAGAAATTCATGAACTTGGAAAAGGCGGCAGTTCGACAAAAACCCGGCGAGCACGGGCTTTTAACCCTGGACTGGAACAATGGAAACCGGACCATCCTGGTAGATGTACGGTTGAGTGGCCTTATCATTGGACAGTCCCTTCATACCCAGGCCCATGAGATCTATCGTGCTTTGATCGAAGCCACGGCTTTTGGTGCGCTGACCATTATCAACCGTCTTGAAGAATATGGTGTTTCAGTCCATGAGGTTGTAAACTGCGGCGGGCTGGCGTCTAAGAATCCTTTTCTAATGCAGGTATATGCCGACATTACAGGAAGGCCTATGAAGGTTTCGCGGAGTGACCAGACATGTGCGTTAGGCGCTGCTATTTTCGGGGCTGTAGCAGCCGGGGAAAAAAACAGCGGGTATAATACGGTCGAGGAAGCCCAGCAGAAAATGACCGGCGTCAAAGAAACTTTTAAACCGGATAAGGAGAACCATAAAGTCTATAAGGAGCTTTTCCGGCTTTATAAAGAGCTGCATGATGCCTTCGGCACAAGGGAGTGGACCGGTAAATTGGATTTTGTCATGAAAGATCTCATTGCCCTGCGGGAAAAGCAGAGAAGGAGTGGATAATGCTGGAAGAACTAAAACAACGAGTTTTGGAAGCTAATCAGGCTTTGGTCAAACATGGTCTTGTGATCCTGACCTGGGGAAATGCCAGTGGGTTTGACCGTGAACAGGCCATGATGGTTATCAAACCAAGCGGACTGGCCGCCTCTGATCTTTATGCATCGGATATGGTAGTGGTCGATAAAATGGGAAAGGTTGCAGAGGGAAGGTTAAAGCCTTCTGCAGATACTTCCACCCACCTCGAGCTGTATAAGGCGTTTGACGGGATTGCTGGGATCACACATACACACAGTATATATGCGACGATGTTTGCCCAGGCGAATTTGCCAATTCCCTGTCTGGGAACCACTCATGCCGATACTTTTTTTGGGGACGTTCCTGTTACCCGCCTGCTGGAAAAAAAAGAGGTAGAAAGAGAGTATGAAAGGAATACGGGAAAGATCATTGTTGAGCTTTTTGCCGGCAAGGATCCTCTGACAATGCCGGCTGCGCTAGCCGCCGGGCACGGACCCTTCACCTGGGGCCGGTCGCCGGGGGAAGCTCTTCGAAACGCGGTTGCCCTGGAGGCTGTTGCTGAATTGGCCTGGGGGACACTGCTGTTAAAGCAGGATGTAAAAAGGCTTCCGGAATATCTAATGGAAAAACACTATGAAAGAAAGCATGGGTCTGGAGCTACCTATGGTCAAAATAAAAAATGAGGAGTTGATGATGAAAAATATACCTGACGTCAAACTTGGCATTGTTGCGGTCAGCCGGGACTGTTTTCCTGTGGACTTGTCCAAGAAAAGGCGGGTCAGGGTTGTTGAAGAATGCCGGAAACAGAAGATTCCTGTGGAAGAGATCGAGATTATCGTAGAGAACGAAAAGAATGTTTTGGAGGCGCTTGAGGAGATCGCTAAAAGAGATATCAATGCGCTGGTCATCTATCTGGGGAATTTTGGCCCGGAGGGACCCATAACAATGCTGGCTCAGAGATTCCAGGGTCCTGTCATGTTTGCTGCTGCAGCCGAAGAGACTGGAAACAATCTCATTGAGGATCGAGGGGATGCCTATTGCGGCCTGCTCAATGCGTCCTACAATGTGGGCCTGCGCCGGCTTCGTCCTTATTTTCCTGAATGTCCTGTGGGTTCAGCTTCTGAGATCGCAGGTAAAATATTGGATTTTTCCCCTGTTGCCCGGATTCTAATTGGACTAAAAAGGCTCAAGATCTTTACATTCGGACCAAGGCCGCAGGATTTTTTGGCCTGTAATGCTCCAATAAAACCCCTCTATGACCTGGGGGTCGAGGTAATGGAAAACTCGGAGCTGGATCTTTATGATATTTTTCTCAAGGCAAAGAACGATCCGGCCGTAAAAACTATTGCTGAAGACATGGCCCAGGAATTGGGTGCAGGCAATTCTTATCCTGATCTTTTAGAAAAACTGGCGTGTTATGAAGTTGCCCTTATGAAATTTATGGAGGATAATCTCGGCGCTTCCCGATACGGCATTTTTGCCAATAAATGCTGGCCTGCTTTTGAGAGCTATTTTGGCTTTGTCCCCTGTTTTGTCAATTCCAGGCTTGCTTCACAGGGGATTCCTGTCTCCTGCGAAGTGGATATTTATGGGGCCCTGAGTGAATACATGGCCGTATGCGCGACAAAACTACCGGCAACACTTCTTGATATCAATAACACGGTTCCTGATGACATGTATGAAAAGGCAAAAACTCGGGTCAAAGATTACAAACCTACGGACTTGTTTATGGGGTTTCACTGCGGAAACACGGCCGGCTCTTATATGGTCCGTCCGGAGATGAAATATCAGCTCATCATGAAACGTATGATGGAACCGGAAGGGGAGCCTGACATCACTCGGGGTACACTGGAAGGACGGATACGGGCAGGGGATGTTACTATCTTCCGTCTGCAGTCAACTGCGGACACGGTTCTCCGCTCATATGTGGCTGAGGGCGAAGTGCTGGATATAGATCCCAGGTCATTCGGCAGCATCGGAGTTATTGCGGTCAAGGAAATGGGGCGGTTTTACCGTCATGTCCTGATCGAAAAACAGTTTCCTCATCACACGGCTGTGGCCTTCGAACATGCGGGAAAATCCCTGTTTGCCGCTGTCAAAATGCTGGGTGTTGAAGATATCTCTTTTAACCGTCCAGGGGGCATGCCTTATCCCACAGAAAATCCATTTGCCTGATCGATCCAATACGATATTCCTCCAGGAGATACCATGAAAAAAATCACACAAAAACCGGGAAAAAGATCCTGGATGCCGAATTGGTGGCAGTGTTTATCAACAGGGAAGGAAAACCTGTCCCCATTTACGAAGACTTTCGCGAGGCTTTCCTTTAACGATACTTTTCTTGTAGCCATTCAATAATAAAGGGCTGCTCTATTCGTATTTGAGAGTATCTGCCGGATGGGGGATCATCTTTTTTCAAAAACTATCTTCCCGTCAATAATTGTATACTCAACTTCTACTTTTAATATTTCTTCTTTCGGAATTTCGAGCATGTTTCTATCAAACACAGTGATGTCAGCAAGTTTTCCTTCTTCTAAAGAGCCGCGGAGATCGTCTTCAAAAGCCGCAAATGCGTTGTTGATTGTGTAAGCCTTGATAGCTTCTTCTACAGATATACACTGTTCTGGAAACCAGCCTTCTTCGGGAGTGCCTTTAAGAGTCTTCCGTGCCACGGCAGCATAAATAAGATATTTAGGATGCATATGGTAGAGAGCAACACTTGTTCCTGGCCAATCAGACCGGCCTCCAGCCCGATTTTGATAAGGTTGTACATCTTTTCCATGTTGCGGACCTTAAATTTGGGGTCATCAGATGTGTGACGCCGCCAATGACCGTAGTTTCCAGGCTGGTCATTATAAGGCTCAAAAAAGAGGGCGCCATGTGTTCCCATGATTCCGTCGATGTAGCCCTTTAATGCCCCGTAGCGAAGCCACATG
>DAOVDI010000035.1 GCA_030669585.1 Acidobacteriota bacterium
TATTGCCGAAACAGCGGTTTTTGTCTTTTTTGTGATGACTTTTGTTGTCCAGGCCTTTCAGATACCAACAGGTTCTATGGAACCCACCCTATTGGTCGGAGATTTTCTTCTTGTGAATAAGTTGGCTTATACCAACGCTTCCACAGGGCTGGAAAAAGCGATTCTTCCCCGGAAAAAGATAAAACGAAATGATATTGTTGTTTTTAAATACCCCAATGAACTATCAAAGGATTACGTAAAGCGTATCATCGCCCTGGAAGGCGAAAAAATCGAGATCAAGGACAAGCAGGTCTATATCAATGATGTGCCTATTCCTGATGAACATAAAGTCCATAATGACAGCCAGGTTTTTACTAAAAACGGATATTATCAATACGACGATATAAGGGATAATTACGGACCGGTTATCGTCCCTTCCGGACACTTTTTTGTAATGGGAGACAACAGAGACAACAGTATGGACAGCAGGTATTGGCGGTTTCTGCCAATTGAAAATATTAAAGGCCGGCCCTGGGTCATTTATTTTTCCTATAAAGCAGATCGGGATGCCTGGCAGAAAACAAGCTTTGGAGAACGGGTAAAAAAGTTTGTCAGTTTTATCCCCAAGGCACGGTGGTCTCGAATCCTCCGCATTATAAAATAAAATAAACCGTTTATCTCGCCAGAAAGAAAGGGTTCAAGTTAAAGAATAAGAAGCCAAGGGCCAAGGTAAGACGTCATTCCCACGAAAGTGGGAATCCAGATTATTAGAATATATATTTTACTGGATTCCCGCATACGCGAGGATGACGATAGGACAAGAGCTGGATTCCCGTTTACACGGGAATGACGTCTGCCTTTGGCCCTTGGTCTCTCTTCGATTTCTATAGACTTCGACAGACTTTTTTTATTTGATGGTATGTTCGTCATACGATGTAATATATGGTACAGGATTTTCGTCTCTGAATTTATCCAGAAAAATATACGTCTGGGCGACTCCGTCCATGTCCAACCCGACATGAAGTCCCAGGTAATAAAGGAGTGTCGGCGCTATATCGATGAGCTTGATGCCATCCATGTTTTTTCCCTGCGCGATTTCTTTGCCGTAAAAAAAGATAGTGCCGTCCGGAGCCATGTCATGGTAAGCGGTAATATCTGAATTGCCCAACAGGACCTCTACAAATCTTTTCCATAAAGGCAGAGGTTCTATGCCATGGGGAGAATATAAAACAAGAAGCTCATTTTCTTTTAGTGATCCAAGATAGCGGCCGATTATCAGGTCGTAAAATTGGTAATACCGCTCGATGACCGGACCGAATTTTGTGATCTCTTCCTGATCGATATTCCCGAACAGGGAGGGAAAGCTGTATTTGTAAAAATAGCGTTCCACAATATTGAGTCCGTTCAGCAAAAGATATTCGATTTCGGGCTGGTTTATTTTCTTTTCCTCGCGGAATTGTTCTTCGTATTCACAATCCGTGAAGAAAGATGTTTTGACTACACCGAAGATATCTTCTGTTTCAAACTTGAGATCTTTGAAAAAACGGTCAAAAAGTGTCTTTGCATTCGGTTTGGGATTTTCAATTTTCATCTGGTACGGCCAGTCTCTTTTAATATAACTGGTTTCATTCTCTCTGAAGATCGTCCAGATATCTTTGGTGAAGGCAGTCTTGGAGGCAGGTCGACTGAGAAGCAGTCCAATCCGGGTCAATTGGCGGAAGAATATGTATCGGGGTACTACTTCGATTTCCTGGTCAAAAGTGAGAAGCTGGTATCTATAATTTGAAAGCTGCCTGTGTATTGCCGGCCATTTTCCTGTGTTGAAGGAGCTGTTAAGGATGAGAGGGTCGTTTGGAGAAAATGATTTTAATTTTCCCCAGCAGCCTTTATCTATAAGCCAGGAAAAGTTGGGAAGCTTGTCCTCGTTCATAAGGGGAATGAGAAAATCGAAACTGACACCCTCAAGACCGATGATGGTTATTTTTTTATCCAGGTTTTTTCCTTCTAGAGTGGCTATCTTTTCCGGCCGTTCCGGCAATAAAAATTCTGCGCGTTTTTGTACTGAAAAAACTATCAACACCGGAATAATTAAAAAGTATGCAGTGAAAAAAAGAAATTTTTTCTTATAAAAGTAGATACCGTACAGGACAAGGAATCCAATAAATATAAGGAAGATCAAAAACCAGGACTGTAATTTAAGGAGATCTCTGGTTGTAGTGTTGAAGAAAGACAGGAAATAGTCATAGTTGATTTTATAAATAATCAGATAAAGAAGTGTCAGAATGGAAAAACTCACAGTGAGAAAAGAAGGGGATATAAATGCGATATTAAATTTTTTTGCGGAAAAAAAACTGAATAAATAAAAAACTGCAATACAAACAAGCGTGATGATGATGCCGTATGTTAAAGAGAGAAACAGGGTGAGCTGAAGAAAAAAAAGCTGCTTAAAGGGTAGGTTGATGTTTATATCATAGATGAGCAGGGCGATCAAAGCGGAGAAAAAGATGCCGCTGAGCATGGAGTTGAGAAGGACCTTCAAAAACTTCATAAAAAAATTAGTATCATTTATTTAACATACCGTCAATCTATTAGTTGATGCAAAGGGTTCCTGGTTGCCTCGTTCATCTCGTTACTCTCGTCATTCCCGCCTTTTTCGTCATCCTCGCGTATGCGGGGATCCAGCTCTTGTCCTCTCGTCATTCCCGCCTTTTTCGTCATCCTCGCGTATGCGGGGATCCAGCTCTTGTCCTATCGTCATTCCCGCCTTTTTCGTCATCCTCGCGTATGCGGGGATCCAGCTCTTGTCCTATCGTCATTCCCGTGTAAACGGGAATCCAGTATTTCTGGCTACTTCAGGCTTCTGGATTCCCACTTTCGTGGGAATGACGTCTTACCTTGGCCCTTGGCTTCTTATTCTTTCCCTCGAATCCAATTTTTATCATCGGCATTTATTCCTGTTGAAAATGTGATAGAATAGCGAAAATGGATTATATAACAGGGGCGATCGACCAGATCATATACTACAGTCCGGATACGGGATACACGGTCTGTAAATTTGTGACAGAGAGCCGTGAAACTTTGACCATTGTTGGGACATTTCCCCCTCTCAGTGCGGGGGAAGCGCTTAAGATCAATGGGAAGTGGCAGATCAATCCCCGTTTCGGAAAACAGTTTAAAGTTGAGAATTACCTTCCGCTTATACCATCCTCGGTCAAAGGAATAGAGAAATTTCTGTCTTCAGGACTGATAAAGGGGATCGGTCCTGCCCTGGCCAGAAGGATCACTGCGTTTTTTGGTGATCAGACTCTGGATGTGATCGCTAATAAGCCAAAGCGGCTGGAAGAGGTGGAGGGTATCGGTACTGTCAAGATCAGAGAGATCAAAAAATCGTGGGCAGAACACAAGCACATAAGCGATCTTATAATCTTCCTCCAGGAGCACAATATATCCACGACCCTGGCGACAAAGATCTATAATCAATATGGTAACCGGTCCTTTCATGTATTAAAAACCAATCCCTATCTGGCCTGTCATGATATCTGGGGTATTGGTTTTAAAACTGCTGACCAGATGGCCTTGAAACTGGGTATAAGCCCTGATTCCGAAGAACGGATCAAGGCTTATGTCCGTTATCTTCTGGAAAAGGATAATGAGCAGGGGCATGTCTTTTCTATTAAGGAAGAGTTGGAAAAAGCCTGCGGCAGAGACCTGGATGTTCCGGCTGACAAATTCGAAAAAGCCATGAATAAACTTGTCCGGGAGAAACGTGTAGTATTAGAAGATACGGGGAAGGAAACCGCTGTTTATCTGCCTTTTTATTACAATGCTCAGCAAGAGGTTGTCAGATCCCTGCATAAGCTGGCTGCTTTTCCCGCTGCGAAGCCTCCTTTTGATATGACGGAGGCCATCCGCCTGGTCGAAAAGGATTTATCCATTGAATTTTCCCCTGCTCAGAAACAAGCGGTCAAAGAGAGTTTGAGTAAAAAGATTCTGGTCATCACAGGAGGTCCTGGCACAGGAAAAACGACTATTATCAGGGGTATTGTCGACATATTTCATCGGTGGGGAAGACAGCTTCATCTTGCAGCGCCCACAGGACGGGCAGCCAAACGCCTGTTCGAGGCGACCAGGAAGGATGCCAGAACCATCCACAGGACACTGGAATATAATCCGAAACTGGGTACGTTCCGAAAAAACGAATCTCATCCGCTTGCCGGAGACACTTTGATCGTGGATGAGTTTTCTATGGTGGATCTTCCTCTGATGTTTCATCTGTTAAAGGCGGTTCCCCAGTGGATGAGGCTGATTCTGGTCGGGGACAAGGACCAGCTCCCCTCAGTGGGGCCGGGTAATCTGCTGCGTGACATCATCGATTCTCATAGGATCGATGTTGTCCGTCTGGATGAGATCTTTCGGCAGGAGCAAGGCAGTCTAATCACCCAGAATGCACACAGGGTAAATCGAGGAGAATCCCTGATCTATCCTGATAAAGGGGATAAGAATGCGGATTTTTATTTCATAAAACAGGACGATGATAAGCACGCATTTGAGACCATCATGAATTTGTGTTCGATCAATATACCGAAGAAACTGGGGCTGGCTCCTCTTTCCACTCAGATACAGGTGATCAGTCCTATGTACCGCGGTTTGATCGGAGTGGATAATCTGAATGTCGAGCTGCAGAAACGCCTGAATCCATCGATGGAAGTACTGAAACTGGGAAGCCGGGAGATCCGTTTGAATGATAAAGTTATGCAGATCAGGAATAACTATGACAAGGATGTTTTTAACGGAGACATCGGTATTGTGGCGGACATCGACCGTCGAAATTACACTGTTGTGGTCCGTTTTGACGGACGGGCGGTTAAATATACGCGGGAAGAGCTTAATGAACTGACACTGGCGTATGTGGTTTCCGTGCACAAGTCCCAGGGGAGTGAGTACCAGGCGGTCGTAATGCCACTTCTCACGCAGCATTTTATCATGCTTCAGCGGAATCTATTCTATACAGCTCTGACAAGAGCCAAAAAATTGAGCGTCATTGTGGGGTCGTATAAAGCGCTCTACATAGCTATAAATAACAATAAGCCTGTGAATCGAAATTGCCGGATCAAGGAAAAACTTATGGCAATAACAAATAGCACCGCGGCAAAATCTCGAGATACCGGAGGGAAAAAATGAAAAGGCGTAACCGTTTTATCGTTTTGGCAGGAGCTCTTTTTTGTGTTTTTGTTATGCTTTTGCTTGCTGAAACCTATGTAATCAAAGTCCAGTCAACGCATTTGAAAAAAGAGCCAAAATTTTTCGCACAGACGGTCGCTGTATTGAAAAACGGCGATAGAGTCGAAAAAATCGGCGCAGAAACAGGCTGGCTGAAGGTCCGGACCATGAACAATCTTATAGGTTGGATCCATCCCAGCGCTGTACGGACAATAAAGATCAATCTGCTGGCGATGAATCAGCCTGTCAAAAGCCAGACATCAGCGGATGAGATCGCCCTGGCCGGAAAAGGATTCAATAAACAGGTGGAGGAAAGCTTCAAAGCCAGAAATAAGGAGATCAGTTTTGTCTGGGTCGACAGGATGTTGAAGATCAAGGTCAGTACGAATGAGATTCTTGCCTTTCTTAAAAAAGGAAAGCTGGGAGAGTATGGAGGGGCAAAATGAGAAACTCCGGATCGATTCTAAAAATATCTTTTGTGTGTATTCTGGTGTTTTCCATGATGAGCTGTTCTATTATGGAACAGGGCGCCGGGGTTCTTTCCGAAGCTGGTCTCGTTAAGAAAGACGATACTCAAAGCATTGTGAAAACCTCCAAGGCGCTGAGGAAAGGTTTTGGGGAGATAACCGAGGAGGAGGAGTATTATATCGGCAGGGCGGTTGCGGCGGTGATCCTTTCCCGTTATCCGGTCTATGAAAATAATTCCCTCACCAAGTATGTCAACACGCTCGGAAGTGCGATCATTGTCCACAGCGACAGGCCGGAGACCTATGCCGGGTATCATTTCCTGATCCTGGATTCTGATGAGATCAATGCTATGGCCGCTCCAAGCGGATTTATCTTTATCACAAAAGGACTGCTGAAGCGGTGCCGGGATGAGGAAATGCTGGCTGCTGTTCTGGCCCATGAGATCGGACATGTTTACGCCAAACACGGGCTTAAGTCCATTAAAAAGTCAAGGCTGGTCGATACCTTCAAACTCATCGGGCAGGAAGCTGTGGGCCGTTATGGTCCTCAGGAACTGGCCCAGTTGACCGGAATATTTGAGGAAGTTCTGGGGGATGTTGTGGATACACTGGTCGAGCGGGGGTATGACCGTAAGTACGAATATGAAGCGGACCGGCTTTCCGTTCATTATACCGTGAAGACAGGTTACAATCCCGGCGGGCTTTCGGATTTCCTTGGAGTCATGGCGGCAGAAGCCGGAGGAGATTCTACCGGCGGATGGTTCAAAACCCATCCCTCTGCAAAAGACAGATTGAAAAGTGTGGAGAAAGAGATATTGTCAATAACGGATATTCCTGCAAGACATGCTGCCCGGACAAATCGATTCAAACGAGCGGTTAAAGGAATAAAGTAGTAGTGAAGAATAGATATGTACGCGGAATTGCAGTAGGAGGATGTGTTTTTGCCCTGACCCTGCTGTTGTTCCATCTGGGGGTTTTCCAGTCCTGGGAATGGAAGACATGGGACTGGAGGGTCAGGATGTTTTCCGATCCTTCCAGCGCTGCTGAAGACATTGTGATCTTCCTGATAGACCAGAACAGTCTGGACCTATATGCATCATCCCATGGCCTTTCATGGCCCTGGCCGCGAGAAATGTATGCTTATGTGGTGGATTTCTGCCGCCAGGCTGAAGTGAAAGCCCTGTTATTTGATTTTATCTTTTCAGAAGTCTCTTTGTACGGTCCCGAGGATGACAGCCGGTTTGCGGACACTATGACAGAGGCGGGAAATGTATTTCTTCCTGTCTTTCTGACCAAAAAAGGTAAGACCCTGGATCCATCGACTGTTCAGAGTTTAAAACGGTTTGTCTTGCCTGAAAACACATGGAATACAGACTATGCTGTACCCATGCAGTCGGTCAATCTGCCGTTGGCCTCATTTCTGTCTTCCACTTCAGGAGTGGGAAATGTCAACTTCACTCCGGACAGGGACGGTATATTCCGGCGAATTCCACTGGTTTTCTCCCTTGGCAGCCAGATACTGCCATCTCTTCCTCTGGCTGTAACCAGAAGAGTGGATACGGAATTTTCCATACCCTGGAAAGCGCTCGACTCGTTCGGTCAGATGGTGATCCGTTATCACGGGCCTACAGGGACCTATAAAAGTTATTCCATTGCCTCGATTATAAACTCTTATGCCCAGATCCAGGAAGGTAAAGAGCCCCAGATTCCTTCTGAAACTTTCCGGAATAAGATCATTCTTTTGGGTGCTAGCGCTCCTGGACTTCTGGATCTGCGGTCAACGCCTCTAAGCGCTGTAAGCCCTGGTGTGGAAATTCAGGCTGCGGTTATTGATAATCTCCTGAACAAAGATTTTTTCCGAAGGACCCATTTATTTGTCCTGTTGGTTTTTATAGGATTTCTTTCCTTACTTGTAGCATTAGGAACATCTCTTTTACGTAAGATATGGCAGTTCATTCTTTTTTTTCTGGCATGTCTGGTCCTTCCGGCCTGCGCAGCAGTACTGGCCTATATTTCCGGATATTGGCTCGAATTCGTCGGGCCGGCTTTTGCTGTTGTGTTGGGATTCATGGCGGCTGCACTTCTGAACTACAACATAGAGGGAAAACAGAAGCGTTTTATCAAAAGTATGTTTCAATATTATTTAAATCCCCATGTCATTGAACGTGTGATTAAGAACCCGGAACTTCTTAAACTGGGAGGAGAGAAGCGGGAAATAACATCTGTTTTTACTGATGTTGCCGGTTTTACATCCATTTCTGAAGATCTGACCCCAGAAGAATTGGTAAATCTCCTAAATGAATACCTTTCTAAGATGACCGAAGTCATACTTGATTCCGGAGGAACACTGGACAAATATGAGGGGGATGCAATCATCGCTTTCTGGAATGCCCCTCTCGACCAACCGGACCATGCTTTGCGGGCATGCAGGGCGGCCCTCGCCTGCCAGGACCGGTTAGAGCGGATGAGAGCAGGTATCAAAGAAACATACGGGCATGAGTTATATATGCGTATCGGAGTAAATTCAGGTGATGCTGTGGTTGGAAACATGGGGTCACAAACACGGTTCGATTATACGGCCATGGGAGATACTGTAAATCTGGCGGCTCGTCTGGAGGGCGCTAACAAACAGTACGGCACTTTGATCCTTATCGGAGAGAACACGTATCACCAGGTGAAAGATTCCATCGCTGCGCGGGAAGTGGACAGGATCAGGGTTGTAGGCAGAACAAAGCCTGTTCGTATATATGAAATTTTTGGGGATACAGACAAGATTGCGGAAGAGCTGCAAAAAAGAATATCGGATCATCATAAAGCCCTGTCCCTGTTTCATGAAAGGCAGTGGGAGGATGCTGCAAGGCTCTTTCAAAATCTGGGAGATGATCCTGTGGCCGGCGTGTATCTAACACGCATTGCCGGTTTTCGCAGCTCGCCTCCGCCTGAAAACTGGGACGGTGTTTTTGACCTGAAGGTGAAATGATGAAAGAAGATATTCCTTTGATGTTCTGGGGTGTTCGCGGCACCCTGCCGGTTTGCGGAAAGGACAAGGTCGAATACGGAGGTCATACGTCATGCGCCTCCATTTTCAGCCCGGAAGGGGACTTGATCGTTATAGATGCCGGTTCAGGAATGAAAAAACTGGCTGATTCATTGGTGGAAAAAGCAGAGATCAAAGATAAGATCATTCACATTCTTTTGACTCATTTTCACCTCGACCACGTCTGGGGGCTCCCTTTTTTTGCTCCGCTTTTTTCCGATGAATACACGTTGATATTTTATTCTGACGTATCTTCGGCTGTGGTAAAAAGACATCTGGAGAAAATTATGTCAGGGCGGCTTTTTCCTGTTAATTTCAGTGATACTCCCTCAAAGAAAATATTTAAAAGGGTTTCGCAAAAAGGCTTTGAGATCGGCGAAGCTGAGATCCTGTCCTGCCCGCTTAATCATCCGCAGGGATGTGTTGCTTACCGGATCAATTCAGGCGGCGGGTCGGTCGTGTTTGCTACGGACACCGAACATCCGGAAAAGGGTGTTGATAAAAGACTGGCCGCTTTTTCCGAAGGGGCGGATATTTTTATTTATGATGCGACATTTACACCTGAAGACTACAAATCCTTACGGAAGGGCTGGGGGCACAGCACCTGGCTTGCAGGGACTGAGATCGCAATGGAAGCAAAAGTGAAGGATCTTTATCTGTCCCATTTCAGTCCTGATTTTTCGGATGCTCATATCAAAGATATTTTGTCTCAGGCCGTGAAGGAATTTCCAAGAACTCATGCAGCCAAAGAGATTAGTGAATGCAGCGAGGAGGAAAAATGACCGAACCAGCTTCTTCTTTTCCTTTATATATAGAGTTTCTTTTTCTCCTTCTGGGAGCAGTCGCAGCTCTTGTGGTGTATTTTTTATTAAGAATGGCCGTAACAAGATCTGTTCAGGATAAAGAGAAACTGGAAACCGCATTTTTTTCAAGACTGAATTTTCCCCTGGTTTTTCTTCTCCTCTTCCTGTGCCTTCGTTGGGATATTGTAAGAGTTCATTTATTTCCTAGCGGGAAAATGGATAATTACCTGAATGCCGGTCTGCTATTTTTCATCATTTTTTTTCTGATTCGTTATTTTGACCTGTTTCTCTGCCGGTGGCATGCACGTCGCAGCCGGCCTTTTCCGCTGCCGCGGGTCCTGCACGGTTTTATTCTGGCCATTCTTTATATAGTTTCATTGTTTATTATCCTGAACAAATATATGGGCTTAAGCATTTCTCATTTTTTAACTACCTCTGCTCTTTTGACCATGATACTGGGGCTGGCTCTTCAAGGTGTGCTCAGTAATATCCTGTCCGGCCTGTCCCTGCACTTCACAAAATCTTTCTCCAAGGGTGACTGGGTTGAGATCAGCGGTCATGAGGGAGTTGTCCTGGATACAAACTGGCGGGAGACACGGATCTTTGATCGTCAGTCCAATATCATCATTCTGCCGAATAATGTTGTCGCTTCTGGGAAATTCACGAATTTTTCCAATCCGGATAAAAAGACCGCACTGACCTTCACGGTCAAGGTCAGTGCTGATGCATCTCCTTCTGATGTTTTTACAGCCCTTGCAGAGGCAGCTTCGGATGTGCCCGACATTCTGGCTTTGCCCAAACCACAGACCTATATTCTGAGTTTTGACGATTTTGGTGTGGCCTATGAGTTAAAGTTCTGGATCAAGGATTTTAGCAGGAAGCATCCCATTATGGGAGAGGTAGGAAAAAAGATCTGGTACCGTTTTCAGAGACGGAATATTCAGATCCCGGTACCGGTCAGTGATAAGGTCATGGATATCATCCGATCGGTTAATACGGATGAAAAACGTATGGCAGTGGAACAGAAGGAAAAAAAGAATTTCGATGACCTAATGAATTCTTCTTTTCTCCGGTATGATGAGGGGGAGAATAGAGGAGAGCTCATGCTGGATGAAAAGCATGTTCACAACCTTGCAACACGCATACGGAGACTGCGATTTGACAGAGGAGAGGTAATATTCCGCCAGGGAGACAGGGGCGAGCAGTGCTATGTTGTGTCATACGGACGGATCAAAGGGAGCATTTCCTTCGAAGAGCCGGAAAAGACATTTACGACGGAATTTGTTTTGGAACGAGGAGCGCTTTTTGGCGAGATGTCGCTCTTTACTGGAATGCCCCGAACCGCCAGTGTGATCGCAGAGGAAGAAACAGAAGTGTTGGAGATCACAGCAGAGGATTTTGCTGTTCTGCTCATTGACAAGGATGCGCTGTCAGAGTCCATTGCAGATATGGTCAGCCGCCGGAATTCCGAGAACCGAAGCAATCTGGAAAAGATCAAGGAACTGTCCGCTGAGGACATCGATCTCAGCACAAATAAAAAATCTATTATGAAGCGTCTTAAAAGGCTTGTCGCAGGTTTTATAAGGTAGAGGCAGGTGGAAACCGATTGAAATAGAATTGGATTTTCACTAAAATACTGAAGCGGTTCCAAAGACTACATCCGTGTACCCCTGTAGCTCAGTCTGGATAGAGCAACGGATTCCTAATCCGTGTGTCGCCGGTTCGAGTCCGGCCAGGGGTGCTTCTTTTTATTTTCGGTTCCTTCTGCATTTATTTCACTCATCTTTTGGATGAGTTTTATTTCAAAAATATTATCTACATTCCCATTGAATCAAAAATATTCTTATTCTGCCTTCTGACATTTGACTTGACATCATAGTTTATAGTTTGTATACTTTAATAAATATAAAGTTATATAATTTTACACATAAGGAGTCTTTCATGGAACAGTCAGTCAAAATGAAGCCCATCCAGATCGGGATGGCCATATTCACATCCCTCTTGATCGGTTCAATGATTCTCGGCCGCATCTTTTTCGGGCCTCCTGGGTTCGACTGGACCTTTGGATCCATCCAAATTCTGATGGCCGCAATCCATTTTATAGTTCTTCTGAGAACACGGAATTGGATCTATTTGGTTCCCACCGGCATGTACTCTCTTTGGTGGCTGACTTTCTTTCCCCCTTTCGCCGCTCATCCCTGGCACGAGATCTTTGCCATAACCTCGGCTCTTTTTCTTTTCGCCTTTGTTTTTGTCCTGATATCCAAGCGGATCAACTGGCGCTACAAGGAGATCCTGCAGCTGGCCGCCCAACCGGTCACCGGTACGACAGACGGCTTCACATCCCGGCCCTTCCCTACCGGCCCCGCCGAATTCACCAGGGAGGACGCCATCGAACTGGCCAGTTATCTGAAAAAAAATGTGACTGCCTTTCCCTTTATCGAACCAGACAGGGTGGTTCTGGTTATCCCGGAATACATGTGGGTCTATATGCTGTTCTTTAAAAGAAGCTATGAAAAGGGTACATATGTGGCCTTTACGGATTCCGGGCAGGCTACAGTGCGCATCGCCAAGAATGATTATCGGAAATACAGGGAGGAGCTGACCTTCGACCAGCTCTGTGTCTCTTTGGGCGATCTCTTCAAGCAGTTCATGCAGTGGTCCAGGGAAGGAACTCCGGAAAAGATTTTTGCCAAGCTCAATTCCGTCGGAAAGGATCAAACGGATGAAAAATAAGGATATAACACCATTCGAACGGTCCCGCCGGCTGGCCGCCCTTGTGGCCAAGGAATATGCCAGGGATTTCCTGACCCTTATGGTGGTGTACCGGGACATCTCCGCCTCGGAGGCGGCAACCCGCCTGGGTATCCACATCAAGACCGCCCAGGACTTCCTGGAGGGTTTGGAGGAGGCAGGCGTGCTGGCCAAGCGCGAAGCGGCGGAGGGCAAACGGCCCTACTTCCGGTACTCCCTCAAGGAAAAGTCCATCCGCATCACCTTCGATCTTGAAGGCCTTTATGACCGGCAGGTCCATGCCTCCGGTGCAGCCTGGATAATCAGGGAGCGAAAAAATTCGGGTGCCCTGTTTAAGGAGGGGCGCGGGGAACGGATCTCCACCGTCCATGTCTTTGAGGGAAGCGGCCGTTCCAGAGAAGAGCAACGCTACTGCCTGACGGAGTGTCAGGGGCGCTTTCTCTTCCACCTCCCATTCCCCACCGAAGCGCCATCCCCGGTCATGGACATTATGCGGAATGCCGGCCTGGATGATGACTGCCTGCCGGAAATCATTGACCTGGTTGATATCCTCTCGAAGAAGGACGTCATTGAAAAAACCGGCTGAGGCAATTCTCATTTGATCATGGAATCGGGATTCGAATCCCTTGGTAATCAAATCATTTTTGTGTCCTGATTTTCCTGCATTAAGAGCACATAAAGAGTTCTTTCCACAATTGAATCCGGTCATGCTGCTCAATAAAAAAAGTTCTAAAGTTGTCCGGGGAGGGGTGCCACCTCTAATTCTATGATAATAAAGGGTTAGAAGCTAAAGCTTAATAGGGCGCCCATATTTTTGAGGGAAATTAAAGTTTATGTCCTCCAGACGGGGTGAATGCAGCGTAAGCTGGGAGACTTTCCTTTCCATCGGCATTTAAAGCTGTAATGGCATATGAGACTTGTTTTCCCTTTTCGACATTTCTGTGCCAGTATTCAACTGTATTCGCATCAACCTCATCCACCAGACTCTTTCCCTCATCCTCCACAAGATAAATTTTGTATTTGACAATTTTGGAGTTACTAGGGTTGATCTGCCAGCTCAGTACATTGATGTATTCGGCTTGAGAAAGAGATCGATTCAGAATTTGTCTGGCTGAAAAGTTCTGTGGGGGATGGAGAAGAGTCTTGTTCTTCAGCCGTATCAACAAAAGCAAATCTGTGACAAAGCCTGGAACTGAGAGCGTCAAATACCCATTCTGGTTATACCCATTTTCCGTTCCTAGAGAATTTCCGCTCAATGCATCGATCCATTCCACAGAATAGGTGAACGAGGTGATGCTGGGAAAGTCAAATTCTAGAGACACTCCTGTGGTTGATGATACATGATTTTTGAAATTATGAATATAAGTCAGACAGTCCGATTGATTCCAAAAACAGTATGCCTTTATCTTCTCTGGATTCGACGGTACGACCATGTGATTTTCAGGTTGCATGGTCCCATAATCAGCGATCCGTGAAACAACTTTGTGTGCAGCCTGTAAAAAACTCAAGGTATTCGTGTTGAACAAATGGCCTTGAGGAGCATTACTTCCTGAGAGCCAGTAAAGGGGATAGCCCCCTCCGACCAACGCTCCCCAATATGCAACTCTCTGGAATGTAAAATCAGAAGGAGATTCATTCCCCTCTCCACTGCCGAACTCTCCGAACATAACAGGTTTTTGATATTTTTGAAAGCGATAAACAGCCTCATCATTAGCCGCTCTGGCTCCCTCAAATTCTGTGTAATCCATGACAAATTTATAAAAATGATCATCCGTCACTGTCACTCCGCTGTGGTCGTTGACAGTGCTGGTTACACTCCAACGCGAATCCCAGAAAGAAACTGTCTTGGCCCGCCCGTAGGGATCATTTGCATTGATGATCTCATCCATGGCTGTCAGCCACTCCGAGGAACATCTAACACCGTATTCGTTGTTATATTCCCAAAGAATGAGATTTCTGAAAGCCCCCCACCTTCTTACAACATAAGCAAGGTATTTTTTCTGGAATTCTATGCCCGGCCCACTCGTAAGCTGGTACATCTCGTCTAAAGTGTTGTAAGGACCGCCACGAAACGAACTCCATGGACAATTGATAAACCTAAAATCAGGAATGTCGAAGACAACAAACGAGCACAGATAAATGGAGATATTGTGGGCTTTGGCCTGTTCAAACCAACGGTCCATGAGCCGGCAAGCTCGAAGGTTATACTGATCGAGGGCAGGAGTCTTGTATAAAAGATGCGCACAACCTTCATCCGGATTCCAGTCAAAAGTCGGCTCGACTTCATCATTGTGAAACATCATCAGCCGGAAGGAGTTAATAGAATGGGCAGCAAGCATGTCCCACATTTGGGGCACTTGCTGTGGTCCAGGCGGGATTCCGAGGAAGGCTCCACAGACAGCTGGCGTATGGCCGTTGAGGCCAATTGGGATAAAGATAGTGTCGTCAGAATGGAGGAATGAATGCTTTGAGCCGGGATTGACATTAATGAAACCGTGATTTTGAGCTGTAGTTGGCGTGCAAAAGAACGAGCCCTGGAATGTACTTTTCCCAGAAGCCCCTTTATATGTAACGCTATATGTCCAAGTTCCTTCCACAGTCGGTGCAAATCGGACTTTCCAGAGATTTTCTTGATAGTAAAAACCAAAGATGCTGAGCTTCTGCCCAGAAGGACCTGTAAACTGAGCGGTAATCTCAACATCCCAAAAAGGATTCTGATAGTTCTCTGAATCCTGAAAAATCAGTTCGAAAACATCCCATCTTTCAACGGATGCGTTATGCGGCTTAAGAACAGGCTGTGTCCAAATACATGGACTGAAATACATCCAGAGGATTAGGAAATAAATTGCTCTATTCTTGAAAAACATAATGAATATCCTCTTCACTTCGACTTCTGATTTTCGTGTAAAGAATAACATAGTCTAATTTTTTTTATTATAAGTGAAAAAATTTCTTAAAACAATTGGGTTGCTTTATTAACGGGTTGTGTTGGTTCAGCGATATATGAATAAAAAAAGACGGTGTTTCCTCTGCCGTGATCTGATCGATACTGAATATGTATTATCATAAGTCAAGAGCAAAGAGTATTGCTCTATTTGCCTGTTGGATCTTATCCGCTGAGAGAGTTGTGATCAGGGATCCTATTTTCCCCTTTGAAACCGTTTGAATATGATCAAAATTAATAGCGCAGTCCCTCGGCATTCCGTCATGTCTGGATAAAAACACTTCGCTCGGAATATTTCGTATTGTCGAAGTGACGGGGGCGATGGTCACTTCCCCAAGGTATTCCAGAATTGAATTTCGGGTTAATATTAAAATGGGGCGTTTTTTGTCCGGAGGTTTGAATTTATACCACCTCACCTCACCTTTTTTCATTCATCACCCCAATCCTGCTCTTTTTCCCAGACGTTGAATTCTTCTCTGTTCACATGGTGGAGTTCATATCCTTTTTGATGTTTTTCTTCCAGGCGACTGATCTTGTAACGATGAATTGCTTCTCGTAAAGCATCGCGCGTAAAAGCGGATCGTGTCGTTTCCAGTTCCCTGACAAGCTCATCAACAGATTCGACGAGCTCATCATCTAATGTCATTTGGATTGTCCTCATAATACCCATTATAGTAATATATATAATCATCGCTATGATAATCCACATTGATAGGAATGTCAAGGTTTGGATAAAGTGGTTCAGATAAAAGGAGTGGACATTTTGATGGTAGTGGTGCCTGCTCTAGGTCATAGATATATGGCGAAAACTTGTGCCCCCTATCTAAAAGAAAATCAAATAGTTATTCTCAACCCGGGACAAACCGGCGGAGCACTGGAATTTTATCAAGTTCTCAAAGAGCAAGGCCTTGTGAGATTCCCCTTTCTGGCAGAGGCCCAGACTTTTCTCTATGCGTCCAGGATGCTTGGACCTGCTCACGCCAAGATCTTCTCCATCAAGAATTCGCTGCCTGTTGCGACACTCCCCGCATATTGGATTCCAGGCATTGTAAAAGTCATAAATCGTGCCTTTCCTCAATTCGTTGCTGGTGATAATATCTTCAAGACCAGCTTCGAAAACATCGGTGCAATCTTCCATCCCGCGCTAACTATCTTGAACGCTGCCTGGATCGAGGAGACGCACGGTGATTTCGAGTATTACATTCAGGGTGCAAGTAAATCGGTCTCACTCATTTTGGAGAAGTTGGACAAAGAAAGACTAGAAGTAGCTGCTGCGTTGGGTATCAAAGCTATAAGCGCCAAAAACTGGTTGTATACAGCATACAGCGCCTCCGGCAAGGATCTTTATGAATCCATGCATGACAATCCAGGCTACATAGGTATCAAGGCTCCGGATCGTCTTCATCATCGCTATATCGACGAAGATGTCCCCATGAGTCTTGTCCCTCTTGTGTCCATAGGTGAGATGCTAGGCGTCGAGACTCCCACAATCAGAACAATCATACACTTTGCCTCAATTATGAGAGGCAAGGATTTTTGGGAGAAAGGCAGGACGGTCAAAAGTCTGGGTATCCAGGGGATGTCGATCAAAGAAATTCGTCTGCTGGCTGTAACAGGAGAGATCTAGAAGTGTCTGCATATGCGAAGAGAAAGATATTGGGAGCTGTTCTTGGCAACTGCGTTCATGTGGCTGGCACGCTCGGCTTCTTAAAACTAGCAGAAGACTGCGGTTACGAGACCCGGTTCCTCGGCCCTGCTGTGTCCGTAAACAAGCTGGTTGAGGGCATCAAAAAACATGATCCCGACATAATCGCATTGGGCTATCGCCTAACCCCAACAGTGGCGGAAAAGCTGCTGACGGATGTGAAAAATGAGATGGAAAAGAATAAATGGGCTGGTAAGGTATTTGTGTTTGGTGGTACTCTGCCCGTTGCCGATGTAGCTCGCAAGACAGGTCTATTCGATGCAGTATTCAGCGGTTTCGAGCCGGTGGACGATATCGTTGCTTTTCTCAAAGGGAGTATTGATAGTCGAAAAAGTGGTGAAATCCCGCCTCAGAACCTCCTTGGTCGAATAAAATACAAAGAACCCATTCCTCTCATCCGCCACCATTTTGGACAGCCCACAATTGAAGAAACAATTAAAGGTGCCAAAGAAATTGCTCTTGCTGAAGTAATAGATGTTCTTTCGCTCGGCCCCGATCAAAACGCCCAAGAATACTTCTTTCGCCCTCAAGAAATGAAGATGGGACAAGACGGAGCAGGAGGCGTCCCCCTAAGGAAACCCGGCGACTTGAAGGCCATCTACTCAGCGACGCGATGTGGAAACTACCCTATTATGCGTTGCTATTCGGGGACAAGAGATTTGATCAAGTGGGCCAAGATGTCGAAAGAAGCCATTAACATAGCATGGGGAGCAGTGCCCCTCTTCTGGTATAACCAACTTGATGGACGCTCAGACAGAATCCCCATCGAATCAATTAATGAGAATCAAGAAGTAATGCGCTGGTACGCTGAGCAGAAAATCCCGCTTGAAGTAAACGAGTCACATCAATGGAGCCTCAGAGAAGCACCGGACGCGGTTGCAGTGGCTGCGGCCTTTCTTGCAGCGTACAATGCTAAGAAGTGTGGTATTAGGCATTATATTGCTCAGTATATGTTCAACACACCTGTGAGAACCTCACCCCCTATGGATTTGGCAAAGATGTTTGCCAAGATCGAATTGATCGAAGCGCTGCACGACGGAGAATTTACTTCAATCCGTCAAACTCGCACTGGGCTGGCAAGCCTTTCCCCAGAACCCGATATCGCAAAGGGGCAACTCGCGGCCTCAACGTACTATCAATTAGCCTTGCAGCCAAAGATAGTGCATGTTGTTTCTTTTTGCGAAGGAGACCATGCCGCTACTCCGGAAGACATTGTTGTGAGCTCCAGGATAGTAGAAGGCGTTATTAGAATCTATTCCCTGGGATCTTTCGATATCGTCAACGAAGACTTGATCAAGACAAGGAAAGAAAAGCTAGTTGAAGATGCCAAGCTGTTATTGAAGAACATCAAAAAAGTGGCTGCGGATGAAGCAGATGACCCATGGACAGACCCAGGCACTTTAAGCAATGCCATCAAGGTGGGGCTTCTCGATGCGCCTCATCTCCGAGGCAATCCGCATGCGGCTGGACAAATTTTCACTCAGATGAAAGGTGGTGCCTGTGTCCCGGTAGATCTGAATACTGGAGAAACACTATCCGAGAAAGAAAGGATTACACGAATCCTAAAGAAATTCGATGGGAGCTAAACCATCGGCAACAACCTCGCAAACGGTTTTGATCTCGATACCCAGTTTGTAGTGTTTATTAAGCTCCATGAGCTGGTCGATGCAGTTGTGGCACGGAGTGACCACAACTTGAGCTCCTGTCTCTTTGATCTGGTCGGCTTTGAGTTTTCCGATCTTGATCCGGCGCTCCGCGAACATAGTCATGGCCGAAGGGTTTCCTCCTCCACAAGCCCATCCTCAGCTGGCTATGACAGCTGAGGATAGAGTGGACTATATATGAAAATCGGGATTTCTTGATCAGCAATTCAGGACGGAGTCTATTACACTGTAGTCCCATACAGTCATTTTCATAGGGATTTTTTATTTCTAGAGGATTCCTTATTGATAGGAAATGTTTGTTCTATATAGTATTGGCAAGAGAGGGGATAAACCGGAAAACGCCTCACTGAGATAAACATGTGAGTGGTCCGAATTTAGTTGAAACGAAACATACCAGGATATAAACTGAATCTACGGGGAATTCAAGAAATAACTCTGTTAGGTTTGTACTTTTTATTAATAATTGACATTTTTACCCTTCAGCCTACCCAACCAATCTTGACTCATGAATAATCCAGGTTAATGGTGCTTGAAAAGTTTTTTTGGGTATTGTATGAATGACAGGATAGGAGATTTAATTTATTGAAAAAACCCGTATTTTGGCTGACTGTCAGTTTTTTTCTGATATTTTTCCCTTTAACTCTTCTTGCCGAATTGAGTTTTAAAGCTGATCTGGCGTCGCGCTATATTTGGAGAGGATTTGATCTTAATCCGTATAAAAAACCGGTTTTGCAACCTGAAGTTGACTATGCTTTCGGAGACAGTGGTTTGGCCTTAAATCTATGGGCGAGTTTTTCCTTTGAGAGAAAAGAAGCTCATGAGGTTGACTTCACTTTATCCTATAGCCGGGAAATATCAAAAAATATCCTGTTAAAGACAGGTGTGATTCATTATGCCTGGCATTTTGTGGAAGATTTTCGCTTTGAAGATGATACTAGCCAGGAAGTTTTCCTGGCAGCGGAACTTACGGAATTCTTTCTCCGTCCATCGATTACAGCCTTTTATGATTTCACCAATGGGGATGGGTTATATATTCTTTTCAAAACCGTGTGTTCTCTCAGGCTCCTCAGTTCAGTACGAGCTGATTTTTCGACTTCCCTTGGATACAATGCCGGGCAGTGGCTAGCTGAGGGGGTTGATCCCGGATTCAGTGACCTGAATCTCGGGTATACCATTCCCGTTGACATCGGTAATCTTCAAATCTCGCATTTCGCTAACTACACCATTGTGCTCCTGGATGCCATTGGGAAAGAAAATCACCTCTGGTACGGGATCTCAATCGCCTATAAAAAAAATTAAACAGGAGAGGCAAAAGAAAATAGGCAAAAATTCCATTCTATTTTTTACCTTGTTTCTGAATTTTTCCTTTAAATTGACCTGACCCCCAAAATATTTACTACCTGGAATGCTAGTATTTATGATAAGAAAAGCGACTTTTTCAAATCGAGTGCAACAATTCTCTTATCAGCTGAAACTGGGATGCCTGTTCGATTAAAAAAATTCTAAAGTTGTCCGGGGAGGGGTGCTCCTTTAATTATTTTAGAAAAGCTCCTTTAATTCCCCCGGAACTGAGAGCGATTATATCCGCTGAAATTCTTGGTAGAGATACTCCACCAGGAGAAGCAAGATACCTTGGTTTCCATATCGGATCGAACTTATTCTTATATGCTCTTACTCCTTGGAAGTTATAAAAATATTCTGCTCGGTGAAAAATAAAAGAACCAATCAGACTCCATAACAGCTTCGCAGGATAATTATCGAGGCCAGAAAGAGGCGCCATTCCTAAGTTAAACGATTTATACCCTTCCTGTTGTCCCCACAGCATTAGATTTATAAAAAGATAAGCCATGACATCCCGAGGCGCCTCATCAGGAATAAATCGTATCAAATCAACAGTTAATTCTTCTTTTCCCACACAGGTTAGAATATTTGCAAAAGCAAGAATCTTCTCTTGCTTGAGGACAACTCCTACCGGAAAATACTTGAGATAATCTTCATTGAAAAACCCTAAAGCAAACTTCTTT
>DAOVDI010000173.1 GCA_030669585.1 Acidobacteriota bacterium
TATATATCTGTTTCGGATTAAGCGGGAGGAATTTGTACTTTTTTCAACAGGAGCAATGACCATGGGAAGCGAAATACTGATCATCTTTGCTTTTCAGATATTTTATGGTTATATATATTTTCAAATAGGACTGATTATAACAGTCTTTCTGGCCGGTCTTTTGCCGGGGGCATTGCTGGGCGACAGACTGCGTGAAGGTGGAAAACAGATACTGATGCTGACCGATGGTCTGCTCATTGCCCTGATGGGCATTTTGATACTGGCACTGAAGATGGGCGGGGACAGGCTGCCGTCATTCTTTTTTCTTGTTTTCGGTTTCATAATTTCCCTTGCATGCGGGTTTCAGTTCCCTGTGGCTCTCCATCTGGGAGGGGGCGGAAATTCCGCTGTAACCAGATCTTTTTCAGCCGATTTAATTGGTGCTGCCTGCGGCATCCTGATTACCAGTCTGATCCTTTTGCCCTATTTTGGAATCATCTGGGCTGCGGCAGGATTGATATTTTTGAAACTGGCAAGTTTGATTGTTATTGGAACGTATAAGGAAACCCTTTATTGTGGGAAAAGATAAAATTCAGAGCGACGAGTATACACTTTATGATAAGATAGAACATGCCCCGCATGTAAAAAATATGGGGGATATGGTCTGTGATTGCAGACCACCCTATGTGATCGGGATCCATGGGAACTGGGGGGTATATCGGTTGATTTTAGCTTTATTCAGAGGAGAGGACGGATTCGAGATTCCGAATGCCGGCCTCCACTTAACGGGAAAGGATCCTCTCTGGTCGATTTTTCATCATCTGACCTCTCTTGTGCTCGGCAGAGGCGGACAAAAAAACTGGAAAAAAATTCAATCACAAGTGAAGATTATACTGAGGCCGGAATGGATCAAAACAAACCTTCCCTTTTTAGAACCGGACGAGATAAAGGATGTCCTCTTAAGATTGGGCCTTTGCATGAAAAATGGGAGAGGCCTTTTTGAAGCAGAGTGGTTTTCAGAAGGGCACGAACTTGCCCCATACCTCAACGCAAAGCCGAGCCAATTTGTCAAGGCCATGGAGGAAGCAAGGAAGGCATAAGGAACGGGGACCAAATAACGGGTAGTGTCCCCTCTTATTTAGTGCCTTTGTTTTTTCTGTTGGTTTCGTTCCTGCTGCTTTCTACATGCATTATCAACCAAGTTCATTGATTCCGACCATGATTTGGTGCAGAACCGTTTAAACCTGTCCAGCTTATCAACATCGGGCAATAATTCATTCAGGACAGTAACGGTTCCTACAGCGAGATGATATTCCGACAAGGCGTTGATATATTCCTGACGACGTTCTCTTGGAATAATGACAGGTGGATAACCAGCCATAATTACAGGAATATTGGCGATGAGACGGGCCATCCGGCCATTGCCGTCCCAAAAAGGATGAATTCTGACAAAGGAGACATGAAGATAAACATAGGCTGTCAATGCCGCCTTTTTGTTTGCAGTATTTTCTTTGCAGATTTTTTGAAACAGGGCAAGCCAGCCTTGCATGAGTTCCGGGACATCTTTTGGGAGAGCATATTCAAAAATGGTCTGGGTATCGCCGGAGATAATAACCGTGGAATTCGGTTCTACTTTCCATGCACCAACAGGTTTATAAACATCAAAAATCCGTTCGGTCTGAATGGCTTTGTGCAGATCAAACAGGTCTTTTTCAGTTAAATCGGATTTTCTTCTAATAAGATCATAAACAAGATCAATAGCCCTGGCATGCCCAACGACCTCCTCATGATCCTTCAGCGGCTTGCCTGAAATCGTAAGCCCTTCCTCAAGGACAAATGCTGTCTCCCCAAGGGTTAAAGTGTTGCCTTCAATAGCGGTAGATGTATGTGTCCATAAATTACGCAGTTGGGCCAACAGGGCATCACGGATATCATTATCCAGGTCTTGTAGAAAATCAAACATGGTTGAAGCTCCATATTTTACATAAAAAGAATTTTATGCCAACATCTGGAATAGCTTTTTCAAAGACAGCCTCTATTTCCAAGTTTCGGATAGTTTTGCATACTCCGAACTTACTTTTACTTCAATCATTTTTATCGGTCTTTAGAATTGCTGGTCGGATGGCACTTGACTTTTATTCCATACTGGCTGATATATTTTTAGTGGATACGCCCGTTTGATTGTTATTGTAACACCTAAGTGAAAGGTATAATGAAAAATATAAACAGAAGGGATTTTCTTTACTATAGCGGAGCATTACTATCTACTGCAATGTTTGCCGATGTGTGCCGGGCTTTTGCCGCGGACAGGCGATTTATATCCGGCCCCGATGACATCCGCGGTAAAGTGTTCAAAAACGATGCTCCAAAAACATTATGGAAATGGTCACGCGAAGGATTTCTTTACGACAAATTAGATGATGGCAAGGTTGCATGCGGCATCTGTCCCCATCGTTGCATACTTGCACCGGGAGATCGTAGTGTATGCCGTTCCAAAGTTAATATAAACGGCAAGCTTTACAGCCTGGCCTATGGAAATCCCTGTGCTGTCAATAACGATCCTGTAGAAAAAAAGCCGCTTTTTCATTTCAGGCCGGGCTCAATGG
>DAOVDI010000117.1 GCA_030669585.1 Acidobacteriota bacterium
CGGGGTTCATCTTCGTGTTGGAAAGATCTATAGTATGGGTTTTGCCTTTAATTGATTGAAAGGCGTGTCTGTTGAATATTTCTTTGTTAAAAACGATCTCGCCGTTTCTCAGAGCCTTAACAGCCAGATCTTTTTTTATCAGCATGGTGGATTCCATTATTATTATTGGGGACTGGTCATAAAAATAATAATTGATGCTTACATGAATATCTTTCAGATGGGGGAGGGGAGCGCTTCTTTTCAGGGAGTAGAAAACCGGACCTTCTGTCTCAGTATAGGGAGGATTGTCCCAATCAGAGCAGTGTACCCAGGCATGTGGCGGTGAGTAGGCCCCTGGGTTCCAGTGAACAGCCCCGTTTGTTTCAAGTTTGTGCTCAAGGAGGAGCCGGGAAGATTTTTCGAATATTTTGAAGATCATCCCGCTTTTCTTATCAAGGGAAACCTTGAAGAATGAATTATCAATGGTCTTGTCCAACCCATTTCCGATGATTTTCAGATCTGATATATATTTTGGTTTTTCCGCATCCGGATTATTATAGAAAACAAGATATGTTGCCTTTTCACGGGGTTTTATATCTATCAAAAAGGCAAAACTTAGAGTGGTTGTTTGATGATACCGGGTGATAGACTGGTTGGTTTTCTCATCGGTTTCTTTTTTCGTAAGGAGATCTGTATCTTTCCAGGAGTGAACATCATACACCTGGCAGGGGATCTCCTGATAAGTGCAGTCCTTTCCTTTCTTGTCTGCACGGACAACACGGATCTCATTGGGTGAATGGATATATCTGCTCAAGATCCCTACTGTGGCATGAACAGGAAATCGATTCCTTGCAATTCCGTGTTCTTCAGCGATCACCAGGGACAGATAATTTTTCCATTTGGAATTCCAGTACCCGTTTCTGGGTGGCGATGTTTTTGTGATGTTGACCACATGCTGCTTGTCGCTTTCTATTTGGGAGAAATTAATGGAAATATCATAGGTTTTATCTTTGACCCAGGAATATCTCATTTTAATAGCAAAGGGATTGTCGCCATTAACCTTTTTGTTAAAGATCTCCTTTTTTTCTTGAAAGATCAGAAAGTCACGGACATTCTGGCCGTTGATCTCGACACGATCAAGTTTCCAGATGCCGCTGTTCAGGGCGGGATCGCTGATTTTTTCAGCCTTTATGTAATA
Source organism: Acidobacteriota bacterium (assembly GCA_030669585.1). Classification (GTDB taxonomy): domain Bacteria; phylum Acidobacteriota; class Aminicenantia; order Aminicenantales; family Aminicenantaceae; genus DAOVDI01. Next base: position 1,178 of record DAOVDI010000117.1, read on the forward strand.
CCAGGGTTCTCCCTCAACAGGGTATCCGAAATCCTGAGCATTCGCGGTGACCGCCATTATAAGAAAGATAAAAAAACAGAAAAACAGTTTATTTTTTTTCATTTTTTCCTCCTGTTTCGTTCGAATCCGGAAGCTCCGATAAATTCCAGTCTTTGTTCTTTCTCGATTTCATCAAAAAGGAGATTGAGCCCCAGAGTATCACTGGAGATATGTCCGGCGATTAAAACATTGAGATTGGCTTTTTTAGCTTTTTCAAGATAATCCTCACCGATGTGCATCCCGACGAGTGTGCTTACTCCTGAATTGGCGAATTTATCAAAGATCTCTTTGGACCCTGATGTGCCGCCTGTCATATCAATAAAGATCTTGCCGCAGCGGTTGTCTTCTGAACCGCTCACTATTTTTGGAGCGACCTGGAGACGGCTTTGTGTCTGGTATTCCGGGATCCCTTTCAGGATGTCCATAATGTCTTTCAGCTTGTAAGGTTGTTCTTTCTCAAATGTTTTAGTCAGAAAATAGGTGACACAATTGTCTGCAGGCGTATGGATGCAGATGAAGGGGATACCCAATATCCTGGCTGCGTCCACAGCACGGTTATGGTTGACTGGAAGAAGACTGCGCTCGATCTCGCCGATCCGTTTATCCATCAATTGTTCAGCAATGCTGATCCCGATCCCTGATTGGGCCAGGAGATCAGCCTGCAGTTTCATGACGTCGTATAGCTGTGCCAGAGCTGTGCCTTCGGGGTGATGGGCTACGATCAGGTCTATCTTTGCACCCTGATCCCTGTTAAGCAGATAAGTCAAAAGGATTTCTCCGGTCTCCATGTCGATCCCTACAATGACTTTTTTAATATTTGTTTTCAGGTCGCCGAATAATATTCGTGTATCGGAGTAAGGATTGAACAGTTTGTCTTTGTCAAAATATTCCTGGTCCTTTTTTTCAAGTTTTTCGAATTTCTTCTTTTCTTCCTGGAGTATCTTTTTGATCTCACCCTTGTCCCTGAGGTCGTTTTGAATCCCGATCTTAACGGCCTTTTTATAAAATTGTTCAAGATTCATTTTTTGCTCCTTCCCGTCATTCCCGTGCAAACGGGAATCCAGTTCTTTCCTTATCGTCATTCCCGTGCAAACGGGAATCCAGTTCTTTCCCTATCGTCATTCCCGTGAAAACGGGAATCCAGTTCTTTGAGTTTGTTGAGTTAAATTATATGAAAATAACCCAAAGAACACAACGAACTCAAAGAACTGGATTCCCGCTTCCGCGAGAATGACGAGATAAACGAGACAAACGAGACGACCTCGAACCCTTATTAATTTATTGTGGGTTGACTAGAATTTAATGGTGAGTATATAGTAAAGAGAAATAAAAAATCCAATGATTAATAAAAAAGGGAAACAAGCATGAAGGCAAAAAAAAGTGTTCCAAAAAAATCAAGCAGCACAATAACGAGACGTGAGTTTCTTGGAGGCAGCGCCACAGCGGCAGCTGCATTTATGGTTGTTCCCCGTCATGTCCTTGGAGGGCAGGGGCATACACCCCCAAGTGATAAATTAAATATTGCGTGTGTAGGTGTAGGAGGCAAGGGTTCGTCTGATATCCGGAGTGTAAGCACGGAAAATATTGTTGCTCTATGCGATGTAGATGATACACAAACAGCAGGCTTTATAAAATCTGATAGAAATACACCGGAACAGAAAGAGATGTATTTAAAGGCTGGAAAGTTTCGGGACTTCCGGATTATGCTGGAAAAACATAAGGAGATCGATGCTGTTACGGTCAGCACTCCTGACCATACTCATGCCGTTGTGGCTATGATGGCAATGAAGATGGGAAAACATGTATTTGTACAGAAGCCGCTTACACATACCGTCAAGGAAGCCAGGCTGCTGGCCAAAACTGCAAAAGAGATGAATTTGGTATCTCAAATGGGAAATCAGGGTCATGCTATGGAAGGGGCACGTTTGATCAATGAATGGATCTGGGACGGCGCGATCGGCGATGTACGGGAAGTCCATGCCTGGACAAACCGTCCGATCTGGCCCCAGGGAATAGATTCTCCGAAAGAGATCCCATCCGTTCCTTCTTCTCTGGATTGGAATCTATGGCTCGGGCCGGCTCCATTCCGCCACTATCACCCGGCCTATCATCCATTTTCCTGGCGTGGATTTTGGGATTTTGGCACAGGCGCTCTTGGGGATATGGGCGCCCATATTTTTGACCAGCCGTTCTGGGCGCTTAAACTGAAATATCCTACTACAGTTCAGGCCAGCTCCACAAAATTCACCAAGGATTCCTGTCCTAAAGCTGAAGTCATCACCTATGACTTTGCTGCCCGGGGTTCAATGCCTCCCCTAAAATTAACCTGGTGGGACGGAGGGCTGATGCCGCCCAGGCCTGAAGAGCTAGAACCGGGACGTATGATGGGAGATTCAGGAGGTGGAGTTCTGTTTGTCGGAGATAAAGGAAAGATAATGTGCAGCACTTACGGCGATAATCCCCGGATCGTACCTGAATCCCAAATGAAGGAATACAAACGTCCTGAAAAGACAATTCCCAGATCTCCGGGGATCCACGAAGAATGGGTCGAAGCCATCAAGGCAGGGAAAAAATCGACAACTGATTTTTCTTATTCAGGCCTTCTTACTGAAACAATGCTGCTGGCGAACATCGCTGTGCAGGTGAAGGAGCATAAAACTGTTCTGGAATGGGATGGGGAAAAAATGGAATTCACCAACCTGCCTGAAGCAAATAAATTTATTCACAAAGAGTATCGAATGGGTTGGTCTCTTTAAGAATATGGCTATGAATAAGACTCTTTTGCTCGTGGTAATTTCCATGAGTTTAGTTGCAATGGCCTGTTTTAAGGAAGAGGCGTTTATGGATGATCAAAAATTAAGTCAAACAAAATGGAAAGTTCATGACCCGGACCGGCCGCTCCCTTCTGTTGTTGACCCGGGCCCGGCAGGTTCGCCTATTTCCCCTCCTTCAGACGCTGTTATTCTTTTTGATGGAAAGGATCTGTCTCAATGGCAGGATAAAAAGGGACAGCCTGCCCGTTGGAGCGTAAAGGACGGATACATGGAAGTGGTCAAAAAAACAGGTTCGATTCTGACAAAAAAGACATTTGGAGACTGCCAGCTTCACGTTGAGTGGACTGCACCGGTTATTGTTAAAGGAAAAAGCCAGGGGAGAGGAAACAGCGGAGTGTTTTTAATGAACGCTTATGAAGTCCAGGTCCTTGATTCTTATGAGAATGTTACCTATGCAGACGGGATGGCCGCAGCCATTTACGGTCAATATCCGCCTCTGGTTAATGCCAGCAGGCCCCCTGGTGAATGGCAGACCTATGATATCATATTTCGGCGGCCACATTTTAGTGAGGACGGGAAGGTGATTCAGCCGGCCAGAATAACGGTTTTTCACAACGGAGTGCTTGTCCATGACAATGTGAAGCTGTCAGGACGTACTGTCCATATAATGAGGGCTCAATACACAGCTCATCCGGACAGAATGCCCATTTCTTTGCAGGACCATGGGGATCCGGTGAGATATAGAAACATCTGGATCCGCAGCTTATCTGAATGAGATTAAAATGAAAAGAATATTAGTGATTTTGATAGGGATAGTACTTTTTGTCAGCATGAGTTTTTCTGGGCCTATGAAGAATACGCCCAAGAAGGCTTTGTTCGTATGGGGAGGATGGGAAGGACATGAGCCAAAACAGTGTGTGGATATTTTTGCTCCTTGGCTCGAGGAACAGGGATTTGATGTTGTGATCTCCCATTCACTGGATTCTTATCTCGACAAAGAATTAATGCAGTCTTTGGACCTGATCGTCCAGGTTTTTACCATGTCAAAAATCAGCAGGGATCAGGAGAAAGCGCTTCTGGAAGCAGTCAGAGGAGGAGTGGCTCTGGCAGGATGGCATGGAGGCCTGGCTGATTCTTTCAGAAATAATACAGAATATCAATTTATGGTAGGGGGCCAGTGGGTCGCCCATCCCGGAGGCATTATTCCGTATGAGGTGAATATAGTCGATCAAAAACATCCTATTACAAAAGGCCTGTCGGATTTCAAGATGGAATCCGAACAGTACTACATGCATGTTGATCCCATCAACAAGGTCCTGGCCACTACCACGTTTTCAGACAAATATTCCCCGTGGATAGACGGCGCTGTCATGCCGGTAGTCTGGACAAAGATGTATGGAAAGGGGAGGGTCTTTTATACTTCCCTGGGTCATGTGGCCAAAGATTTTGATGTCCCGGAAGCGCGGGAGATAGTGAAGCGCGGGATGTTGTGGGCTGCCGGTCTCCTGCATTGAGGCCAAAGAAAAGCAGTCTGTAGAAGTCCATAGAAGTCTATCGAAGTCTATCGAAGTCTATCGAAGTCCATCGAAGTCTATAGGAGTCGATAGAAGTCGAAGAAGGCCAAGGTAAGACGTCATTCCCACGAAAGTGGGAATCCAGTATAAAAAAAAGCTAGCCTAGATTCCCGTTTACACGGGAATGACGTAAATTAAATGACTTTGGGCTTTGGGCCTCTTTTGCATTGGCC
>DAOVDI010000036.1 GCA_030669585.1 Acidobacteriota bacterium
TCTGATAGATCGAAAAGAGTGTGATCAGGACAGCCGAAGCCAGGTTATAGGATGGCTGGGGGGCGAACTGAGGGATATGAAACCGGTAATTGGACGCCCGCAGTTCATTTGATGTGAGCCCGGTACGCTCATTGCCGAACAGAAGTCCGATTCGAGTCTTCGGAAAAAAATTCAATATTTTGTCTACAGCTTCATCCAAAGAAACAGAGGAAAAATTCTTCCTTTTCTTGGCAGTTGCGGCAAAAATGATATCCAGGTCCCCTATGGCCTGTGACAGGTCAGAATAAAGGTTTGCACTATCCAGAATATCGCCGGCATGGACAGCCGTGATATAAGATTTTTCCCGAAGACGATCGACTCCTACCAGACTGAGCTTTGAAAAACCCGTGTTCTTCATACACCGGGCCGAAAGACCGATATTCTCATGATTTTGCGGCCTTACCAGGATTATAGAAATAGAACTCTGATTTGTGTTCACTTTTTCTCCTCTCCGTCATTCCTGCGAAGGCAGGAATCCATTTCTTTGAACTCATTAAGTTTGTTTAGTCAAATTTTATTAAAATAACCCAAAGAACACAACGAACTCAAAGAACCCAATAAACTTTTATATCTTTTCTTTTCACTCGACCCCTCGAATCCTTGAATCCTTATAATCTTACCAACTCTTTTGGAGAGGATCCCAAAATTATCATTACCAATAATTTTAATTTCATGATACTAATAAAGTCAAAAAGAGAGGAAATACAATGGAAAAAATAATCATCCTATTAACAATTTTATTAATTCTTATGTCATGCACAACTAGTCCCGAAAAAACATTTCAGGTCCAACAGGTGCCCTTCACAGATGTTAAGATCGGGGACGAATTCTGGGCTCCGCGAATGGAAACCAACCGAAGGGTGACCATTCCCTATGATTTTAAAAAATGTGAAGAAACCGGGCGGATTAATAACTTTGCCAAAGCCGGCGGATTAATTGAGGGCAAGTTTGAAGGCATTCGTTACAATGATTCGGATGTTTATAAAATAATCGAAGGCGCTTCTTATTCACTGAGTTTGCATCCAGATCCCGAGCTTGAAAAATATCTGGACGACCTTATTTACAAGATCGCTGCTGCACAGGAAGATGATGGTTATTTATACACGACACGTACGATCGATCCAGAACATCCTGCCCGTGCTGCCGGAGATACGCGCTGGTCATATCTCATCCACAGTCACGAACTCTATAATGTGGGTCATATGTACGAAGCAGCGGTTGCATTCTACCAGGCAACAGGGAAACGCTCGCTGCTTGACGTAGCGATCAAGAGCGCCGATCTTATCGACAGCGTTTTTGGACCAGGCAAAAGGCACGATCCCTCAGGTCATCAAGAAATCGAAATAGGTCTTACTAAGCTCTACAAGGTGACTGGAGATAAAAAATATCTGAAACTTGCAAAGTTTTTCCTTGACCAGCGTGGACACTACATTAAACGCGATCCTTACAATGCCTATGGCAATGCCGAATACACACAGGACCATAAACCTGTGGTCGATCAGGATGAGGCAGTCGGTCATGCGGTTCGTGCAGGTTACATGTATTCTGGCATGGCAGACGTGGCTGCTTTAACAGGTAATATCGAATATATCAAAGCTATCGATAGAATTTGGGAAAACGTGGTTTTCAAGAAATTATATATCACAGGCGGAATTGGAGCAAGACAGAAAGGGGAAGCCTTTGGAGACAACTACGAGCTACCTAATCGAACAGCCTATAATGAGACCTGCGCCGCTATTGCGAACATGATGTGGAATCATCGATTATTTCTTCTCCATGGCGACGCCAAATACATTGATGTACTGGAACGAACGCTTTACAACGGATTTCTTTCAGGTGTCGGTATGAACGGCGAAGAATTCTTCTATCCTAATCCGCTGGAATCAACAGGCAATCACAAACGGAGTCCGTGGTTTGACTGTGCCTGCTGTCCTGTTAATATTGTCCGCTTTTTGCCTTCACTCCCCGGCTATGTTTATGGCTTTCAAGACGATATCGTTTATGTAAATTTATTCATACAGGGGACTTCTACAATCAAAATAAAAAACAATACTGTAAAGCTCCGGCAGGATACCCAGTATCCCTGGGATGGAAATATCAAAATCAGTGTTGATCCGGATCTATCAAAAAAATTCACTATTAATGTACGCATTCCGGGTTGGTCACAGAACAAGCCGGTTCCCAGCGATTTATATCGATATATAAATACCAGCAAGGAAAAGGTTGCTCTCAAGATCAATGGTGAAAAGATCGACATCGATCTAAACAAAGGTTTCGCTTGTATCCGCCGAAAATGGAAAAATGGAGATGTGATAGAACTTAATCTGCCCATGCCGATCAGGAAAGTAGTTAGCCATGAAAAAGTCAAAGATAATCAGGGGAAAATCGCTCTGGAGCGTGGTCCCATTGTTTATTGTGCTGAATGGCCTGATAACGGGGGACATGCTCTCAATTTACTAGTACCTGAAAAAATGGAATTTCAAGCAATACACAAGTCCGGTCTACTAAATGGTGTAACAATCCTTACTGGCAAGGCGCTTGGCTTGTATAAAAACAAAGACGATGGTTCAATTGAGAAAAGAGAACAAGATTTCACAGCAATTCCATATTATGCCTGGGCACATCGCGGCCAGGGAGAAATGACTGTATGGTTGCCTTATGATGAAGCCACTGCCAAACCGTTATCCCCTCCTAATAAAACCCGGTAACCTGGATTATTCACGAGTCGATATGCACGGCGTGGCGCATAAAGCCGTATTCATATACTGCGAATGCGCCACAACAAAGCAGATCGGCTTGCCCGGAGGGGAAAAAAGAGCCGATGATTTTTTTATTAAAGATCTATGATATTCAGTACCCAATTTATCCCTGGCAAAATCCTTTATTAAAAGCTATGACCATCCAAAATAATTATGTGAATCGGCCATTTTTTATGAATAATCCAGGCTAATAAAGCCCGGTGGAGCCGAAACCACCATCCCCGCGTGTTGTATCACCCAGATCCCCGGTTTCTTCTATATCGACGGACAAAACCGGCTGAATCAGCATCTGGGCGATCTTTTTCCCCTTATTGATGACAAAGGGCTCCTCCCCGAGGTTGATCATCACGACCTTGATTTCTCCCCTGTACCCGGAATCTATCACACCGGCAAGCCTGTGAACCCCCTTGAGAGAGATCCCGCTTTTGTCCCAGACCAGACCAACGTGGTCCACGGGAACAGCGACCTGGATACCTGTAGGCACAGGTACAGCCTTCCCTTTCTCAAGAACAATATCCTCCACGGAAAAAAGATCCATTCCCGCATCCCCCTGAAGGCCATAAGTGGGAAGTTTTGCTTCTTCATGAATGCGTTTTACTTTTAATTTCATGTTTAAATCCCTTCGATCAGGACTTCGGCAAAATAGGGCTCAGCGATCCGGCCCAATTCCATGATCTTCTCCGGCGGATAAGGCTGTAAATTTTGAAAGGCAGGGTCAAGAGCTCCCTCCGGAGAGAACTGCTGAAGCTGAAAAAGCTTTGCGCCTTCCAGCATTTGGCCTATCTTTTTGATCTCTTCCGCATCGATCAGCCCCGGAACAACCGTGGTGCGGAAGGTGTGCTCCAGGCCTGAATCCCGGATGACCGCCACGCTCCGGCGGATGGAATCGACATCCACACTCACCCCGGCCGCTTCCTCATATTTGTCCAGGCTGGATTTTATATCCATAGCAATATTGTCCACCAACCCTTTATCGATCAGATCCTTCAAACGGTCAGGAAAAGACCCGTTAGTGTCCACCTTGACCAGCAGGTTTCTGTCTTTGAAAATCTGAAGGAGTACTTCTATTTCCTCAAACATAAGGGGCTCCCCACCGGTAACACAGACCCCATCCAACCAATCCTTTCGGGAATCAAGAAATCCCAAAATATAATCCATAGGAAATGTGGGAAGATCACCCGGCCTGAGGACAAGATCTGCATTGTGGCAGAAGGGACAGCGGAAATTGCAGCCGCCGACAAATAATGTCGCTGAGATAAGTCCAGGGAAATCCTTGGGAGCGAATTTCTCTAAGCCCTTGATTGCAACCAACTGTCCAATTCCTCACGAGTGTTTAGAACAGAGATAACCTCCGCCGCATCCCGAATGATCAAGGTGGGTATAATAATAGATCCCTTCTTATCCCTGTTTAGGACTTTTAAATATTCCCTGATCTTCATCCTATCACCTTTCTTGACCAGATCAAACTCCTGGACCTCAAGCGATGTTTCTTTCAGATAGGCTTTCATCGCATCGCATTTTGGGCAGTTGGGAAGAGTGAAAAGCAGATACTCCATGATCAACCTCCTCACGTATAGGAGGAATACGGAGTCCGTTCCTGGAATTCCTGCTGTTTTCCCGTATTCCAGGTGGAAACAGGTCTCAGGTAACCAACGATCCGGGAGTAAACTTCCGTCCTCTCTCCGCACTCCGGACATTCAGGAACTTCTCCCTTGAGATAACCATGATTTTTACAGATGCTGAAGGTCGGCGTGATGCTGAAATAAGGCATTTTTGTCTTGGAGATCTTCTGAACCAGCTTCTTGCATGTTTTTCCGTCCACGGATTCCGGGAGGAATACGTGGAACATGGTTCCTCCTGTGTAAAGGGGCTGGATGTCTTTCTGATGTTCAATAGCCTCAAAAACGTCCCGGGTAGAATCCACATTCAGATGGGTGGAGTTTGTGAGATAGGGTATTTGATCGGTTCCTGCAGTAATGATCCTCTGGTATTTCTCTTTGTCCAGACGGGCAAAGCGAAAGGCTGTTGATTCTGCAGGCGTTGCCTCAAGATTGTACAGGTTTCCGGTCTCCTCCTGAAAACCAGGGATGACGCTTCTCATGAACTGCATGGTTTCAATGGTGAAGGCTTTCCCTTCCGGAGTGTCGATGCCCTGACCCAGGAAATTCAGGCAGGCCTCATTCATTCCACATATTCCTATCGTGGAAAAATGATTTTCAAAATGGCCCAGATAGACCTTGGTATAGGGCACAAGCCCCCTCTCCAGCAGGTTGTTTACGATTCCCCGTTTAATTTCGAGGGACTCCTTGGCCAAAACCATCAGATCCTTCAGTCGCTTAAAGTATTCCTCTTTGGATTCGGCTTCATAGCCGACCCTGTTCAGATTGATAGTAACAACTCCAATAGAACCTGTGGAATCTCCCGGTCCCCACATGTTTCCTGGCCTATGCATCAATTCCCGCAGATCCAGATTAAGCCGGCAGCACATGGCACGGACATCGCCAGGGTCCAGACCGGTCCCGATATAATTCTGAAAATATGGGATCCCATACTTGGCTGTAACCTCAAAAAGGAGGTCTGCATTGGGAGAGTCCCAGTTAAATTCCCTGGTTAGATTGTATGTGGGAATCGGGAATGTAAAGACACGTCCTCCCTGATCTCCTTCGATCATCAACTCGAGGAAGGCCCGGTTGATCATATCCATTTCTTTCTGGTACTCTCCGTAGGTAGAATCTTGTTCCTGCCCGCCTACGATGACAAATTTGTCCTTTATATCTTCCGGAACCGTCCAGTCAAAAGTCAGGTTGGAAAAAGGTGTCTGCCATCCCCATCTGGAAGGGACGTTCAAACCAAAAATGAGTTTCTGTATATCCTGTTTGACGTTTCCGTAATCGAGCTTATCCGCCCGGACAAAGGGAGCCAGGAATGTATCGACACTGGAGAAAGCCTGAGCTCCGGCGAATTCCCCCTGCATTGTGCCGATAAAATTGACCATATGCAGGCTAGCTGTTTCCAGATGTTTCGCCGGAAATGAGTGGACTTGGTTGGGAACATGCCCAAACCCCTTTTTCAAAAGGTTTTCCAGCGACCAGCCGGCACAGTATCCAACTATAGGATAGGACAGATCATGAATATGAAGAGTGCCCTCCATGTGAGCTCTTTTAATGTTCTCGGTATATATCTGGTTGAGGGCATAATTTGCAAGAACCTCCCCGGAGACGCGCGCGTTAAGTCCGGAAAAGCTCATAACCCCTTCATTGCTGTTTTCTTTGATCTTCCAATCCTGGTTATTGATGTAATCTCTGATCAATCTTTCCAGATTGACGCCGGTTTTTTTTGCCTCTCGAATACCCATGTGGCGTTCCCGATAAAGGATGTATGATTTGGCCACATCATGATATCCCTGCTTCATAAGAACCATTTCCACAATGTCCTGGATCTGTTCTACTGATGGGATCGTAAGGCTGCCGAATTTATCTTCCAGAATATAAGTAACGATATTCGATACGTTTTCAGCTTCGCGTTTTTCATCAATTCCATGAGATTTCATAGCCTTAAAAATTGCATTTGTGATCTTATCTTTGACAAAATCAGTGACGACTCCATCCCTTTTTTTAATCCTTACAACAGCTCTTTCTAACAATTAATGTCTCCTTTCTATGAAATACCGATAAAAACAGAGGCCATCTCTGCCTTTTGCTGCAAACAAGTTGATATCAACCCCTAAACATTCCTTTTGAGAACACTAGTTTCCATCAATACATATGGTATGTGTTCAAGGCTATGACCACAATTTATTGTGTTTGCTATACTAAATTATATCCATAGATGGACTATGTCAAGATATTTTTAATATTTTTTTTCCTGGAAGATTTTTTTAGAGAATCAGTGTAAAATAACGCCTAAGTTATGAAGCTCTGCTTCCAGGTTTGTATATGGAAGGAAATGAATGGTCTTTATCCCCAGTTCTGATGCGGCAAGGATATTTTCTTTAATATCATCGATGAACACGCATTCCACAGCCTCGGCTTCAGATCGCTCAAGGGCTTTCAGAAAGATCGAGGGATGAGGCTTCATTATCCCCTGTTCATAGGAAAGAACGTATTCATCAAAGATCCTGATCTCCGGAAATGCTTTCTTGATGAAGCTGAATCGTTCAACATCGGTATTTGATAGCATGATCAACCTGTACCCGGGCTTTAACGATATTAAAGTTTTCAGGGCAGAGGTATTTATAGAAAAGACATCGTTATAAATAGGAAAGAATGTATCCTGATCAATCCCGGCTTTCAGGATGCCGGTTACTTTCCGATAAAAATCCTTCGGAGAAATACGTCCGGTGTCAAAGGCCTGCAGGAGAGGGATATATTGGTCAGCCATTATCTTCATATCATCAACGGAATAGGGACTGTGCTTTTTTATCCTTTGAAAAAACAGATCATTGTTAAAATAAACAATGATATTGCCCAGGTCAGAAATGATGGTTTTAATCACAATCCACTCCTTAAAAACTTGACAAGATTCTTTATCAACCCGGAGAAATTTTCAATTGAATAGAAAGGGCTGATTCTAGAGAGGGTAATGGGCTGGAAAGAGGAGGAAAGCCAGTCAACAACTTAAGAAAAGTAAGAGTTTTCCCCTTAAAAAAGACCGGCGAACACAATATCTGCATTAAAAAGTTCGCGAGTTCTCCGTCTTGTTTTCCATTCCACCGTATCTTTGACGTTAAGGTAGAACCAGAACTCATCAAATAATTTCAGTTTCTGAATATAATACTGGGCATAATCGGTTAAGGAATCAACATTGATCTTACCGGCTAGTTTTCCCTTCTCATCCAGGACCGTGATCTTGTAACTGCCTTCTTCTTCAACAAGCTTTCCATGGACCCTGGCTTTCTCCTTGCCTTCCCAAGCCTCTTTTTTGCTGTAATCTAGTTTTTCTAAAAAGTCAAATCCGTCCCGGTCAACAATGCTTATAAAATCGTCAAGAACGACATCTTCGCTTCTTTTAAAAACAGGCGTCCATTCATTATTCTCGCCTCTGACTTCCAGTATATTAGCAACCAGTATGGAAGGTCGTTCATGAGTAAATTCACCAACGCCTTTGACCTCTTTTCCAATCAGATCGCTTATACTCCCTGAATCGAGATCTCCCTGGATGACAATATCGAAACCTCTGACCTGCGGCACAAATACATACTTCCCGCAGACAATTTTAATAGTCCCTTCAAAATCCAACAGACCTTCTTTAAGAGCGACAGCCCTCTCATCTGATGCATCCTCTTCAGTACTTTTGCACGCCATTGTCCCAGCTGCAACCAGTAAAAATGCCATGACAGCCATCCCTAGAATACGCAATGTTTTTATACCCATGACTCAAACCTCCAATACTTTATTCCATTAGCCTGCTTTATTAATAAAAACTGCCGATAGCTTAACATAACTTCTTATCTATCATCCAGTCAGGCTTTTTATCCGAACAATTTCCGCCATAACTTTATTCTGTGACATTTCTGTAATATCTCAATTTTATTATCGGCATTTTTTACCCTTCGGGCGAGCCGATCTCACCGCAGTGGCTTCGTCGTGTTCCGTTCGCAGTATATGAATACAGCTTCACGAACCCCTCCTCGCAGCTACGGCAACCTCGACTCGTGAATAATCCAGGTTAGGTAGTTCAAAGATCACAGAAAATTTCATCTCCTTGCAAGAAAATTCTTTATACCATTGAAAACAATAATTGTAAAGAAGAAAATGTGTCAAAGACATCCAGGCTGCTTTATTCAGCGCAGGAGGAGAAGAAGGATGATTTATTTTTTTCTTGATCGGCTGGAACTGCTTCTGGAACTTGACCGGGAGCTTGAGCTGGAGGAAGAGCGTGACGACCTGGAACTGGAGGAGCGGCTGACTCTGGAACTGGAAGAACTTCTACTTCGGGATGGAGCGGAATACGACCGGGAAGAAGAGCGGGGAACATATGAACTGGCAGAAGACGAGCGGGAGGATGAATATCTGTTTGAAGAACCGGATCTTGCTGAGTTTGAACTGTATTTTTTAACAGATGACGAGGAAGACCGAGCCGAAGTCCTCTTCAGATTCCGGGCTCCAGACCTGGAAGAGGTTGCCCGGCTTGAAGAATACTGTTTCACTCGAGATCCGGAAGAACTTTTTGAGACAGTTCCTTTCAAATTTCGGGAGCTTGAGCTTCGTTTGTAGTTGGCAACACCGGATCGGTTCCAGGCCGTTGACCGGCTTCGGGACATAGAACGCGTCGAGCTAAGCTTCTTGCTCGAAACAAAGCTCTTGTTCACATTCCGGGTATTTGAGCGGCTTAGCACCTTGGATGCCTTTGCGCTTAGAACCCTGTCTTCATTGGACACATGCCTGACAGAAGGCTGCCTGCCCGAAAGAGAAATCTTCCCGAGGCGTGATACATTGTTTCTGCTCAGCGCCACATTCGATATACGTCTGGCCTGAAGCTGATTCTTGCGCACAACAGTCAATGCCCGGGAGTTATAAGGGTAGTAACCCTTGTTGTACCGGCCATAAAAATGGTTATTGATGATGACCACCGGACGGTTCCAATAGCTTAATGGAGCCCATCCCACATAGTCATAACCGCAGTACCAGTGCACCCAGGCCGGCCCCCAATGCCTCTGAGGAATCCAGTGCCAGCCGAGACCTCCCCGCCAGTGCCAGCGGCCATAATGAGAGACACACCAACCCCATGGCTCATAAGACACCCATGTCCATCCGATGATGGGATACCATACCCATCGACCGTTATAATAAGGACGCCAGGAATTGCTGTATACATTGGGCACCCAGACATAGCCGTATGAGCTTTCATAAGTCCATCGGCCATAATAAGCCAGCTCCGCTTCATACTCATACAGATCGTCAGGTAGATATTTCCTATAAACACTCCGGTTGTGGAAGGATTCCCGTGAGCGGTTCCAATCAGCAAAACTCTCGTCATTTCGGTAAGAATAATCCTCCATATTCCGGAAATAGCCGTTCTCAGCAACAAGGCGCTCTCCACCTCTGACCGCAATCGAACCTTCCTCACCAGCCGCTTCCATTTCTCCTTCCAGGACATAGATCTCGGTGTTCCTGCTGGAACTTACTTCCATACGGTAGAGGCCTTCATCCAATACATAGAATGAGCCATCAGGAGTGTGGATCTCAATGCCCTTTTCCATCATCAGGTCATTGATCCTCAGATAGATTCCTCCATCAAGCAGGTGAATGCTAATAAGATCATCTCCCCTGTCCGGAAGATTTGCAAAATCGATCTGTGTGTTGTTATTTATCCGGATATAATTTTTACGGCCCAGATGGATCTCCGCTCTGCCATCTCTTGTCCCAAGTTTATCCCCCTCAACCAGGGGCAGGTTCACGACTCCTTCCTCATAACCAAGGTCTCCTGATCTCTGTACAAAAACATCGCCCTTGACATAATTGAGACGCGCATAACTGTAGCTGTAATAATCGGTATTTTCACCAGAAAAAACGAAAGGAAGGCACAATGCCATACAGGCTAAAAAAGTAAGTGATTTTTTCATTTCTTTCTCCTTTCACCTGTATAATAAGCAAAATCCATGCCAACACACTATCCCTGTAATGATGAAGTGAGAATGTCCCCTAAAAAGGACAGATGGAATAAGATCAGCCTGCAAACTCGCCTGCGAGAAAAGCGCGAAAAGGTGAAAGCCAGACTTCGTTCCCGCAAAGCTTGTCCCCGACCTGATCGGGGAGCAGGAAACCAGGCGTCGTTCCCGTGAAAACGGGAAACCAGTATAAGAAAAAATATTCCAATAGACTGGATTCCCGTTTGCACGGGAATGACGTAAATTAAAGGACTTTGGGCTAAGCTGCTTTGGGCTTTCTTCGACTTCAATAGACTTCTATGGACTTCTATAGACTTTGGTTAGCTTTGGGCCTCTTTTGCATTGGCCCTTGGCCTCTTATTCTTTCAGTGGCGGATTCGATCCAATGCCACAGCAATCACAATGATCGCCCCGATGATTATCTCCTGAATATAATTCGGCCATCCCATCATGGTAGAGCCGTTCCTTAAAAAGGCCATGATGAACACACCAATCATGGAGCCCATAATGCTGCCTGCTCCTCCGCTCAGACTGCCGCCCCCGATAACAACCGCAGCGATGATATCCAGCTCCAGACCCACTGCTACGGTCGGATCTCCGACTGTAAGGCGGGAAAACTGCATGACTCCGCTCAACCCACAGAAAAGACCGCCAATGGTATAGATCAGGATCTTGGTCCTTGCGATCCTTATCCCGCACAGCCTGGCCGTCGATTCATTGGAGCCTGTTGCAAATACATGCTTTCCAAATACAGTGTACTTCAAAACAACCGCCATGATCACAGCAAGAATGACCATCAGCCAGACACCGGGCGCCATTAATAAGCAGGAGGGCTCCGGATTTTTTGCCATGAGTTCATTGACCCAGGTCAGTGGCGCATCGATCTTCTGGTTGCCGGCAATCCATTTGGCCACTCCCCGGCCAATTCCCAACATACCCAGAGTTACGATAAAGGGCACCAGACGGAGAGACGTGATCAGACTGCCGTTGATAAACCCGACGACCCCTCCAGTCAAAATGCCGAGAACGATGGCCAGAAGAGGAGGAAACCCCGCATTTATACCAAAAGCAACAATAACGCTGGAAAGGGCGATGTTGGAGGCTGCGGACAGGTCGATTCCTCCGCTTATGATGATGAGCGTCATCCCCAGGGCGCCAAGTGCAACGATCACAGATTGAGTTGCCACACTCTTAAAATTTGAAACCCTCAAGAACCTTTCCTGGATCTCAGGAATCAGGGAAAATATCGCCAGAACAAGAAGCAGTCCGATAAAAGGGCCCAGCCATTTCAGGATTAATTGAACACGGTTTTTTTTCGCCATGATTTTTTCCGTTAGCGGTTTTCTAAAGAATGCTCGTTTCTTCCAAGGGTCACTGCTGCTGTTAGGCTTTCGATCGTCCATTCCTCTGCAGACCGGATATCCTTCATCTTGCCCCTATAAAATACTGCGATCCTGTCACAGATTCCCAGCAGTTCGGGAATATAGGAACTGACAAAGATAATGGCCTTACCCCGGGATGCCAGAGTTCCCATCCATTCATAAATCTGAGATTTACTAACTACATCAATGCCTCGTGTCGGTTCATCCATAAGGAGAATGTCAGCTTCCTGGTGAAGGAGCCTGGCCATAGCGACTTTCTGCTGATTTCCCCCAGAGAGGGCAAGGACCGGCTGTTCAGTATCAATGGTTTTTACATTCATCAATCGACAGTACTCATTAACCGCTGCTTTTTGTTTTTTGAGATTTAAAAATCCATGAACACTATAAGGGGAAAAATGGCTGAGTGTGACATTGTCCTTTATGGAGAGCGACAGGGCCAGCCCCTCCCCCTGCCTGTCTTCACTTAACAACCCCATCCCCTGCTTGATTCGGGTCCAGGGCCGACTTTTTTTTCTCTTGACCCCTTCCATGGAGAGTGTTCCTTCTATAACGGCCTCCAAACCGAAAATTGACCGAAGCATCTCGGTCCGGCCGGCACCGATCAATCCGGCGACCCCAAAGATCTCTCCACACCTGAGTGAAAAATTAACATTCTCCTTCATGCTCTTTCCCCTGAATCCTTCCAGCCAGAGAACGGGTTCTCCCACTTGATGGTCCACACGGGGAAACATGTCCGCCATTTTTTTTCCGACCATCATCTGGATAATGTCATCCAGTTCCACATCCTTCATGGAACCTGAATCAACTTGCCGCCCATCCCTTAATACTGTAAAGCGGTCCGCTACATGTTGTACTTCTTCAAGAAAATGGCTGATATAGATAATGCTCACACCCTGTGATTTAAGATTTCCAATAATCTCGAACAGCCTCTCGCTGTCTTCGCGAGACAGACTGCTCGTAGGCTCGTCCATGATCAGGATAAAAGCTTGATCCACAAGAGCTCTGGCAATCTCAACGATCTGTTTTGCGCCAATACCCAGCCTGCCGACTATTATGTCTGGACGGATACCGGGATGCTGGAGGATTTCCAGCGCCTTAACGACCTTATCCCTCATCTTCCCCTGCTTGAGAAAACCGGTTTTATGAATCTCTTTTCCCAGCATGATGTTTTCTTCAACGGTCAGATGGGGCGCCAGATTCAGGTCTTGATAGATCATGGAGATCCCCTTCATCCGGCTGTCCATGGGTCCGGACGGAATAAAGGGCTGGCCATTAATAAACATTTTCCCTTTATCCGGCTTTAGAGCTCCGCTGAGAATTTTCACCAGAGTACTCTTTCCGGCCCCGTTTTCCCCCAGAAGAGCATGCACTTCGCCCTTTCGAAGTTTAAAATTCACATTTTCTAAAGCAATAGTGGGGCCGAACCGTTTAAAAATCCCAGTCATATTGAGGACAGGAGGAGAAGGATCGCGATTCATCGATCCAGATATTTAGCAAAATCCGGAGTTAGGAGGGATCGTATTTCAGGGTCATCGACATTTTTGGATGTCGCCAGGTAGACACCCGTGTCCACCCGTTCAGGAACAGTCTGGCCTCTCAAGTGGAAGACGATTTGCTTTACACCAAGATAACCTATCTTCATGGGATTCTGAAGCACAAGGCCCTGGATATGTCCTTCCCGTAAAGCCTGAACCAGTTTGGGACTGCTGTCAAATCCTATAAAAACGATTTTCCCGGCCAGCCTTGACTCCTGAAGCGCACGAAGCGCACCAAAAGTCGTGGACTCATTCGGACAGAAAACGCCTTCAACTTCGGGAAACCGGTTCAGCATATTTTCCCCAAATTGAAAGGCCGTTTCAGTAGACGCCCCTGCATACAGATCCTGTACCAGAAACTCGATTTCAGGAAACTCCTTTTGGATGGTATCGAGAAAGCCCTGTTCCCTTTTGGTCGTGGAGGCAGAGCCTTCCTGGTATCGGATAAGAAAGATCTTCCCTCCGCCCGGAAGAAGACGGCCCATAGCCCGGGCAGCTAAAACTCCCCCTTTATAATTATCCGTTGCGACAAAACTAATAAAATCATTACCCTGCAGGGCTGAGTCCATGATCACAACCGGGATTCCTTCATCCACGGCGTCTTTTACAGGGCGCAACAAGGCCCTGTCATCCAGAGGCGCCAGAACAATCCCGTCAACACCCCGGTTAACAAAATCCTCGACCACCGTGATCTGTTGTGCTCGGTCATCTTCTTTCTGGGAGCCCTTCCAGAGGATCTCGACATCCAGTTCCCTTGCTGCCTTTATAGCTCCGGCATGAATGGCCTTCCAGAACTCATGGGTCGTTCCTTTGGGAATGACCGCGATCTTGAGCGATTGTTCGCCTTCCTGTGAAGAAGAACCTTTTTCATTCTTCACACATCCGGAAAAGGCTATCGATAAAAACAAACAGACTGCTATTAACTTGAAGATATGGTTTTTCATATGGTAAGTATAATGGGAAGGGATTTCAGAGTCAAAAAATAAAATGTGAGTGATAAGCCGGTATTAAACAGATCGAATGAGAAATAAAAAAAGGAAGAAGCAGTCTTTAACAACTGCTTCTTCCTCAGAAAAATTTACTTTTTCTTGAGAATAGGCATACCTGTTCTTTGAGTCTCTATGACCTTATAGGCATCGGGAACTGCATCCAATGATCCATCTCTTATATCACGGGCGAAAAAATAGATTCGCTGCTCTCTTCCACCCTTTAAAATGACGTCTTTGTAATGCAGATAATACTTTGTTCCCTTGGAATTCGTGAATTCATATGCCATTTCCTGACCTCCCTTTTTATTTTACTTCGGTTACATTGGAAAAAAATTCAAGACTTTCCTTTTATCTGTCCTCTCTTTCAATGTATTAAGTCCATCCTTGAACTTAACCGATAGTAGGCATAACGAAAGAATGCTTGCTCTGTTTGTATAAAATATCAGAGGGCATGTCAAGGATAATTTGGTGAAATACCAGAGAAATTTCTCAAAATTATTCTATATGATTTTATTAATTTGATCTTTTATGTTTATCTATTCTGATTTTTTATAGAGAACCACCCATAATTCATAATATTTTGTCGCTGTTTCGTGAAAAATATTGAAAAATAAAAAAATATTTTTTTTTTATGCTTATTTGGAAATTGATGAATATATTTCTGTTTAATAACAATATGGACATTTTGATTTATTTTCTAAAAAATATTTTTTTCTTTACAATTAAAAATACTATGTTATAATAGAAGTGGTTTTTCTGGGCGGGCTGGGAGAAACCCCCACCTTTTTGGTTCCCATCATCAACCCCCCTTTTGCTGACAACAGCCCGCAAAAAAACCAAATCTTTCTATCGTATTGGTTCCCCTTCAGGATATTTGTTAATAACCTCGATCGGAACCTCAAAAACATTTTTCCATCCCCCATACCGCTGAACAACTTGGGGAGACGTCAATCCCCGTTTCTTCCCTCTCTCGATCAAAAAAACCGGCCTGTTGGGGCGGTTGCTTTGTTCAATAACTAGACGGCCATTAAATGTACGCACTATCATAGGATCCTCATCCATTCTCATCAGTGTATCTTCTGAAACCTCTACAAAATATTTCCACGGATCTTTGCCTCTATTCAGGTCATAATTATACCGGTAGAGACTTTCTATATCCTTAAACGGACGGCGGATATATACACCGGTTCCCCGTTTCTGTATTAAATAGACAGAGGCATCTCTTGCTTTGACATATTTACCATCAAGGTAGGCCAGGTTTTGAGGTGAAGGCCATCCTGCAAATTCCCTCTCCATCCGTTCCAATGTCCTGCGTATGTCACGGAGAGCATATGGCCTGATATCCGCATCCTGGCATTCCTTTTCCAGATCATTAAATGACCCGGCCAGATAAATAAAAGCATTGTATAGGTTTGTCCTGACATACCTGGACCCGAAATAATCAGAGTCGCCTTTTGTCAATTTCAAAAAGAGCTGGCAGGAGGCGACAAAAGATGCGGATTTGAACAGAACTCCCTGCTCTCTTTCATTAATTTCTCCACCCCAGTTCTTAAAATGATCATAGCCGCTCAATGCCAGATCTATTGCGAGACGCTCCAGTTCCGAACCCAGCCTATGTATCTGTCCTCTCCGGTCCGCCATTACAGAGCCGCCAATAACCAAAAAAATTAAAAGGCCGGTCAACACTTTAGTTTGTTTTGTAATCATAAATTCCTCCCTATTAGCCTGAACAATTTACAAGCCGATCTTATCCCATCTACTGCGATGCCGTCCGTTCGCAGTATATGAATACGGCTTCACGAACAGCCTCTTGCAGATGCATCAACCTCGACTCGTAAATAGTCCAGGCACTTGCTTCAACAGGACATAACAAAAACACTATGATAATCCACTATTAAATTGTTAGAAAGAAAAGCACTCGAACCCTCGAATCTTTGAATCCTTTAATACTATTTTTATTATCGGCATTTTTTACCCTCCGGGCAAGCCGATCTCTTCGCAGTGGCTTCGTCGTGTTCCGTCCTGAAAAATCGAATAGACTTTAATATCAGGAAAGAGCCATCGCCGCAAAACTCACGGCAGATTCCGTCGCATCTTCCTGCCACAAGTCATACGCAAGAATTCTCCCCTTTATATCCGGGATCAGCTCCAAAAGCATGGACAAAGCCGAAAAACCGCAGACATTAAATCTACCGCCGCTTTCACGATAAAGTCCCCAGAATTTCTCGACATCTCCCTCACAGACTGCAGCCATCAGTTTCTGGTCAAAAGCACGGGTCTCCAGAAGCATGGACAGGGCTTTTTCTCTATGCCCAAACTTGGGGCCTATATGCGAAAAATCCACCCCGGCAACAACAAGTGTTTCAGGATTTTTTCTGAGGAACTCCCTCAGGCCCTCCAGAAAACCTTTCATTCCCACGATCTCACTGGGCCGGGATGCAGAGTAGAGAACATCGCTGAAAGAACCACAAAGGACAGGAATCAGCAGGAAATCCTGCCCGAACAGGCTCTGAAGAAATAAAAGCTGAAATTCAATGGAATGTTCTCTTCTATGGACGATATCATTGGCAGCAACCACATCTCTCCCTGCTTCCTTGAGCCGTTTCACCCATCTCTTATCGGTCTTCACACGTCCCAATGGGGTTAGATAGTCTTTTTCCGAAAGGGATAAAAACTCATTCTGCAAATGATGGCCAACACCGAGCACAAGGATCTTTTTTGGCGTCAAACCGCGCACCTCCCGGTACGCAGCAGCATACACGTCCCTGCCTGTCTTAATATCAATGTGAGGAGCGATCAGGGCCCGCACATCGGAAAAGTTTGATTGTGACTGTTCTCCATCATTTTCACTCAAGATGGATTCCATGTATGCGCTCAGCTCATCCGGAGATGCCGGATAAGCCGCACCTGCCAGCACTGCTTCACGAGTCTCCTCTGCCAGATAGCCGGCTGTGATCTGATCTCTTTTTTTGCGGTATTCCACGCTATCCAAAAGGAATGCGGCATCAAACTCTGATACAACCTTGTTCACCGATTCCAGACTGATGAAGGATCCTTCCTTCTGCCGGATCAGCTCAAGCTGAATGTCCTTCAGCGACCGCCTGCCGTCCATAAGGCTGAGGATCATCAATCCTGCCCCCTGGATAAAAACAGGATCCTTGAGCACGCCCAGGAAATCCCTGATCAGGACACCCTGCCGGGCCTGATAGGACATTGGGATAACCTCCAGGTCCGATCTCAATGCTGGAACTTTTATATCCATGAACATGCTCTTTTATCAAATAATGACTTAATTCTTACAATGATTCCCTCAAAAAAGCAATAGGGGAGAGCCTTCTATATGTCATGACTTGACGAAAGCATGGATGTGAGATAATTTATTGATAAGGAGTATTATATGAAAGTTAGCAGTGTCAATAAAATGAGACTTCTGGACAGGACTGCGATAGAGCAGTTTGGGATCTCCGAAATTCTCCTTATGGAAAATGCGGGAACTGCGGCTTTCTCTGCCATTTTGAACGAATTCGGTGTTAAAGAGAGAACATTTCTAATTTTTTGTGGTACCGGCAATAACGGTGGAGACGGATTGGTCGTGGCGCGGAAACTCCATTCCATGGGAGGGAAGGTTAAAATAGTTCTTCTGGGGGACGCGGAGATGTACAAAGGAGCAGCAGGGACAAACCATGATATCATCACAAAACTCGGGATCCCCATAAATCCGATCATGTCAAAAAAAGAAATTCTTTTGGACATTACCCACAGCGATATTCTTATCGATGCTATTTTCGGCACCGGGCTTACAAGAGATGTCGAGGGTATTTACCGGGATGTTATCGAATGGATAAATTACAGCGGCAAACCAGTCTTCAGCCTGGATATTCCGTCCGGAGTCAGTGGAAACACAGGACAGGTTCTGGGATGTGCGGTCAGAGCAGACTGCACCATAACATTCGGCCTGCCCAAACTGGGAAATATCCTTTATCCCGGGTTTGACCTTTGCGGCAAGCTGTATGTCACTCACATCTCTTTTCCTCCGGAAATGATCGATCAGAAAGGATTTAAAATCGCTATAAACGATCCCGCTCCGCTGCCCGAAAGGGACCCCAACGGGCATAAGGGAAGTTTTGGAGATGTGCTTTTTATTTCGGGCGCAGCAGGTTATTTTGGAGCCCCCTATTTTTCAGCCCTGTCCTTTTTAAAGGCAGGAGGCGGATACTCCCGGCTTGCTTCACCGGCCTCCATAACCCCCTTTATCGCATCCAAGGGGAGCGAGATCGTTTTTCTCCCTCAGGAGGAAACTTCTGAGGGAAGCCTCTCGCTCAACAACAAAAATAGGCTGATCCGTCTTTCAGAAGAAGTGGACATGGTCGTCATAGGCCCTGGTCTCTCCCTGAATCCCCAGACACAGGAACTAGTAAAGGAACTCGTTAGCGCTGTGGAAAAACCGGTTCTTATTGATGGAGACGGTCTAACAGCCATTTGCCGCGATCCCGATCTTATCAGCAGACGTAAATATCCAACCATTCTGACTCCCCATCTTGGCGAGATGTCCAGGATCGCAGGAAAACCCATTTCCGAGATCGACCACGCCAAGACCGATTTTATCCAGAAACAAGCCAAAAAGTTAAATGCGATCTTAGTGCTTAAGGGCGCTCACTCCCTTATAGGTTTCCCGGATGGAAGAGTGTTCATAAATCTTAGCGGAAACTCGGGAATGGCTACAGCCGGATCAGGAGACGTCCTCACAGGAGTGATCGCTGCCATGTTCGGAGCCGGTCTTGATCCAGAGGATGCCGTTAGAACAGGTGTTTTCCTCCATGGTTTTTCAGGCGATCTGGCTGCAGCAGAGAAGGGAGAAGACGGGGTCACAGCCCAAGATATCATGGAGTTCCTTCCTGATGCTGTCCGTTATTACAGAGACAGTTATTTGGACATTTTGCGGGACAGTTATCAAAGTATCTATCAAATCTGATCTCTTTATAGCATCGCAAATTTTTATGAATAATTCAGGATCCCTGGATTATTCACGGGTCGATATGCGCGGCATGGCCAAGGAAAAACAGTCTATAGAAGTCCATAGGAGTCTATTGAAGTCGTCGAAGTCAAGAAACTCCATGAAATCAAAGAGCTGGATTCCCGTTTACACGGGAATGACGTAAATTAAAGGACTTTGGGCTAAGTTGCCCTTGGCCTCTTCTCTTATTCTGGCTCGATTTCACCCTCGCTTTTCTCGCTGGCGTTAGCCGGCTTTGGGCCTCTTTTGCATTGGTCTTTGGCCGTTGGCCCTTGGCCTCTTATTCTTTCACTTGAATCCTTGAACCCTAGAATCCTCGAACCCTTTTTTTTAAACGTGTCGTCGAATTTTATGAATAATTCAGGGGGAGAAGGAGGCGGGAGAGGAACCTTACTTAACCCCTCTCCCTTTTCCTAATCTTGACGCTGCCTTGGATGAGGCATCTATTCACACCCTTCCGGATGTGATGATGATCCAATGATGTCATAGGGTCTCAACAGGGTCAATCACCTCGCAGGGTGAATGGTGGGGTGAATTTCCCGGCCATCTTCTCACCCTTAAATACTAGTCTC